>DASXIA010000104.1:0-6026 GCA_036488155.1 Streptosporangiaceae bacterium | reverse complement strand
CCCTATGATGCCGGCCTGCTGGACACGGGTGACGGGAACCTCGTGTACTGGGAGACCTGCGGGAACCCCGAAGGCGTGCCAGCGCTGATCGTGCATGGCGGTCCAGGGTCGGGGTGCACTGTGGGAAGCCGGAGGGTGTTCGACCCCGACAAGTTCCGGATCATCATTTCCGACCAGCGCAACTGCGGACGCAGCCTGCCGCACGCGAGCGACCCCGCGGCTGATATGAGCCTCAACACGACCGAGCACCTACTGCAGGATATGGAGCAACTACGCGGCCACCTTGGCGTCGAGAAGTGGCTGCTGCGCGGCGGGTCGTGGGGGGTGACGTTGTCGCTGGCGTACGCGGAGCGGTATCCGGAGCGAGTCAGCGGGATGCTCATGCTCAGCGTGACCTCGACCAGGCGGCTGCTGGAGCTTGACTGGCTCTACCGGGGCGCCGGCCGGTTCTTCCCGGAGGCCTGGGCCCGGTTCCGGGACTTCGCGGGGCTGACGGATTCGTACCGGATGCCGACGGACATCGCTCCGCCGATCTCAGGCCTGCTTCAGGCATACTCGCGGATGATGGAGGACCCCGACATCGAAGTCCGGGCGCGGACCGCGACCGAGTGGACCGCATGGGAGGACGCCGTCATCTCGCAGGAAAGCAACGGGAGCCCCGGCGCGTACAGCGACCGGCCCGACGACGCGAAGCTGGCGTTCGTGCGCATCTGCTCGCACTACTTCGCGCACGACGGCTTCCTCGAGGACGGCGTGCTGATCCGCGAGGCCGGCAAGCTGGCCGGCATCCCTGGCGTTTTGATCCACGGCCGGAACGACCTCAGCGGCGGCGCCTGCACCCCGTGGGAGCTCGCCAGCGCCTGGCCCGGTGCCGAACTCATCATCGTCGAAGACTCCGGCCACACCGGCAGCACCACCATGACGGACGAGATGCACGCCGCCGCCGGCCGCCTCTACGAGCAGATCACGAATCCCGGCTAGCCCGCGCGTTCACGCTGCCGGGTCGCGGCGGGCGAGGACCGCGCAGGCGGTCGCCATGACAACCGCCACGGTGGCGGCCTGCACGGCCAGGCCGAGAGCGAGCCCGCGGCCCCCGCCCTGGAACAGGCTGGTCCAGCGCAGCCAGTAGTGCACGGGCAGGACGGCGATGATGGCGTGCAGGGTGCTGACGTTGTCGAGGACGGCGGAGCCCACGAGGAAGGCGAGGCTGATCCCCAGCGCCTCGGCGGACCTGGGCAGGAGCAGGCCCAGGGCAAGTGCGATGGATCCGACGCTCAGCAGGCAGACGATCACGTAGCCGCCCGCCCCGAGCACTGCGCCGGCGGCCGCGGCCGCGGACAGGTGGCCGCTGCCGCTGCGGTGGAAGGGATGCCATCCGAAGACGACAAGGCCGGTGAGCACCGACACCCCGAGGAAGACGGCGACGGTCAAGACACAGCACACCACCAGCGCCCACCACTTGCCCGCGACAAGCCGCGCCCGGCTCACCGGCCGCGTGTACAGGTACCGCAGCGTGCCCCAGTCGCGGTCGGAGCCGCCGATGATGGCGCCGAGCATGGCGATGACCAGGCCGAACAACACCGGATCCATGAAGTTCAGGCCGGATTCGGCGAAGTTCAGCGCGGAGAACGTCGCCGGGCCGCCCCGGCCGCCGGCTTTAGACGCCTCGGTCACCCCGGCGATCACCACGATGCCCGCGAGCGCGGCGAACAGCATCAGGCTCCGCATCCGCCGCAGTTGCGTGGTCAGTTCAATCCGCAGCATTGTTCCGCTCCACCAATCCGAGGAATACCTCTTCGAGACTTCGCTTCGAGCGCACGGCCGCGACGCCTACACCCGCCATGACCAGCGCCTGGTTGAGCTCGGTCACCTCGCGGCCCGGCGCGCAGACCACGAGTTGTGCGCCGTGCGTGCCGACCGATTCCACGCCGTCCACCGCGCGCAGTGCCTGTTCGGCTCGGCGGGTGTCATCGACGTCGAATTCATATGAGCCGGTGCCAAGCAGGTCCTCCAGGCTCCCCGCCGTGATCACCGCGCCTTCGTCCATGACCACGCAATGCGTCGCGAGCAGCTCAATCTCAGCAAGCAGATGACTTGAGATGAGAATGGCCGCGCCGCCCGCCGCGAGCCGGCTCATGTGCTGGCGCAGCGCGCGGACTTCGCCAGGGTCGAGCCCGTTGGCGGGCTCGTCGAGGATGAGCACCTCAGGGGCGCCCATGAGCGCCTGGGCGAGCATAAGCCTCTGTCGCATGCCCATCGAGTAGCCCTTGACCTTCCGGTCGAGAGCCTCGCCGAGCCCGGCTAGTTCCAGGCTCGTCTCGAGCGCGGGTGGAGGCCAGCGCCGGCTACCTGCCCGCCAGGCCAGCTCCAGATTGCGACGGCCGCTCAGGTGCGGAACGAAGGCCGGACCGTCGATGGCCACGCCGACCCTGGCGAGCACCCCGGCGGCGAGCCGGGTCGGCTCGCCGAGCAGCCGCGCGGTGCCGTGATCGGGCCGTGACAGACCCACCAGCACGCGCATGGTGGTCGTCTTTCCGGCGCCGTTGGGTCCGAGCAACCCGCATATCTGCCCGCGCTCGACCTCAAAGCTGACGCCCTCGATGGCGCGACGTCGACCGTAGCTCTTGCTGAGCCCGTGCACGGCAACGGCGACGGTATCGATCATGATTCGCTCCAGTTCGTTGGCATGACCGGTCCGGGGCCCGGCCTGATGCCGGCCCCGGACTTGCCTGGGTGTGCTCGTGCGGATGGGCTGTCCGGCGCGCGGGCCGGCGTGCAGTTGCTGGAGTCGGCCCTTAGGGGTTACCGGGCGCCGGCGTAGTCCGACCATCCGCGCGTCAGGTGCTGGATCGCCGGGCGAGCGTCGCGGCCGTGCCAAGCGGCTGCAGCCGCCGCGACGATGGCGCCGCTGAGGTAGGCGCCGGGTCCCTGGGTGATCGCGATGCCGGTGAGCTGGGCAAGGGCGAGCCCGAACGCGCCGACGCTGAAGACGCCGGCGGCCAGCAGCGGGAAGTAGCCGGCCAGCACGACGACCGGGCCCTGCCCGCGCCGCCGCTGCACGTAACGGACGATGCTGTAGAGCACGAGCAGAGCAACCCCCATCACCCCGGCTGCGACCCGCAAAGCGACCGCGTCACTGCTGGCCTCGAGCATGTGGGCAGTGGCACAGGTATGCGCGCCCGGCCACAGGCTCATCCAGTAAGCGCAGTCGGTCTTCTGGAATGACACGCCGGCCGGGGCCTGGCCGGTGAACGCGCGGCCGGCCGCGAGGTTCATGACCAACACGACGAGCCCGCTGATGCCGACCGCGATCAGCCCGGTGCCCGCCAGCTTCCAGCCCGCCAGGATCAGGTCGCCGAGGATGGCCGCTGGCGTCCTGCCTCTGATGAAGCCGGCCGGCCGGGACGCGTGCGCGCGTACCACCGCAGCAACCGACCCGAAGGCCGAGATCGCAGCGAGCTGCGCCTCATGCTCGCTCATCCCGGTGGCCAGCCCGCATGCAACGGTCTCGCGCAGGTGATCCTCGGCCTCGGCCACGACGAGCTCGGCCTCCTCCGGAGCGAGCTCAAGGCGAGCCCCCAGATCACTGAGGTATGCCTCAATCAGGTCGCGTGGGTCGCTCATGCCGGCCACCCCACCACGGCCTGAACGCCGACGGTGAATCTGCGCCATTCTGCCTGCTCGGAGGCCAGGGCTTCCGCTCCCCGGTCAGTCAGCCCGTAGACGCGCCGCCGCCGCCCGTTCACATCAGCCCACGAGCTGGCCAGCAGCCCAGCGTCTTCGAGCCGGTGCAGCGCCGGGTACACGGTGCCCTCCGGCAGATCGAACGTGCCACCACTGCGCTCACGCAGCGCCGAGATGATCGCGTACCCATGCCCCGGCCCGGCGGCAAGCACGGACAGCAGCAGCAGATCGAGGTTGCCCTTCAGCCGTTCCCTGTTCATACCAAGTGACTCTATGCCTAGTAATCATAGGTGTCAACGGATCGCGTACTCCGCGCTGCTAATCCCCGGAGAGTCCGCGGATGAGATTCAGCCAGCCTGCGTCGATGTCCGAGAGTGCTGTGCCGGGGCGGGATCGATTTCGGTGGTCACCCATGGCCGGGCGACGCGTGCGATGTCGGCGTCCGAGGCGCTGGTGAACGCGTCAAGCTTCAGCCCGGCGGACCGCTCTAAGATCGCCTGCGGGGAACGCGGAAGCCCTGTTCCGCCTGACCTGACCGGACCCGCCCATTCCCGGTCGTTGATCGACGCGTTCTGTCACTGGCTGGCCGGGCTGGGTTGAAGTAGCCCGGCGATAAGCAGCCGGACCATGCGCCGCGCGTCGTAGTGCGTGTCGCCGTCGGCCCCGACGCACAGGTTGCCGACCGCGCGCAGCAGCTCGTAGGCACCCATTCCGGGCCGAATCTCGCCGGCGGCCGCAGCCGCGCCGAGCAGCCCCTCGCACACGGGCACGAGGCGGTCGAGAAAGTAGGCGTGCAGAGTCTCGAAGCGGGCGCTGTCGGACTGCAGCGCCGCGGCGAGTCCGTGCTTGGTGACCAGGAAGTCAACGAAGAGATCGATCCATTGCGTCAGCGCGGCATGCGGTGTGCTGCTGCTTGCCAGCAGGGCTGGCCCGGCGTCGGCGCAGGCGTCGACCTGGTGGCGGTAGACGGCGATGACGAGGTCTGCGCGGGTCGGGAAGTGCCGGTAGATCGTGCCCATCCCGACGCCGGCCGCTGCCGCGATGTCGCGTACCGGCGCATCGACGCCAGAGGTGACGAACACGCTGGCGGCGGCGTCGAGCAGGGTCTGTTCGTTGCGCCGGGCGTCGGCACGTTTCCGCCGAGACGTTCGCCCGGCCTGCTCATCGACCTCGGGCATGGTGCGGGTTCCTCTCGGCCAGCTTGCAAAATCGGAGCGTCGTTCCGTATGCTCATCGGAGCAGTGTTCCGCTTGTCATTATGCCAGAGCGGAGAACCAGCCGCAGGTCGCCGCGGACGAAGACGGAAGGACCACCGGAACCATGTCGCACCCGACCGCACCGCAGTTCGGGATCATGACAGCCCCGTCACAGGTCAGCTATCGCGAGGTTCAGCGAGTCTGGCAAGAGGCGGAGACGATCCCGCAGATCGAGCATGGGTGGCTCTACGACCACCTCATGCCGATCGGCGGCGATCCGGGCGGGCCGACCTTCGAAGGCTGGACACTGCTGTCCGCCCTCGCCGCGCAAACCGAACGGCTGCGCCTCGGTGTGATGGTGACCAGCAACCGCTTCCGGCCGCCGGCGATGCTGGCCAAGATCGCTGCCACCGTCGACGTTGTCTCCGGCGGGCGGCTCGACTTCGGCATCGGCGCAGGCTCACGGCCGGGCCATCCGGTGGCCCGGCGTGAATACGAGGCACACGGCCTGCCCTTCTACGACTCCGCGCACGCGGTCGGGAGCCTCGCCGAAGCGTGCACGGTCATCCGGCGGTTGTGGACCGAGGCCGAGCCTTTCGATTTCGACGGCACCTACCACCACCTGACCGGAGCGTTCTGCAACCCCAAGCCCGTCCAGCGACCCCGTCCGCCGATACTGATCGGCGGACGCTCGACAGCGACGCTGCGCGTAGTCGCCGAGCATGCCGATCTGTGGAACTTCCCCGGCGGCGACATTGACGACGGCGTCAGTCGCGGCGCCCTACTGGACCGCTTCTGCGCCGAGATCGGCCGCGATCCCGCATCGATTACCCGATCCATCGTCCTGCCGGTCTTCTACGACAACCCCGGCACCACACGGGACGCGATCGCTAAAGCCATTGACGCCGGCTCCCGGCACATCGTCCTAGGGCTGGCCGCTCCATATCCGGAGGACGTCGCACAATGGGTCACCAGCGAGCTCATCAGCGAGTCCCGGTAGGCATCGCCGGCAACGGCTGAAGAGCCGCGACGCCGCCGGCCGCGATGACGGCCTGTCGCTGCAGGGCGAACTCACGGCGCTCCGGCATGAACGCGACGGCAGCGGACGACGGCGAGTACTTCACGACGCCATCGCTGCACAACTGA
>DASXIA010000094.1:0-6653 GCA_036488155.1 Streptosporangiaceae bacterium | reverse complement strand
TCCTCGAATACGACGACTACCAACATGGGGTAGCCGAGCAATGGACCGAGTACCTGAGCACCGCCGTAGTCAACAAGATCGGGCAACTGCCACACCGTTAATCCAGCCGGCCGGCGCAAAGGGCACTCACGCCGACAGCGGTCCAGGATGCAATTCATGGGCCGCTGTCGCCGGAGCGCGCATCAAGGTCGGAGCGGCCAGCGCGTCAGTGCACGCAGAACTCGTTGCCCTCGGGGTCGCGCATGACATAAGTGAGCGGTCCGCGATCATCGTGAGTCGAGATGAGCTCAGCGCCGAGGTCCGCGAGCCGCGCCACCTCATCTGCCTTGCGATCGGGTTCGACGTGGATATCGAGGTGTACTCGGTTCTTCGCGACCTTGCCCTCGGGGACCTTTTGAAAATAGAACCGAGGCTCCACGCCGTTCGGATCCCGGCACGCCGCCGCGTCCCGAAACGCGGAGCGCCCGTTGATGGTGATGCGATCCTCGGCAGGCATGCGGCCGTCCGCGACGAGCTTGTCGACGAAGTCGGAGTGGTCCTCAACCTCCGTGCCAAGGAAATGGGCCCAGAATGCGGCCAGGGCATGCGGGTCAGCGGCGTCGAACGTCACCTGAGTTCTCATCGTGTCCTTTCAGGTCGCGCCTGCGTGGTTCCGACAATTGGTCGATGAGAATGTAGCCGTTGTCAGTGGCCGGGAACACCATCCGTGCCATGGAATTCCAGGACATAGTTCGCCGTCGCCGGATGGTCCGGCAGTTCGCGCCGCAAGCTGTGCCCCACAACAGCATCGACCGCATCCTTGCCAACGCCGTTCGCGGGCCATCGGTCGGCTTCTCCCAGGGCCAGGCGTTCCTCGTACTCACCGGCGACGACTTGCCGCGATTCTGGGGGCAACGAAGGGCTGGCTTGACCTGCGGCCGCGCCAGGTACGATCAAGCCAACATGGCCATCGCGACCGTCCCCGACGACCTCGACATCGTTTTCCAGGCCGCCTCTGTGGACCTCGTCCGCGATAGCCAGCTCCTGCTGGATCAGGTGAGCTTCGCCATCAGGGCCGGGGAGCACTGGGCTTTTCTCGGGCCCAACGGTGCCGGCAAGAGCACGCTGCTGCAGATCATGGCGACGTACGCTTACCCGAGCCGTGGGCACGTCGACGTTCTCGGCCATCGCCTCGGGCGGGTGGACGTGTTCAGCCTGAGGCCATGGATCGGGCTTGTCAGCGCTCACCACCGGGTGGATTCCCATCGCACGGTCCGGGAGGTAGTGCTCACTGGCCTGACCGGCACCATCCAGCTCGTCCCTCGGCGGGAGACCAGCGCGGCTGAGCTGTCACGCGCGGATGCGCTGATCGGGCTGATGGGACTAACCGGCCGGGCCGACGCGCCGTGGCAGGTGCTGTCTCAGGGAGAGCGCGGCCGGGCGCTCATAGCGCGAGCGCTGACGGCACGACCTCGCCTGCTCTTGCTGGACGAGCCCGCGGCCGGGCTGGATGTGGCGGGCCGTGAGCAACTCCTAGCCAGCCTGGACGACCTGCGTCTGCGGGAGCCCGGGCTTGCGACCGTGCTGGTGACCCATCATCTGGAAGAGCTGCCCGCTAGCACGACCCATGCGCTGCTGCTCCGCGGCGGCCGGATACTCGCCGCCGGCGCCATCGGCGACGTTCTCACCACTGACAAAGCCAGTGCATGCTTCGGCCACCCCGTCGCGGTCAGCCGGCTAGCAGGGCGCTGGGCTGCGATGTCCGTCCGATAAGCAGCCTGTCCCTGACCACTTTGACCAAAGCCGCAGGCTGCAGGTACGCTTCTAACGGTTTGTAAAGGCACCTCGTTCGGTGAGGCGTCGACATGAACACAGGCCACTGATCCGACGACGTCGAGAGACGCCCAGGGTCAGGACAGGTCTCCCCGGCTTAAGGGGTTACCCGAAGTGGCTGCACCGTGAGGTGCTACGTCGTGTCGTGCCAAAGCTCTGACGAGTCAGGGGTGCGCGCCGGCTAGGTCCGGCGGTTCTCCTCTGGTGTGCCAGTCGCAGGCGCCCGCGCGCGCCATGACCGGAGGAGGCGAGACATGGATTCCAGTAGACCGGGCCCGAAACGGCCCCCCATCCAGCCGTACTCGTACTCTTCCGGCACGCGGTAACCACCCGCTCTGTGGCTCTCTTCCTGCACTTGCGCTGAGCGCCGAGCGCCCAACGCAGGGTGGCTGGATGCTGCGTGCCTCCCAGATGCAAGGGAGGAATGGTCATGACCAGCACCGCGATGGACTTCCGCGGCAACAGCGCGGTCCTGGACGCTGAGCACGTCGGTGACATCCGCGGCGCGCTCGGCACCATCAAACTGGACGACACCGCGCCGCGCCGCGGCACATCCGCCGTCCTCAAGACTCTGCTGGCCATCGTCGGCCCCGGCCTGATCGTCATGGTCGGTGACAACGACGCCGGCGCCTTCGCGACCTACGGCCAGGCCGGCCAGAATTACGGGACCAGGCTGCTGTGGACGCTGCTTCTCCTCGTGCCCGTGCTGTACGTGAACCAGGAGATGGTGCTACGCCTCGGCGCCGTGACCGGTGTCGGGCACGCGCGCCTGATCCTCGAGCGATTCGGCAAGTTCTGGGGCGCATTCAGCGTTATCGACCTCTTCATCCTGAACGCGCTCACCATCATCACCGAGTTCATCGGCATCACCCTCGGCGCTGGTTACCTTGGCCTTCCTAAGGTTCCGTCGGTGATACTGGCCGCCGCGGTCGTCGTTGCCGCTGCTTTTACTGGCAGCTTCCGCCGGTTTGAGCGGGTAGCGATCGCATTCTGCGCGGGCAGCCTGCTGCTGATCCCGGTCTATTTCCTCTCCCACCCTGCGCTCCCGCAGATGGCACGCAGCTTCGTCCTGCCACAGCTTCCTGGCGGCGCTGGCGGGCTGTCCACGGCGATGCTGCTGATCATCGGGATCGTCGGCACCACGGTCGCGCCGTGGCAGCTGTTCTTCCAGCAGAGCTACGTGATTGACAAGCGGATCACCCCCCGCTTCATGCGGTACGAGAAGGCCGATCTGTGGATCGGCATCTGCATTGTCGTCATCGCCGGCGCCGCGATCATGGGCGCGACCGCCACGGCATTCGCTCACAGCCCGGCCTCCGGCCGGTTTACCGACGCGGCCGGGCTCGTGGCCGGGCTGCAGGCCTCGGCCGGCAAGGCTGCCGGGGTACTCTTCGCGATCGCGCTCTTGGACGCGTCGATCATCGGCGCATTCGCAGTCTCGCTGTCGACCGCGTACGCGATCAGCGACGTCTTCGGCATGAACCACTCGCTGCACCGCGGCGTCCGGGGCGCCAAGGGCTTCTACGCGGTCTACGCGGCGCTCATCGGTGCCGCGGCGACGATCGTGCTCCTGCCGGGGTCGCCGCTCGGGCTGCTCACCGAGGGCGTCCAGGTGCTCGCCGGAGTGCTGCTCCCGTCGGCGTCGGTGTTCCTGCTGCTGCTGTGCAACGACCGAGCGGTGCTCGGCCCGTGGGTCAACGGCAGCAAGGTAAACGTGTTCGTCTCCGCTGTGGTCGCCGTCCTGGTCTCGCTGTCGGTCATCCTCACCGCCTCAGTGCTCTTCCCCTCGATTAGCTCGAGGCAGATCTTCGACATCATGATCGCGTGCGGCGCGACGGCGGTTCTCGCGGCCGGGTACGCGCTGAGCCGTCGGCTGCGGTCCGGCCAGCTGTCCGCGGCGACGGTAGACCGCGCGGGCAAGGAGACCTGGCGGATGCCTCCGCTCAACCTGCTGCAACGGCCGGAAATGTCCACTGGCCGGAAGATCGCCATGGGCGCGCTACGGCTCTACCTCGGCGTGGCCATGGTCCTGGTGATCATCAAGATCGCCGAGCTGGCGCTCGGGCACTAACTCGCTGCACAAGCTTCGATGTCACGTGTCGCCAGTCGAAGGCATGCCAACGGCACAGCCCGGAAACCCGGACTGTGCCGTCGGCGCTGACTAGGCCTACGCCTTCAGCGATGCGTAGCTGGTCGGATAGTTCGACGGCACGGTGCCGTACGGCGTGGCAGTCCCGTTGAACGCACTCACGGGGACTCCGAGGGCATGGAGCAGCTGGTCGAAGTTAATTCCGACCGCCGTCGGGAACGGGCCTCCGCCGCTGATGCCGCCCGCCGCCGGGAGCTGGGATTCCGCCGAACTGCTATCCGGCATCGCCCAGCCCGTCTCGATTCCGGCGCCGCCGTTGTACATGTTGGCGATCACGGTGTTCGGCGTCACGTGCTGGCCGGCCTGCACGGTCGGCTTCACGTCCTCGGCGAGGAAGACGACCAGGCCCTTGGCGGGCCCGTCGGTCAGCTGGTAGGTGATCCAGCCGCCGCCTGGCCAGCCCGGCGAGTCACCGATCGCGTTCGTGATCACGGCGTCTCCGATCGCGTAGACCGGGCCAGATCCGCCGAAGTCGGCGCCCATGTCGATGCGTTCTGCTAGCAGCCCAGAGACGTTGCGTAGCGGATTGAGATAGACCGGCGTTGCGGCCTTTTTTGCCGCCGCAGCATGCCGGGTGGTTGCGGAGGAAGCCCTGGCCGAGGTCTTCGAGCTGGAAGCCTTGGCGGTAGAGGCCTTTGCGGCGGGAGCCTTGGCCGGCGGCTTGGCGGTCGTAGACCTGGCCGACGCCGACGTGCCTAGGGGGGAACTCTTGGCCGCGTCCGAGCGGGGGAATTGACTCATCGCGTGGCCAGTGTCGCCAGCGAGGCTGCTGCCGAAGCCGTCGGCGACCTGGCCGGCAGCGGCCTGGTTGGCGTCGGTCGTTGTTCCGGTACGCAGGGCCGGCAGGCCGAAAACGACCGCCGCTGCCACTGCGGCCGCTGCGGTGACTACTCCTACCACGACCGAGGTTCGCCTGGCCTTACGTCCATCAGTTTCGGTCGCGTACTGCTTACGGTGCCGTGCTGGCGCGGCGTGCCGCGCTTCGTCGGATTCAGATAGCTTCCGGTGCCGGGAAACGGTATCGGACACAATGTGCCTTCACTCGGAGCGCAGTCCCGCGCTCTGCTTCACCTCCCTGCCGGCCTTCGGGCCAGCGGCATGCGGATGCAGTGCAAGTTCAGGGCGAGCCGGTTTCGGCTGCTGCCGTCGCGCACGCTGGGTGCTCTCGGATAACCACCTTGCACCGATTTCGCCCCCAGCGTGACCGAAACGCAAAGACAAACAGTAAAGAAATCGCAACGCCGACGAAAACAGGCACTGGTACGAATCGGATATAAGCGATAAACTGCAGGCGGTCCCGCGCGGCCCGCTACGCGGTCTGCGTCCGTTGCGATTCGCCTAGCTGGGTATGGGGGTGCCCTGATGGAAGCAAATGCGCCAGCCCGCAGGGGTCCTGCGCCAGAGCGAACTCCGGTTACAGCGCCGCTCCCCGTCGTCGGTGACATAGGTCACTAGCACGACGCCCTCCCCAATCCGAGTCGCACGCAGGTCGTGAGCAGCTGCCGCTGCCTCCCGCTGTTCGCTGGCGAGGCTGTCCAGGATCTCCGGTCGGCTCCAGCGGCGCCCGGACGCCCCGAATTCGGCAAACTCGGGAACCAAATAGGGCGTCGACGTCGGCCCGTGTCCGGCGGATGAGTGGCTGAAGCAGGCGGAGCTCGCCGTCGATCACGCCACGAAGGTCCTCGTCAGGTTGCACTGTCATGACCGCCGATCCAGGGTTGACCGCTCCTGGCCCAATCGCTCTCCGCCCGAAATCAAGCAGGCGGGCGGCCGAAACCGAGTTGAGTCTCGGTGACAGCGAAGCCGACCGAGCGGTAGATCCGGATGGCCACGTCATGCGGGTCAGCGAGCATAACCAGGGTGGCAGCCGCGCGGTCGCGGAGACCGTGCTGACCCGCGTGCCAGACCAGCGTTCCAGCCAGCCCCTGGCGCCTTGCCTGCGGGTGGGTCTCGACGTTCTGGTAACGAGCGACGCCGGACCCGTTACTGACCAGGCCGAGCTGCGCCACCAGCTTCCCGTCCAGAAACGCGCCGAACCACGTTCCGTAGCCCGCCTCCGTCAGGGCACGCTCGGCCTGGATCCGCGCTTGCAGGAAAGACGGCTCAGCGCCAGGCTCGCCCGCGTTGACCGTGGTCCGCAGTTCGGCCGCCTGGCGCCAGTCGCTGTCGCCGGCCAGAGCCCTGATCTCGGCGGCCCGGTTGACGTGCGGCGGCTCATGCACTTCCACTGTGGTGAGGACCGCTGTCTGTTCCGGGTGCAGGCCGTAGCTCAGCATCTCGGCTGCGTTGACGTCGCTAGCCTCAGTGACGTCTATGCCCATCGCTACATGCCTGGCTTGCGGAAATTCAGCTGAGAACTTCTCGAGCCAGGATCCAGTCTCGCCTGGCCGCGGCGGCGACTCCAGCAACAGGAAGTTGCCCCACCAGTAGCTGGGATTGCCCGGTGTGCGGATGACCAGGTAATCACCACGGTCGTCGACCTGGCTGCCCTCGAGGCTGCGGATCATCAGGTCGCTGCGATAACCGAGCGAGCGCACTTGCACGCCAAGACCTTATCGAGGCGAATGTCCGGTGGGCGCTCGGCCGAGCCGTGATCAAGATCGGCTAAGCCGAAATTGCTCGTTCCCGTGGCTAGTACGCTCGGCAGCATAAGCCGAGGCTGGAGTTTCATCGTCGCAGGGAGCAACTGGCA
>DASXIA010000003.1:0-7381 GCA_036488155.1 Streptosporangiaceae bacterium | reverse complement strand
TGGATGTCAGCTCACGTTGAGCGCGGTGTCGTCGAGGACGAAGCCCGGCCGGAAGCTCGCTGTCGCCTGAGTACGCTCTATATAGCTCTGACCTGGGACGTTAGCGGCCAGACGTAGCTAAACATCGCCCAACGCCTGGCTACATTGGCTCTGGATTTGGCTCTTGACATTCCGTGCGCAGGTCGCAGAACTGATGGCTCAACATCTACGTTGAACGGCATCTGGGTCGCGATCCGGCTGCCCGGCGAGCGCAAGGTGATCACCAAGAGGTTCCGGCCGGTCTGGCCGCAGTCGCAGATGGCGGGCTGGCTGGCGGAGCTGGGCGTGAGTGAGGCGGCGATGGAAAGCACCGGCGTGTTCTGGTGGCCGGAGTATCACGCCCTGGCGCAAGCCGGGGTCGGAGTGTGCGTGTGCAACGCCGCGCACATGTGCAACGTGCCCGGCCGGAAGCGGGACATCGCTGACTGCCAGTGAAGGTTCGCCCGGAATTCGGCCGGCTTCAGGTTGTCTTGATCAGGCCTCCGTCGATCACATAGTTGGAGCCGGTAATGTTACCGGCGCGGTCGGAGGCCAGGAACGTGATAAGGGTGGCCACCTCCTCTGGCGTCGTGAAGCGTCCGGTGGCGAACCCGCCGATCCCGGCGATGATCGTCTGGCGTGCCGTGTCGGCGTCGACCCCGGTGGCCCTGGCCACGGTCTCGGCCACGCCGTGCTCGCCAAGCCACAGGTCAGTGGCGACCGGGCCGGGCGATACGGCGTTGACCCGGACGCCGCGCGGGCCGAATTCTTGGGCGAGGGTCTTCGTGAGGTTCACCAGCGCAGCCTTAGCCGCGCCGTAATCGATTGTCGCTGCGTCGGGCTGGAAGAACGCGTTGACTGATGCGACGTTAACGATCGCACCTCCGGCTCCTTCCACCATTGCCGTCAGAGCGGCCCGGCTGGCCCGCAGCGCGATGAAGAAGTTCATCTGCATCGCCCAGGCGAAGTCCTCGTCGCTGGTGCCGAAGAAGCCCTCGGTACGCATTCTTACAGCGCCGACGTTGTTGACCAGCACGTCGACGCGGCCATGGTCATCGGTCGCGCGGCGGATCAGCTGGGCAGGCCCGTCGGGCGTGACGAGGTCGACTGCGACCGCGGTCACGCCCTTGAGCCCGTCGAGCGTGTCCGTGGTCAGGGAGCCCGCGACTACGTGGGCTCCCTCGCCAGCGAGGGCCTTGGTCACGGCCATACCGATGCCCTTGCCCGCTCCCGTCACGACCGCGACCTTCCCGGTCAGGTTCAGATCCATGAGCGCTCCTCAGGCCAAGCCAGCGTCATGAGCCTGGCCGTCCGGTCTCGGATAGCTGAGGGCTCGTGAACCGCTGGACGAACGCCAGCGCAGTGTCAGCCACCTCACGCCAGCCGTTGTCGATGGTGAGTGCATGCCCGCGGCCTGGCATCTCTACCATCTCGGTCACGCCGGGATTGCGCTGCTGGAGCTTAAACGAGGCGTGCGTAATCGCAGGCGGCGCTGTGTGGTCCTTCTCGCCGGCGATCAGCAGCATAGGGCCACGGTCGGCATTCTCGGTATCGACCTTCGCCTCGGTCCAAGGGTTTAGGTTGGCGGCCGCGCCCTGGAAAAGGGGCAGGGCAGCGGCAGGCACCGCGTAAGTCTCGTAGAGCCGCTTCGCTTCGTCCTCGCTCACCGCATTGGCGAAGGCGTACCGGAACTGGTCGTATGTCAGCGGCACTGCACGGTGGCGGTTAGCGGGGTTGCTGAGCGCAGGTCCGGCGACCCGCAGCGCCGAGATCGGCAACGGCAATACGCCCCGGAACGGGGCCGGGTCGATCGCCACCGTTGCCGCTGCGAGGCCGCGCCCGGCCATAATCTGGGCAAGCAGGCCGCCGAACGAGTGACCGACGACCACCGGCCTAGCGGACAGTGAACCTGCGATCGCGGCGAAGTGATCGGCCACTTGCCCTACCGACTTGCCGGCCAGAACCTCGGGATGCTCTCTGGCCTCCTCGGCGGTATCGGGATCGTCGGGCCATCCGGGCGTCAGTGCGACATAGCCAGCCACCTCGAACAGCTCGGCCCATCGGTCCCAGCTAGTAGGCAGCAGGAAAAGGCCGTGGACGAACATCACCGGAGTGAGCCCAGAGGAGTTCGCGCGGTCCACTTGCATCGTTTCGTGCTCGGTGATCGTAGTCGTGTTGCTGGACTTGTCGGCAGACATGAAGATCCCTTCTGGACTGAGATGCAGTACGGATGTGGTCCGCGGCGCTGCGGCGGCTGTGACGATCTGCCTGGCGACGGCGGCGGGCTGGGTCAGCGTGACTGCGTGTGATGCGCGGATCTCGACGGTGCGCGCGCCGCAGCGATCTGCCATGAACTGCTGGGCCTCGGGCGAGATGACCTGGTCTTCAGTCGCGATCACGTACCAGGCTGGTTTGGTCTTCCACCCGGCTGAAGGTGACTTCTCTTCGAGGGCCACGGCAGTGATCGGTCGCTGGGCGGCGGCCGCGACAGCGGCCACTCGGCGGGGCAGGTCGGCAGCGAATACCCTGTGGAAGGCTTCGCGGTCGATATACAGCTCGATGGCAGGGTCGCCGCTGGTGTCCGGGAAGGCCGCCGGCCGCAGCGCCCCCGTTAGCTGGCTGCCGGGGAAGA
Source organism: Streptosporangiaceae bacterium (assembly GCA_036488155.1). Taxonomy (GTDB): domain Bacteria; phylum Actinomycetota; class Actinomycetes; order Streptosporangiales; family Streptosporangiaceae; genus JAJYUU01. Next base: position 4,731 of record DASXIA010000003.1, on the reverse strand, counting down.
GCCCGGTGATGTCCAGTGCGCTCTCGCCCTCGTCGAGAGCGAAGGCGGCGACATATATCAGGCCCACCACGTTGCCGGCCCTAGCTCCGGCGACGGTAATGACCGCGCCGCCATAGGAATGCCCCGCTAGGAGAACCGGGCCGTCGATTGCGGCCGCAGCGCGGGCGATATAGGCCGCGTCGGACTCGAGGCTGCGCAACGGGTTGGCCAGCGCGATGACTCCGATCCCGGCGGCCTGCAGCTCGGCGATGACATCGACCCAGATCGAGACGTCGGCAAACGCGCCGTGCACGAGCAGCACGGTGGGAGTGCTGCCGTTCCTGTGTCCGGCGTTCCTGAAGTGTCCGGACGTGCTCATCGAGAGCTCCCGGATCGGCTATCTGGCACATCGAGAACGTAGAACCGCAGCGCACATGCTCGCTTGGGTCATCTGACTGCTGTCCGCATAGGCTGCTTCGCATCGCCCAGTTCCTGCCAATTCTTCGTCCACATGCCTGGCCGGACAGTTCCCTGGACCGGGCCGGGCGAGCATGTGACGATGGCCCCTTGAGGAGACGCGGTATGGATTCGGTGACGTCAGCAGCCACCCCGCTGATCGGCCGCGATGCCGAGACGCAGGCGATTGACGATTTGCTTGAGCACGTGCACGAACGAGGCGGCTCGCTCGTGGTGCGCGGGGGACCTGGCGTGGGCAAGTCGGCGCTGCTGAGCCATGCCAGCGCGGGCGCGGATGATCGCGGAATGCTCATTCTGAAGGCCACGGGAGTGCAGTGCGAGGCGCAGTTGCCCTTCGCCGGCCTGCACCAGCTTCTGAAACCGGTTCTCGGCGAGGCGGGCGGGCTGGCCGCGCCGCAGCGCGAGGCGATGCTGGCGGCGTTCGGCCTGATAGATGCGACGGCTCCCGACCTGTTCCTAATAGCGCTTGCTGCCCTGGACTTGCTGGCCGCGAGCGCGGCGCGCGTCCCGGTCCTAGTCCTGGCGGAGGATGCCCAGTGGCTTGATCGCTCCACGAGCGAAGTCCTCGCGTTCATCGCCCGGAGGTTGGGGTTCGATCCGATTGTCATGGTCGCGGCGATACGAGACGGCTTCGAGAGCCCTCTGAACGACGCTGGGCTCCCGGCGCTGCACCTCGGCGCGCTGCCTGCGGCCGCGGCGGCGGCGCTGCTGGACGCCCGCGCTCCGACGATATCGGCCGATCTGCGGGCGCGGTTGCTCCAGGAAGCGGCGGGTAATCCGCTGGCGCTGGTGGAGCTGCCGGCGGCCTTGGAGCATCTCGGCTGCGGCGCTTGGCCGCCCGCGTGGCTGCCCCTGACAACGCGCCTGGAGCGGGCATTTGCGGCGCGGGCGTTTGACCTTCCCGCCGAGACCCGGACCGCGCTGCTGGTAGCCGCGCTGAACGATAGCTCGCTGCTGAGCGAGGTGCTAGCCGCGACGGCCATTCTCACGGGTGCAGCTCAGACGGTCGACGTTCTGGCCCCCGCGGTGGACGCCGGGCTGGTTGCGACCGGGGAGACGGAGTTCGCGTTCCGGCACCCGTTGATGCGCACCGCGATCCATCAGGGCGGCAGCGTGTCACAGCGGCACATCGCGCACGCTGCGCTCGCGGAGGTGCTGGCCGGCCAGCCTGAACGGCGCGTGTGGCACCGGGCGGCCTCGATCATCGGGCCGGACGAGACAGTGGCCCGTGAGCTGGAGGTAGCCGCAGCGCGGGCGCAACGGCGTGGCGCGACCGCCGTGGCGGTGTCGGCACTACAGCGCGCGGCCGCGCTCAGCGAGGGCCGCAGTCGCGTTGGGCGGCTGCTGCGCGCTGCGGAGCTAGCGTTTGAACTGGGCCGCCGCGACCTTGTACTCGCCCTGCTGGCAGAGGCCGAGCCTCTCGATCTCCGGCCCCTGGAGCAGGCGCGGCTAGCGTGGATCAGGGAGAGCTTCGCCGACGGTATCCCTGGCGATTCGTCGAAGACGCGGTCGCTGGTTGCGATCGCGGAGCAGGCGGGCGCCGACGGCGATAGCGATTTGGCGCTCAAGCTTCTCTACGGTGCGGCCGTGCGGTGCTGGTGGGCTGAGCCTGGGCAGGAGGCGCGTGACTGCGTCGTCTCCGGTGCCGAACGGCTGGAGGCTGCCGAGGACGACCCGCAGCTGCTGGTGGTCCTCGGGCTTGCGGCACCGATTGGGCGAGGCAGGGCCGTCATTGACCGCTTGTCCGGGCTGGCGCCCGCCTCGGCAGCCGACCCGGCGAGGACGCGGCTCGTGGGTACAGCCGCGATGGCAGTGGGAGTGTTCGACATCGCCGCAGGATCTCTCGGGGCCTCGGCCGTAAGACTGCGCACCGAGGGACGGCTTGGCCTGCTGGCACGAGCCCTGGCTCTGCAGGCCTGGAGCGCCGCGCACCTGGCCGACCTCGGCACGGCAATCCCCGCTGCCGAGGAAGCACGCCGGCTAGCGCAGGAGACTAACCAGCCGCTGGTCATGGCCACTGCTGAGGCTGTCCAGGCTCTGCTGGCCGCGCTACGCGGCGACAACGAAGCTGCCGACGCGCTGGCTGCGGGAGCTGAGCGGACCTGCGTGCCGATCGGCGCCAGCGGGGTGCTGGCGGCGGCCCAGCTCGCCCGCGGCCTCGCCGCTCTCGGCGACGGTCGTCCTGCGGACGCTCTCGGGCATCTGCGGCGCCTTCACGATCCAGCCGATCCGGCCTATCACTACGCAGTCAGGTGTTACGCGGTCGGCGATCTCGCTGAGGCGGCCGTGCGTAGCGGCGCCGCCGACGGTATCAGCGAGCTAATGCAGGAGATGGAAGCGGCGGCGCGGCAGACTTCGTCACCGGCGCTGCACGCTGGTCTGCGCTACGCACGGGCGCTGTTGGCTGAGACCACCGAAGCCGCCGCGCTCTTTGACGCGGCGCTGCAGTCTGACATGAGCACGTGGCCGTTCTTGCGCGCGCGGGTTCAGCTTGCCTACGGGGAGTGGCTGCATCAGCACCGGCAGAACGCAGCGTCGCGGGAACCCCTGCGCGCTGCCCGCGAGGCCTTCGATGCGCTCGGCGTGGCCCCTTGGTCGTCACGGGCACGCCAGCAGCTCCGCGCGACCGGCGAGACCAGCCGTCCCCGGACGCTGCAGGCTCGTGATCAGCTCACGCCGCAGGAGCTGCAGATCATCCAGATGGCAGCCGAGGGACTGAGCAACCGCGAGATCGGCCAGAAGCTGTATCTGTCTCATCGCACGGTCAGCTCGCACCTGTACCGCGCCTTCCCTAAGCTCGGGATCGCTTCCCGGACAGAGCTGCGAGCCGTCCTTAACGCCGGGACATCAGCGTCTGCGTAGCCCGAAGCGGGCCCCGGCGCGAGGCCGCGCGGGGCCCGTGGTGTGGCGAGTTAGCTGGTGGCATTGACGGCGTCGACGATGACCCGGGTGACGGCGCCGGGGTCGGAGATCATGGACAGGTGGCCGGCGTTGATCTGGGTGATATGCGCATTGGCTCGCTGGGAACTGAACAGCTGCTCGGTCGGCGGCAGGGCGCGGTCGGCGGTGCCGATCACCGACCAGGACGGGATCGTGAGCCAGGCCGGGACGCCGGAGGGGGCCTCAGCGGCGTTGAAGGCGAGCGGGCGCTGGGTGGCGGCCAGGACCGCGGCCTTGCTCGCCGGCAGGCCGTTGGCGAAGCATTTCGCGAAGCCGGGATAGGTGCCGTCAGGGGCGGTCTGCAGGTAGGTGTCGGCGTCGCCGGCCGGAGCACCGGGGTAGGGCACGAGGTTGAAGACGTCGGCGGGGTTGCCGGCCAGGCAGGATCCAGGCTGGGCGGCGACGAGCTGGAGCAGTGATTCGCCCTGGGCGGGGATGAAGGCGTCGACGTAGACCAGGGCCTTGACGTTGGGGTTGCCGGTGGCGGCGTTGGTGATGACGGCGCCGCCGTAGGAGTGGCCGACCAGGATGATCGGGCCGGAGATGGTGGCCAGGTAGTCCGACAGGTAGGAAGAGTCGTAGGCCAAGCCGCGCAGCGGATTGGGCGGTGCGTCGACGGTGTAGCCGTCTGCCTCCAGGCGGCGGATGACCCCGTTCCAGCTGGACGCGTCGGCCCACGCGCCATGCTCCAGCACGATCGTCGGCGTGGGTCCGGGCTGAGCGGCCTGGCGCTCAAGAACCTGGGCCGAGGCCATCTGACTGGCCGCAACGAGAATTCCAGCGACGGCCAGAGCAGCAGCGCCAGCGATCAGAGGGGCGCGACGCTTTGCGCGCCTTGCCTTCCGAGTGGGTTTCATTCTGATTCCTTTCAGGCGGGTTGGTTCGCCCGCTACGACGCGTGTTGCCGATAGCTGACGGCCATCTGAAGCTAGGCGCGCACGTACCTGACTCGCGTGAGTCGGATGACTGCACTCCGGATATCGCGTCGGGTGTCGGCAATGGACTTTCAGTCACATGACTCATGACTCCGTGTGACGCGCCGGACGAAAGTTACGGCGACGAGCACAAGCATCAGGAGGCCGTGAGGCTGCTGGCCGACGATCACGGAGGAGAGGTCATGACTAGCGAGATCCAGCAGGCTGAGGCCGAGCAGCGGGTGAGAGTTGTCCGCCGCTGGTTCACCGAGGGCTGGGCCGGAGATACCGCAATGGCGGACGACATGTGACCCAGGATCTGCGGCCGACGGCGCTGTGCCGCGCGTAACGGCGGAGTTGTGCCTTCGTCGCCTGCTTTGATGCCCAGCCCATGCCGATTGTCGAACGCACGGTCGGCGGC
>DASXIA010000529.1:0-8904 GCA_036488155.1 Streptosporangiaceae bacterium | reverse complement strand
GCGCTGTCTCGATCGTGCTCGTCGGCGCTTTCATGGCCCTGCTCGACACCACGATCGTGAATGTCGCGCTGCCCAGCATCCGCACCGGACTGCACGCATCCCCGGCCAGCCTGGAGTGGATCGTGTCCGGCTACGCGCTGGCCTACGGACTGGCCCTGGTGCCCGGCGGCCGGGCAGGCGACCGCTTCGGGCACAAGAAGCTGTTCCTGGTCGGCCTCACGATCTTCACGCTGGCCAGCGTCGCCTGCGGTATCTCGCAGAACCAAGGCGAGATCGTAGCGGCCCGAATCGTGCAGGGCCTGGGCGCAGGCCTGTTCTTCCCGGCGATCAGTGCGACGATCCAGCACTCGTTCACCGGGCCGGCGCGGTCCAAGGCGTTCGGCGTGCTCGGCGCTGTCATCGGGGTCTCGACCGCGATGGGCCCGCTGCTCGGCGGGCTGATCATCGCGGGCGTCGGCAGCCATGACGGCTGGCGCTGGGTGTTCCTGGTGAACCTGTTCATCGGCGCCGTCGCGATCCCGATGGCGGCCTGGCGGCTGCCCAGTGCCGAGGCACACACCAGGCGCGGCTTCGACCCGGTGGGGCTCGGCCTGCTCACCGCCGGCCTGCTCCTGTTGCTGATCCCGCTGGTAGCGGGCCAGCAGGACGGCTGGCCTGCGTGGACCTGGATCTGCTTCGGCTGCAGCGTCGTGGTAATCGCGCTGCTTGCCACCTGGGAACTGCGCGAGGACAGCCGCGGCGGGGATCCGCTGCTGAAGCCCGGCCTGCTACGGCAGTCCTCGTTCTCGGCTGGCGCCGTCTTCGCGATCGCGTTCTTCGGCGGGTTCAGCAGCATCTTCTTCACGCTGTCGATCCTGTGGCAGGAGGGCCTGGCTCATTCCGCCCTGATCACCGGCCTGGTCATCGCGCCGTTCTCGCTCGGCACCCTGACCACCGCGGCCATCAGCGACAAGTTGTCCGCCCGTCTCGGCCGGCTGGTACTGGTGCTCGGCTGCTCCCTGCTGCTGATCGGCCTGGCGCTGGTCGTCGGAGTCATCCACCTGACCGAGCCAGGCGTGAACGGCTGGGACCTCGTCGGACCGCTGCTGCTGGCCGGCGTCGGCACCGGCATGACGATCGCGCCGAACCAGGATTTCGTGCTCGCCACGGTGCCGCGGCGCGAGGCGGGCACGGCAGCCGGGATCCTCGGTACCTCGCAGCGCCTCGGCACCGCGATCGGCATCGCGATCATCGGCACCGTTCTGTTCGGCAGCCTGCAGTTCACGCCAGGCCCGCACGCAGTCGCGAGCGCGTTCACGCACAGCGCTCAGCTGGCGCTGCTCGCCAACCTCGGATTCATGATCGTCGCCCTGGTTCTGGTACTGGCATTGCCGCGCAAGATTCCGAACCACTAACCACCGGGAACGCCCGCGTCTGGGCGGCTGACATCCGCCGGACCCGGTGTCAGTCCCCCCAAAGCGACCGGGCAAGCCGCTTGGCCAGGGCCCGGCGGGCCAGCCGCTCTCCGAGCCCGAGTCCATCTCTGCGCTGAAGCCCTAGATAGTCGCGGATAGTGCGGTGGGAGATGTAAAGGCTGCGCCGGATCTCCTCAATATCGTGAGTAGCGCCGCAATGACCGCAACTGAAGAACACCGCCTCCTGCGGGTAAGCCGAGTGCTTAGCCACGGTGCACGCCTCGCTCCTGCGGAGTGCCCGGCGCCTGCGCCAGAGCGCGCGCCGAGCCGCCGACGGCGCGGATGCCAACCGTAACCAAAGCAACTGGGCGGATATGCCGCACTTATACTCCCTAATCTATATAGGGTGACGTAATGCGACTTTAGGCACACCACCTACCATTCTGTCAAGGGTGCAATTGCATGGCCACGTAAATCAACGATGCCGACGCGGCGCTCCCTCCAGCGGACGGCGTCAGGCGAGCGAGGTTCGGCCTATTAGCTCACCGCTGCGGTCCGGGCCGACCGGGCCGGTGCCTGCTGGCGCCACGGCGGCTGGCCGGAGTAACCGCGCGCGACCTGCGTCACGAACTGGTAGACCGCGTCCTCGTCCGGGGAGAGCGGGCCAGGCACCGCGTGCTCGGAGTTCAAACCGCGCTGGACGGACTCGCAGGCGCCCCAGTCCTGCCGGTTGGTGATGTCCCAGAACTCGACCGCGTAGCCGGGGTCGAAGCCCGCCCTGTCCAGCGCCTCAGGCGCGAACGCCCAACTGCACTCGATGATGGTGCGATCGGCGGCAAGGGGCGTCAGCAGGTGCGTCATGACGTAATCGGGGTGCAGGCTGAGCAGCACGTTCGGGAAGATGTTGACGTAGATCACGGTCCGCAGCCCGGTCGCGTCCAGGCCGCGCAGCGGGACGCCGAGACTGCTGCCGTCCAGCGACATGGTGTCCATGCCCTCACGCAGGTCCATCCACCCGCCGACCCACGGCCCGCTCGGCTGGTAGTTCTCGCCGCTGCGGGGCGGGCTGACCTTGCACAGCTCGGGATGGATCATCGGGCAGTGGTAACACTCGTGATAGTTCTCGGTGAGGATCTTCCAGTTCGCGGCGGCGTCGTAGGAATGGCGGCCGGCGATCACGAGTCGTTCTGGCTCGTAGGGCGCGACTAGCTCGTCGAGTTCAGCCAGTACGGACTCCATCGGCGTGGCCTTACCCGAGCCGTCCACGAAGATCAGCCCGTGCCACTCGGTGACCGGCAGCCTGATGAGGCCCCATTGCGACTCGTCGAAGCCGGGCGTGCCCTTGAAGCCCTTCGCGGTCTTGAGCCCGCCGTCTAGCTCATAGGTCCAGGAGTGGTACGGGCAGACGATCGACGGTCGCTGGGCAGACTCGCCGCACGGCAGCAGTTCGTGGCCGCGGTGCCTGCAGGTGTTGGCGAACGCGCGAACGGTGCCGTCATCGGCGCGGCTGAGCAGCACGCTGCCAGCGCCCACGGAAACGGCTCGCTGGTCGCCCGGATTGGCCAGTTCGGCCGAAAATCCCACGCAACTCCAGCCACCGTCGAAGAAATGCTTCTGCTCCCAGGAAAAGATCGCCGGGTCGACGTAGGCAGTCCTCTGCAGCATGCGGCTTTCACCGAATGGCCGCAGAGACTGCGCGAGACCGGCGGGATCGATCGGGGCAACGGGGGCTGGCGCACCCGCAAACTCTGGCTGACTGACCATACAGTCAATCCTACGGGCAGCTGTCAGGCATGTCTAGCGGTGAGCAGCGCCGCCTTGGCCATCGGCCAGCAACTGAGCGGCCCGGCCTCCACTCGCGGACCGATTCGGCGGCTTGTCAACGGGAGCGAATGCGTAACGAGTGACAGTCTGGCACATTGCTTCAGGCGAAATTCCCATAGCGAGCATTAAGACCCGGCAAACCATCAGTGTGGCCCTGATTGCGAAACTGGCCGGCCTGCAGCGGCCATCTTCGCCAAGCGAGCTTACGGCACCTGATACACCCTTTACTATTCTTTTACTTTTCGCCGGGCGGGATGCACGCCTTGCTCACAACGATCTGTCAGCTAATTCCCAGCACGCATTCTGATTGGCGCTCGCCGGGTCTATGCTCGCATCTTGCGTGAAGATTCACGATTTCATGACTTAGTACGGGGAGTACAGCGTGCACTTCAACGTCCCTGTCCGGGTTGCGTCAACAGCCGCTCTCGCCTCGGGGGTCGCGATAGCACTGCTTGCCGCGCCAGCGCAAGCCTCTACCAGCACCTCTGCGGGCCACGCCGCGAGCGCGAGCAGCAAAGCAACGGCATCCCGGCCGGCGAAGCTACCGCTCACGGCCGCTCAGCTACAGGCTGACCGCCAGCGGCGGGACGCAGCGCAGAGCAGAACGACCTTGCTGACCGGCATGGCCAGGTCAGCAACCGGCCGGCCGCTCGCTGGCATCTGCGTCACCGCGTACGGCCAGGCGGGTGGCAAGGGCGCTGTGACACGCGCTGATGGCCGCTTCACGATCAGCGGGCTACGGCCGGGCAGGTACCAGGTCCAGTACCGGAGTTGCGACGGCAGCGCGCGGCAGTACCTGCCGGAATGGTATGGCGGCGTTTTGCAGCGGTCCCAGTCCCGCACCGTGACCGTGCACGGCTTCACTCTGGCACCTGTTCAGGCACTCGCTCCGGTGACGCTGTACCCGGCGAACAGCACGCTCGGCGACCTGCCTGGCGCGGTGATACCGCAGCGTGGCTCGGATGAGATCGCCAGCGACCCGTTCGGCCGTCTCGGCACACCGCCGTCGAGCCCCGCCAACCTAATGAAATCGCTGGCAGCCCGCTATCTGCCGCGGGCGGGCCGGTCAGCGCAGGGCGGCCGACCCGGAAAAATCAGCGGAGTCGTGACCAGCCCGAACGGCCACGGCCTGCAGGGCATCTGCGTCGAGGTTGCAGGGTCGACCAGATTTACAGTCACGGTCACTGGCAAGGACGGCGCCTACCGCACACCAGCGTTGCCGGCTGGCAAGTACGTGATGGCGTTTTTCGCGGACTGCGGCAACAGCGGCAACTGGCTGTTCCAGATCTACAAGGGCATCTACAACCCGAACAAGCGCCCGACCATCGTGAAGATCGACGCAGGCCGTACCACGAAGCACGTCAGCGTTGTCATGAAGGAGGGCGGCCAGATCTCGGGCACCGTCACCGGTTCCAGCGGGCGGAAGCTCTCCGGCATTTGCGTCTACCCGCTGACTAACTCGCCGATCGGCCTGTTCCTGTTCAGCGCGCAATCCAGCCATGGCAACTATCGCATCCGAAGCCTGCCACCGGGCTCATACCAGGTCGGCTTCGCGTCGTGCGGGCTGTCTGACTATGCGCCAACGCTGTGGCCGGACACTCAGAACTACCGCGCGGCGCCGTACGTCCACATGCACGGAGCCACGCACGTCGGCAACATCGACGAGATCATGCAGCCCGGCGGCATCATTACCGGCACCGTAACGGCGGCCGCCAATCCGCCTTCCGCGCTGGCGGGCATGTGCGCCGTGGCTTTTGAGAACAACGGGCTCGGCGTGGTCGGAACAGCCGCAACGAGCGCAACGGGCAGCTATGAAATCTTCGGTCTGGCTCCCGGTCCTTACTCGGTCGACTTCTTTCCCGGCTGCAACAACAACGGCAACTATGTTGGCGTGAATTACCCGAAGAACGTCAACGTGGTCGGCGGGACAGCGTCGCGCGGAATCAACGCGGCGTTGCCGATCGGCGCGATAATGTCCGGGCAGGTGACGAGCGCGGCGACCGGGACGCCGCTCCGCGGCATCTGCGTGGACGTTAGTGCCACCATTGACGGCTTCATGTTGCCAATCGGCTTCGAGACGACCAATGCCAGCGGCCGATACTCCGTCAACCAGCTGCCGGTAGGCAAGTATCAGGTCCAGTTCAGTGGAGGCTGCGGGAATACGGGCAGCTATGCACCCCAGGGGTGGCCGAACACCAACGTGCTCGAGCCGCACAACATCGGTGTGACTGCGGCCGGGGAGAACGTGACTGGGATCGGTGCCGCGTTGCAACCGGGACCGGTCATCAGTGGCACGGTCACTGACTCCAACGGCCACAAGCTGACCGGCATCTGCATAGACGTGATCACGCCCAGCTACGTAGAGTTCGGCTTCGGCGTAACCTTCGGCGGCCGATACGAGGTACCGGACCTGGCTCCGGGCAGCTACGAGGTGCTGTTCTCGCCGGGCTGCGGCGATAACGCTGATCTCGCCCAACTGGCCTTCAGGTCACAGGTCAGCGGCGGGGCCGACACGGTGTCCGTGACCAGCGGCACTCTGAGAGGTATCGACGCTGTGATGCAGCCGGCTGGCGGCATCTCCGGCGTGGTCCGGACGGCTAGCGGGCACTCGGTAGGGTTCTCGTGCCTGATCGTCACCGGGGTGAGCGGTCCTGCCAAGTCGCTCCTCGGCGAGGCGCTGCTGTTCGGGAGCAGATACCAGCTGGCCGGCCTCCCGCTCGGCGGCTACCAGGTGACGTTCGCGCCGGACTGCCTGGGCAGCGCGCTGCAGAACCAGTGGTACAAGGACAAGCCGAGCCCGGCGGGAGCTACCACGGTGGTGGTCCGTGCGTTCCACACCGACAAGCAGATCAACAGCCGGCTGCGGACTGGCGGCTCGATATCCGGCCGGATCACAGCGAGCGGCAAGCCAGTGCGCAACATGTGCGTGTACGCCCAGAACGTCAACGTGTTCCTGGACTTCGGTGGTGCGACTAGCAACCGCGACGGGACGTTCGACATCACCGGCCTGAACTCCGGCAGGTACGAGATGGAGGTCGAGCCGTGCGGAACCGGATCCACCGCACTGGCCGGCGAGGTGCTGCGGCAACTCGTGCACGTGACGGCGCCACGACGCGCAACCGGAGTCAAGATCACCGCGGTTCGCGGCGCAACTATCGCCGGGACCGTGCAGGCCGGGACTCCGCCCGCCGGCGAGGGCGCGGCTGGAGCGTGCGTGGAGGCTTACGCTGTTAACGGTGCCGCCTACAACGCCACGAATACCGGGTTGGACGGCACGTTTAGCATCACTAACCTCCCACCGGGCCAGTACAGCGTCGACGTCGGCGACCCGTATTGCAGCTTTAGCGAACCCAACCTCGCGCCGCAGTGGTACCTGGGCAAGGCGACCGAACAAACGGCGACGCCGGTATCGGTCAGCGTCGGAGGCAAGACCACGCTGTCGAGTGCCGTCAATCTCGCCGACGACGGATCCATCAGCGGCACCGTAACCGGGCTGCACGCCAGCCCGCTGCGTGGCGTCTGCGTGGCAGCCACCTCAGCCGGGACTGGGCGGGTGTACTCGGTAACAGGCAGCGCGGGCAGCTACTCGATCTCCGACCTGCCGGCCGGGAACTACCGAGTGCAGTTCAGCTCGGGCTGCGGCGCGATGGGCTACCGGACGCAGTGGTGGAAGCAGAGCTCGACCGCGAAGTCCGCAAGCATCGTCCGCGTCACCGCCGGGACTGCCACGACCGGGATCTCGGCCACGCTGCGGAAATAAGTCCGGCCGAAAGCTCCGGTGAGGGCCTGGCGCAAACCCGGCAGGCCCTCACCGTTGGCGTCTAGCAGCGCCGGGAAGCTGACCAAAGACCGGCGAACACGGCCGCGCTCATCGGGGGGCTCCGGGGGTCGTCCCCCCGGGCAACACTGCGGGGGTTCCAGGGGGTCGTCCCCATGGGGTAAATGACGAGGCGACCCCTGTGCCCAAGCACAGGGGTCGCGAGAGTCTCGTGGAGGTGGCGGGAATCGAACCCGCGTCCTTCAGTACATCACCAGGGCTTCTCCGGGTGCAGCCTGCTGTGCCTTTCTCAGCCCCGGCAGTCACGCAGGCTAGCTGCCGACGGGCTCAGTCGCTGTTAGTTGTCCCGTCTGGTCCCGCGACCGGACCAGGCGGTAGATCCTCCTTGCTGATGCCAGACACCGGGCCGGAGGAACTCCCGGGCTGACAGCCTCATGATGCTCTAGCGGTTATTAGGCCGCGAGAGCGAGGCGAGTGCGCGTTGAATTGGCACTTATTGGTTTGCGGACACAGTGTTAGCGAGGTTATGTCCGCCGTCCTCGACCCGCTTCCCCTGGATCAACCACCGAAGTCGAAGCCAGTCACCCCCTATTGAGTTGTACCGAGTTAGGTTACCCGATCGTAACCAGCCACGTCTAACGACTTAATGCGCTGTTCTATCGGAATCGTCCCGTATGAGACCAGAATGCCCGACGGGCTGTCCGCAGAGCGCGGCCCCCATCGGGCATCCACCGGAAGGTGATGAGATGCCCCCGTGGATGCTGGCGGTGGCCGAAAAGTGCATCCACGGGGGCCTTGACCGGCAGGGTCGGGGCCGGTCCCAATGGCCGGGCCTCCCCCGAGATGAGGCCCGGTTCCCATCACGACGACTGGGCCGCAACCCCCCAAGCGGCACCCCAGTCACTAGAAAAGACGCCACTGCGGTAGGTGTTGGTTGCTCGGAGTAGCCAAAATAGTATTAATGACCTGGTCAGGATCCCCCCGCAAACGTTCTGGCAGATCGAGTTGCTCCGATGCAGGCCGACAGGTCCGGCACCCGTGTCAGGCGCCAGCCCTGACTGTCCGGCCGACCGAACCCTCAGCCGCCGGGCTGGATGTCCCGCAGGAAGCTGCCGGCGAGCGGGGCGGCGGACGTGGCCGCTGATTTGCTCAGGTCGACCACGGCGAACGCAACGTTGCCCCGGTAGCCGACAAACCAGTTAAGCCGCAAATGCCCGCGGATATACGGCGCGCTGCCCGCCTGACCGCGCACATCTCCGCCTACGTCAGCGACCGCGTTCAAACGGGTACCGGCAGCCGCCCGCATCAGGGATTGCAGTTCAGCCAGAACCGGCCGGCTGAGCGTGATCCGCGGGCTCGCACTCCGATCGGTCAAGCCAGCGACCAGTGACGGTGCGTGCCAGCCCCCGGAGTCGACAACGGACGCTGCCAGGGCCATCCCGAGCGGGCTCACCCGCACGCCGCCTGAGCCAATAATGTCTTCGGCCAGCACACCCAAGTTCGCCGGCTTAGCGACCCGTCCGGCAAAGAACCTGGTAACCGGGAGCCGCCAGCCGCCAATGCCGAACTCCTGGCTCGCCTTGGTCAGGTCATGAGCGGTGAGCGAGAGGGCCAAGCCACCGAAGGCAGTCGAACAGGCGTGCGCGAAGTCGGTCCGGAACGATGGTTGAGAGCCCAGGCCCGACAGCGGCGGATTATTGCGGAAACTTATGCCGCCGACCGGGTTGCTCCGCCGACAGGGAACCCGGGTAGCTGGCGACGCCGCCCTAGCCGACAAGATCGCGGCAGAGGAGATGATCGTGAACGCCTGGCCGGGTTTGTACTCGCCGGCCAGCGGACTCAGGCCGGGCATGCCGCCAGCGGTCCGGCTGGCGACAGCCAGGATCTTGCCAGTTCTGGCCTGCACCG
>DASXIA010000525.1:0-11267 GCA_036488155.1 Streptosporangiaceae bacterium | reverse complement strand
CGGCAGGCGTGTCCGCGGGCGAAGCCCAAAGACTGCCCCGTAACGCGCCTGTGTCCCAGGCGTGACCGTGTGCCAAGTCCGCAGGACTGCCGCTAACGCGCCGCTGGGTCCGCCAGGTGCGGCAGCGGGCGTAACCGCTTGCCAAGCAAGCCGAGCAGCCGCCAACGTGCCGCTGGGGTCGGCCGGGTGCGGCAGCGCGCGTAACCGCGTCCCAAGCAAGCCGAGCAGCCGCCAACGTGCCGCTTGGGCCGCCGGGTGCGGCGCGGGCGTAACCGCTTGCCAAGCAAGCCGAGCAGCCGCCAACGTGCCGCTGGGTCCGCCGGGTGCGGCAGCGGGCGTAACCGTGGCCTACGTCTGGTGTGGGCCGACCCGCGACGGGCCGACGCTCGCCGAGGTTCGCGTGCCGGTGCCAGCCCGCAGAGTACCCGGCGGACCCAACCTTGCGGATTGACGCTGAGTCACCTTGGGTAACACTGCGTCGTTGATCGCTCGGGTCCAGGACGAGGCGGAAGACGTGGACGACGGGGACGCTCCAGGTCGGCTGCTCATTATCGGTGGCGCTGAAGACCGTTGCTGCGGGTCCGGGCTGCTTGAGCGGTTCGTCGAACTCTGCGGCGGCGACCAAGCCCGGCTAGTGCTGGTAACGACCGCCAGCGACATGCCTGAAGAAGTGCTTGAGGACTATCAGCGGGTCTTCAGCAAGCTCGGCGTGGAGCACACCAGCGAGCTGAGGCTTCGCGGGCGCGGCGACGCCGACGGCCACGACGCCCCGGAAGTACTCCGCACTGCCACCGGGGTCTTTTTCAGCGGAGGCGACCAGGCCAAGCTGCGCACCCTGGTCGGCTCGCGAACGAACGACCTCATCTCGCAGAGATTGCAGCGTGACGGCCTCGTGGTCGGCGGCACTAGAGCGGGAGCCACCGCGATGGGCCGGACCATGATTCTTGGCGGCGCCAGATCCGACGTCTCGGCGGCAGCCGTAAGAACCGGGCCCGGACTCGGGCTCGTGCCGCAGGCGCTGATCGATATGCATTTCGCCGAGCGCGGGCGGTTGCCGAGGCTGCTGAGCGCTGTCGCGCAGGATCCCGAGCGCCTTGGCATCGGCCTCGAAGAGAACACTGGCGTGCTGATCGAGGGCGACTGCTTTGAGGTCATCGGCACTGGCGTTGCGACGGTGGTCGACGCCGAAGACGCCACCGTGGTGCACGCGGCCGACGACTGCGACCCGATCACGCTGTTCGGCGTGCGCTTGCACCTGCTGCCGGCCGGTTGCCTCTTCGAATTCGGCTCACGGACGCCAGCGATCGGGCCGGCCCACAACAGGTACTGACGCACGGCCTGCGCGACTACGGAAGCGGACGACGTGCGATTCATTAACATGCGCCACTTGAGCGGGCCGAACGTTTTCAGCACCAGCCCGGTGACGATCGCTCGGCTCGAGCTTGACCAGCTAACCGGCAAGGAGACGACGGACTTCGCTGGCTTCGCTGCCCGGCTAGCGCGCTGCTGCCCAGGCTCGCCGATCACCACTGCGCAGCCGGACGGCCGGGCGGATTCCTGGATGCCATGGCCCGCGGTACGTACTTCGACAAGCATGTTCCTGGTCGGGTCGGCCGGCGCCGCCACAGCGGCGCCGCCTCGCCGAGCGACGCTTGTGGCGCGCGGTCAGCCCGCGAGCTGGGCTCGCGGCTGCTCAGTCCACAAGCTCGTAACGTCCCGCAGGTCATGCTCGCAGGGGCGGCCCTCGGCAACCCGGACCGACGGCAGCCCGGAGGCTGGCACGCTGATGGTCATCGCCGACCGCGTGCCGTAGCCCTCGCCGTGCACGCAGGCGGCCGACAGCTCAGGTGGCCTGACACGGCCAGCGGAGTCGGTCAGCGGCTCGGTGATGGCCGGATGATGATCGCGCAGGACAGTCTCAAGCGCGGCGACGGCGTCCGCGGCACCGGCGTCCTGCTGGACTGGCAGCGCGTTCGTCAGCAGCTGCGTGACGAACGCCGCCTTGGCCGATCGTGGCCGCAACGGCGAGTTCTCCAAGACATGCAAGCCAGGGTCTAGCTGCTCGATCTCGGGCCTGCCGAAACCGGCGATCCCGATAAAGAACAGCGCGTCCCGGTCGCCAACCAGCATCCAGCACGGGTTATAACTCGCCGGGTCGAGTGCCGCCGACGCTTTCCCCACCGCCTCTGCCGCGCTAGTCCAGGTGGCAAAAGCCAGCGGCAGCTCGCCGCGCGACCGCTTGGCCGGGTCGCGCCCGTTGAAGGACGGCTGGTTGGTCAGCCCGGCCACCACGCCGTGCTCGTTGACGGCCAGCCAGGTCCCGCCTGCCAGCTCGTCCCGGCCACCAAGGATCCGCGGCCGCCGCTCGCGCAGCACGGTTATCGGCACAGCAGGACGATCGAACCGCTCGTCCCTGTTGGCCGCCACTATCAGCGGCGCGTCCGGAACCATGCCGAACATCGCAATCAACAAGCACACGTACCGACGTTAGCCGACTACCGGGCCAGCTGGCCGCCGGGCTCAGCGGCGGATCGTCGCGAGCCAGGCCTCCGCGCGCGTGTGCCCGTCTATCGGGTTGATATTGAAGCTGTCCGCGACGATGGAGTCCACGCGCCAGCCGTCGCTGAAAGCCGCGCGCAATTCGTCCTGGCTGACCCGGCGCGGGCCGAACCCGCCAGGCTGGCGGTCGCTGAAGCACATCAGGTAGCAGGTGCCGCCCGGCCGCAGCACTGTGGCCAGGCTGGCGGTATATCGCGGCCGGTCCTCATCACTGAAAATGTGGAAGACGCCGCTGTCGATAATCGTGTCGAACTCCGGGCCCGGCTCTCCCAGCTTGAGGACGTCTGCCACCTCGAACCGCGCCTGCAGGCCGCGCTCAGCCGCCTTCGCACGTGCGCGCTCGATCGCGTTAGGCGCCGCGTCGATGCCAGTGGCCTCTGCGCCGTGCGTCGCGGCAAGCAGCGCGTGTTCACCGGTGCCGCAGCCGACGTCCAGCACCTTCCCGACGAGCAGGCCGGCCTTGGCCAGCCGGGTGAACGCAGGCTGCGGCCTGCCGATATCCCACGGCGGCGGCGCCTGCGCCGTATAGGAAGCGTCCCAGAACTCTGTCATCGTTTCATGGCCTCCCGGCCAGGTTACCCGCGAGCGGGCACGGCCGGGATGATCACCGCCGCCTAGCTAGCTAGGCTGGTCGGTCCAGAACCCAGATCATCAGCCGCCCGCTCTCGCCGGGCGCTTCCGGGTGCCGTTCCTCGATCCGGTCGAGCCGGTAGCCGAGCCTGCGAGCCACCGCGGCGCTCCCGACGTTGGCCGCGTCACAGTGGATCTCCACCCGGTTTACCCCGGCAAGGCTGAGCGCGACCGAGGTCAGGGCCGCGCTCGCGGAGGTCCCGTAGCCTCGGCCCGCCTGGCCGGCCGCGATCCAGTAGCCCAGCTCAACCGTGCTGTCACCAGTGCGCCGGTGCAGGGCAACCTCACCGACCAGCGTGCCGTTCTCGGCGGTGAGCACTGAGTAGGTGTAGCTGAGGCCCGACTCCCACCGCTGGTCGGCTTCGGCCACCCTGGCTAGCTGGTTGCCGCGCTCAGCAGCGGCAGGCGTCGCCCACGGCATCCAGGGCGTCAGGTGATCAAGGCTGGCGCCGACGGCAGCAGCGATGGCACCCGCGTCGCTGGCCCGCAACCTGCGCACCACGACGGATCCCGCCTCGACCCGTTCGGGCGGGAATTCGCCAGGTACTTCTGCAGTATCGGGGGACACCGCTCCATGGTAGGGACATCGCGGGCCATGAAGGTGCCGGAGGACGGACCACCAGTCAAAATGGCGGAGTGACAGTGAACTTCCGGCCGGACCTGTACCGGGGCGTCGCCGTCTACTACGACCGCTACCGGCCGCCGTACCCGGACGCGCTGATCGATGACCTCGTCCTGCAGGCTGGCGCCGACGGCACCGGCCGCCTGCTCGACCTGGCATGCGGGACCGGCCAGGTGTGTTTCGCGCTGCGAGGCTGGTT
The DNA here is from genome assembly GCA_036488155.1 of Streptosporangiaceae bacterium. Taxonomy (GTDB): domain Bacteria; phylum Actinomycetota; class Actinomycetes; order Streptosporangiales; family Streptosporangiaceae; genus JAJYUU01. The sequence continues at coordinate 7,257 of DASXIA010000525.1, read as the reverse complement.
CGGCGAGATCTGGGCAGTCGACCAGGAGCCGGACATGATCAGCCTGGTCCGTCAGAAAGCCAGCGCGCTAACGGACCCGCCACGGTTCGAGTTCCGCGCGGCAGCAGCCGAGAAACTGGCCGCCCCCGAGGCCTCCTTCGACCTGGTGACCATCGGGAACGCATTCCACCGCCTTCGCCGGGATGCTGTCGCCGCCAAGGTCCTGCGCTGGCTGCGGCCCGGCGCGCACCTGGCGCTGCTGTGGGGCGGATCCCCGAATGACGGCGACGCGCCGTGGCAGCAGGCACTGCGGGACCAGATGCGGCGCTGGCAGCAGCGACCAGGAGCGGAGCAACGCGTTCCGGCCAGCTACGAGGCGGACAGGGCCGCCCGGCCCGACCTCGGTATCCTGCGCGCGGCCGGATTCGAGAGCGTCGGCCGGCGCGAGTTCCCGGTGAGCCTGATGTGGACGGCCGCCGAGATCGCCGGCTTCGTCGCCTCGACGTCGGTCCTCTCCCCCGAGGCGCTCGGTGCCGACGCCGGGGCGTTCGACGTCAGCCTCCGCCAGGCGCTACTTGAGCAGGAGCCAGCGGGGCAGTTCCGCCAGGACACGACGTTCGCCTGCGACTTGGCCCGCCGTCCGGCCTAGCCGGACGGCGTCGCTACTCAGGCCGTCTCAAGGACCTCCACCGGGATCGACTGAATGGCGGCAAGCAGTTCAGTCCAGAAGAACGCAGCGGTGAAGAACATCAGCGTGTCGCCCTCCTCCAGCATCAGCCTGCGGTACATGACCATCTTGCCGACGTCATATCCGGCCAGCATGTCCTGCCAGTCGGCGTAGCTGCCCGCGAGCAGGAAGACCGCATCGGCCTGCGCCTCGGCGCGTTCCCGCACGGATGCCGCGGTGACCTTGCCAGCCTCGAAGTCCAGCACGAGGGTGTCGCCCTCCCCGCCGGCTGGCATGTCGCGGACGGTCAGGGCGAGCCGGCCGGTCACGAACGGGCTGATCATGTCGATCCAGTCCCAGAAGTCCTGCAGTTTGCTGGCCTTCCGGTCGGCGTCCGGCCAGCCGTTGAAGACGCGCTGGATCTCCCGCGCCCAGCCCGACGTCATGAAGCCGGCCATGTCAGCCTCCTGCCAGGGTCGGCTTGGTCTGCGACAGCATCTCCTGCATGTCCGGCGGCAGCGTAACGCCGACCATCGCGAGCTTGCGGTTCAGCTGGTTCATGAACAGCTCGGTGACCCGGTCGTCGGACCAGCCCAGCGGCTCGTAGTAGATGTAGCTAGACCGGGCAGCGCTCATCGTGAGCAGCGTTCGTAGTGTGTCCAGCAGGTCCTTTACGTAGGCAGGGTCCTCGGTCAGCAACTCGCGCACGAACCGCAAGCCGCCCTGGACGTGCCGCGCCTCGTCCCGGCAGGTGGCGGTGAAACCGGTATAGAAGCCCGGCAGCACCTTGAAGTCGCGCGCGTAGTTCAGCGTGATCTTCATGACGGACAGCGCCAGCACGCCCTCGATCCAGATCACGTAGCAGGTCGCGTACTTCATCTGCAGGTGCTTGTTGTACGGATCGCGGCGCAGGTCGTCGGTCAGGTAGGCGAGCAGGCCGAACGGCCCGACGAAGGTCTCCTGGATATAGGGCCAGGACGCGTCCAGGATGTCCATGATGCCGTCGCCCTCGAGGCCGACTACCTCCCGGTAGAACCGGTCGAAGAACACCGTGTGCCGTGCCTCGTCCTCCAGATGACTGGTGAGGAAGATCTTGTAATCCTCTGGGACGCCGAACAGCAGCGGAGCGAGCTCGACCGCGACCTGCCGCTCGCCGTGGTGGAAACCGGACGCGATGGAAAGGAACGAATTGCGCGAATCATCATTCATTCGCAGCGTCCAGTCGTCCTTGTCCGTAGCGAAGTTGAGCTCGTTGACGTTCCAGCGCTGCCTGAGGTACCGGTCGTAGAGGCTCATCCATTCCGGCAGACGCGCGGTCGGCACGTGCACGTACTCGATCACGTCGTCGATGTCGGCGCGGCCGAGCCCGGCAAGATCAACGGCCTCGATCCGGGCCAGCCGATCTTCGGCGACAGTCATTCGATACTCCCCTCCGGAACGGCACATTACTGACTAGTAATGGTAACCCTGCAGGCAGCTCGCGTGCTATGCCAGATATTGCCGGGAACGTGCGGTTGCGGCGCCGGCCACATGGCTGACACCTCCCGGTGCTGGCCCGTCACTCGGCATTGCGGGCCCGCCATTTTGTACGTGTTTGCCGATATTCGCTGAGGGTGAAAGTACTGTTTTTGTTGCTATAACAACAAAAAGCCAACATCCATGCGGCGCTGGCGTCGCCCGGACGGTTCGGCAGCCCGGCCCAAACCGTCCTATTCAGCTCGCGGCGGCACCGGGCGCCGCCACCGGACGCCGTTTTGTCGGTATCGGCTGCCACCCTCGACCGCGTGACACTCGATGACCGTGGTATCGACTGGCTTATCGCATATCAGCGCGGTGTCGTGTCCAGCGCCCAGGCGTTAGCGATCGGCGTAACGGCCGCCGGGCTGCGCCACCGCTACCGGCCAGGAGGGCCATGGCAGCGGCTACTGCCCCGCGTCTACCTGATGTCCACCGGGGAGCCGACGAGCGAGCAGTTGCAGACCGCGGCGCTGTTGTACGCAGGACCGTCAAGCGTCATCAGCGGGCCGGCCGCGTTACGCCAGTACGGGCTCCGGGCTCCTGAGACACGCCGGATTGACGTCCTGGCGCCGGTCAGCCGGCAATGCCCCAGCTGCGCTTTCGTTACCGTGCACCGCACCTGCCGGTTGCCGGATGCGCAGACTCGCGACCTCGCGATCGGGTACGTCGCACCGGCCAGAGCCGTCGCGGACTCGGTGCTCGGCTTAACCAAGAGGCCCGAGGTTCGTGCGGTGGTGGCCAGCGCGGTCCAGCAGGGCAGGTGCACCGTCGGCGAGCTCGCCGCCGAGCTGGCGGCAGGCCCGGTCCGTGGCTCGGCATTGTTCAGGTCGGTCCTTACCGAGGTAGGCGACGGGATCAGGTCACCGGCCGAAGCCGACTTCCGGGACCTGATCAGGAAATCCGGGCTGCCGCAGCCACTGTTCAACCCCGAGCTCATCCTCGCCGGTGCGCTGCTGGCCAAGCCCGACGCGTGGTGGCCCGACCAGGCTCTGGTAGTCGAGATCGACTCACGTGAGTGGCACCTATCGCCGGACGACTGGGAGGCCACGATGGCCCGCGATGGCAGGCTCCGCGCGGCGGGGATTCGCGTCATTCATGTCACCCCACGGCAGGTGCGGACTCAGCCGGGCCGGGTGCTGGCGATCATCGCTGAAGCGCTTCGCACCGGTGAGCCGGTTCCCGGGCTGATCACCGTTCCGGCCGCCGCCTAGACCTGAGCGTCAGCCGGAGCTGGTCTGGCCGGAGTTCCCTGGCATCACCAGGCCGCTCTCATAGGCCAGCACCACGAGCTGTGCCCGGTCTCGCGCGTCGAGCTTGGTCAGGATGCGGCTCACGTGAGTCTTTGCCGTCAGCGGGCTCACGAACAGCTGCCGGGCGATCTCGTCGTTGGACAGCCCGGTGGCGACGAGGCTCAGCACCTCCCGTTCGCGGTCGGTCAGGACGGCCAGCTGACGGCCGTCCAGTTGCGGGCGCTCCGGCCTGCTCGCCAGGTCCGTGATCAGGCGTCTGGTCACTCTAGGCGCCAGCAGCGCGTCGCCAGCGGCGACGACCCGTATTGCCTGGAGAAGCTCGGCCGGCTCGGAGTCCTTGACCAGGAACCCGCTCGCCCCGGCCCGGATGGCCTGGTACACATACTCGTCGGACTCGAACGTGGTCAGGATGATCACCTTGACCCCGGCCAGGTTGTCATCCGCCGCGATCCGCCTGGTGGCTTCCAGGCCGTCCACGCCGGGCATCCTGATATCCATCAGCACCACGTCGGCGCGGAGCTGACGCGCCAGGTCAACGGCCTCTGCACCGTTGTTCGCCTCGCCTACGACCGCCAGGCCTTCGTCGTTCTCCAGCAGCACCCGGAAGCCTGCCCGGATAAGTGCTTGATCGTCTGCGAGCAGTACGCGGATCATGACGGCGGCGCCTGGCGAACGGCCTGCCCAGCGCCAAGCCTGCCACCGGCTGCCTTGGCATCGCTGGGCACAGCATCTTGGTCCATAGTGTCTCCGGGCCTGGTGTCTGCCGTCTCGCTGCCTGCAGGTTCGGCGTCATCAGGCTGCGCCGCGTTCGGTACCGGCGACACGTCGCATGGCATCGTCGCGATGACCTGGTAACCGCCGTCTGGGCCTCGGCCAGTGACGAGCGTCCCTGCCACCGCCGCTGCCCGTTCCCGCATGCCGATGATCCCGTGGCCCCCGGCGATCCCCTGGCCGCCGCCCGCGAGCAGGCCAGGTCCGGGGCCGACGCCCGTGTCAGTGACCTCGATGCGAACCGCGGCGTCGCCATAGCTGAGCCTGACTGTGACGGTGGCTCCAGGTCCCGCGTGCTTGATCACGTTCGTCAGCGACTCCTGGACGATCCGGTAAGCGGCCAGATCCGCCGCCGCGGGCAGCCGCCGGGGGGTGCCGTCCTGGCGGAATACGACCGGCAGGCCAGCGTTGCACGCCCCGGTAATCAGCGCCTCCAGCTGGGACAGGCCCGGCGCAGGCTGCGTCGGGTCGCCCTCGTCAGCCTGCCGCAGCACGTTCAGGATTGCCCGCAACTCGCGCAGCCCGTCCTTGCTCGACTGCCGGATGGCCTCAAGCGCAGGGCCGGCCGCTGCCGGGTTGTCCGCCAGCACATGAGCCGCGACGCCAGCCTGGACGTTAATAGTGGCCATAGTGTGAGCGACGATGTCGTGCAGCTCACGCGCGATCCGCAGGCGCTCCTCGTCGATCCGCCGCCTGGTCTCCTCCTCGGCTCTGGCCTGAATGGAAGTGACGTAGGCGCGCCGGTTGCTGAGTGCGATGCCGCCGAACAGCGCCGCTGCGACCGGCGCCGGGATGAGGTAGAAGCCGCCGCCGGTAGGGGTGCCGAACGGACTATTGGCGGCTGTAGCCGTCATCAAGACGACCAGGGTAAGGCCAGCCAGCGCGAGCGCCCGCCGCAGCGGGACTGACTGGGCGACCGTGAACAGCGCTATCGGCGGGGCCAGCAGGACTGCGCCATTGACGAAACCGAGCGCGCTATAGGTCACGACAGCTGCGGTCGAGACCAGCAGCACCGTCACCGGATAGCGCCGCTTGACCGCCAGCACCAGGCAGGCGGCCGCGACCAGCAGCAATGCGGCATCCGGGGTATCCGGGAGCGGCCCGCGGAACACCGCCAGGTCACTCTTCTGGGTTGGATGCGCCTCTGCGTACGAGGCGGCCAGCAGAACAGCCGTCACCAGCACCGCGTTGACGACGTCGTGCGCGGCCGAGGCGCGCCAACTGCGCCAGATCTCCGCGAGCCTGCCTTTCACGTGATCAGCGTACGGGTGCGGCGGCGACGCGGCGTCCTACCGCAGATGTCCACGCGCGTACTCCGCCGGGAGTACGCCGCGGCCCGCTGCTCCCGCAGGTGTAGCGGCAGATGACTGCCTCGGGCCGACGACCAGCGGCCGCCGTCGCAGCAGGCTTGCAGCGTGCCCGGCGGACCGACCGCCGGCATCAGGACCGCGGAGGCCCGTCATGCAAGCCCTGACCCGCTTCGTACTGCGTCACAAACTGCTCGTGACCTTTTTCTGGCTGGCCGTCGTGGCGGCCGGAGTGCTGACGATCAGCGGGACCACGCACCGGATGACCAACAACTTCGCTATGCCCGGCCAGGCGTTCCGGGTCGACAATCAGATTGCCCGCGAATACGGCAACGGCGGCTCGCAGTCGCCCTACCTGCCGGTTCTGACATTGCCGGCCGGGCAGCGGGTGTCGAGCCCGGCAGTCGCGGCCGAGACCGGACGAGTGTTCGGTGCGCTGCGGAAGGCGGTGCCGGGCATCCGGATTGCCGATTACGCCACGACCCATAACCCGGAGTTCATTACCAGGAACGGGCAGTCCACCTTCGCGCTTGTCTACACGGCCGCGGATAACAGCTTCGGCGGCCCGAGCCTGGGCCCGGTGTTCCAGCACAGCCTGACAGCGGCTGCCCCGCCGGGCTGGCGAGTCGGCGTCACCGGCGAGCAGCTGCTGCAAGCAGGCGCACCGCAGGCGAAGGGCACCAGCCTGATGGTCGAGTCGATGATCGGCTCGCTGGGCGCGCTGGTCATTCTTGCCTTCGTCTTCGCTAGCTTCCTGGCCCTGCTCCCGCTCCTGATCGGCGGCGTGTCCGTGCTGGCCACCTTCCTGGTCGTGGGCGGGCTGACCGAGATCACCGGTGTCAGCCAGATCGTGGAGTTCCTGATTGCTCTCATCGGCCTGGGCGTCGCGATCGACTACTCCCTGCTCGTGGTCAGCAGGTGGCGGGAAGAGCGCGCCGCCGGTCTGGACAACCAGGCCGCTGTCCTGCGGGCAATGGACCACGCTGGCCGGGCTGTGGTGTTCTCCGGGCTGACGGTCGCCATCGGGCTGCTGTCCATGATCGTGCTGCCCGTTCCGATGCTGCGTAGCGTGGGCATCGGCGGCGTGCTGGTCCCGCTGGTCTCCGTCGCGGTGGCGATCACGCTGCTGCCGGTCATCCTGGCCACCGTTGGTCCTCGGCTGGACTGGCCGCGGCTGCGCACCGAGCGGACCGCCAGCCGGGTGTTTTCAGCCTGGGCACGCGGCGTCTACCGGCACCGCTGGCTGGCCGCGATCGGCGGCCTGGCAGTGCTTGGCGCGCTGACCGTGCCCGCCTTGTCCTTGCACCTCGGCGAGCCCGGCAGCTCAGCGCAGGCAACCTCCGGCTCGGCACACCGCGCGCTGGTGACGCTGACCGACGGCGGCGTTCCGGCTGGGGTACTCACCCCGGCAGAGGTGCTGACGTCCACCAGCGCCGCAGGCCGGGTCGCTGCGGCGGCAGGGCACGTGCCCGGAATCTATGCGGCCGTGGCGCCCGCCACCCCGGACTACCGGCACGACGGCACCGCGATTGTCACGGTTCTCCCGGCGGCTGAAAGCAATGGTCCGGCCGGCCAGTCGGAGATGGCACAGCTGGAGTCCGCGCTGCTGACGAAGCCGGGCGTGCACGGGGTCGGCGGAACCGGTCCGTCGCTGATCGACTTTGACCACGCGGTGTATGGCGACTTCCCGCTCATGCTCGCACTGATCGGGATCGCGACGTTCCTGCTGCTGACCAGGGCGTTTCGCTCGGTACTGCTGGCCGCC
>DASXIA010000468.1:0-11453 GCA_036488155.1 Streptosporangiaceae bacterium | reverse complement strand
GCGCCCGCTGCAGCGACTAATCTCCGGCAGGCTGCCGACCTCGCGGAGCGTCAGCCGGTCGGCACCTGCCGCACGGCAGCGCGGCGCTGCGCTTTCCGCTCTGCCGCGGCCCGGCCCAGGCTGATCGCTGAAAAGGCCTTTCGCGCGCGGGATACGACCGCTCCCGGATCTATTTCGCACTTTTCGCCTTAAAGGTGCGCCTGTTTTGTCAAGTGATGCTACAAATACGCGGCTAAACACATCACAAGCCGTTTCTGAGCTGATACACTCCGTAACATGGCCGCCTTGCCAAGGCCGAGGCCAGCCGGCCCTGACCGGATCGCTGAGGAGCAGGCCGCGCTGCGGCGGGTGGCGACGCTGGTTGCCCACGCTGCGCCGCCGCGCGAGGTGCTCACCGCAGTCACCGAAGAAGCCGGACGGCTGCTCCGCGCTGATCACGCAGCGATGGGCCGGTACTACCCCGACGCCACGATAAGGGTGGTTGCCAGATGGGACAGCGCCGGCAGGGACGACAACCTCGGCGCTGTCGGCACCCGGCACAGGCTCGGCGGGCAGAACATGCACACGATGATCTTCCAGACCGGCCGGCCGGCGCGGTTCGACGACCACGCCGGCGCCACAGGCCCGATCGGCGAGGCGCTCGTCCGCAAATTGGGCCTCCGGGCGGCTGTCGGCGTGCCGGTCAGCGCAGAGGGCCGGTTGTGGGGCGTCATGGTCGTCGCATCCCGTGCGGGGCCACTGCCCGCAGGCACAGAGGCGCAGCTGTCCGGGTTCACCGAGCTGGCCGGCACTGCGATCGCCAACGCCGAGGCCCAGGCTGCCCTGATCGCCTCGCGGGCCCGGATCGTGGCCACGGCCGATGCGACCCGCCGCCGCATCGAACGCAACCTGCACGACGGCACCCAGCAGCGCCTCGTCTCTCTCGCCCTGGACGTACGCGCCGCCCGGGCAGACCTGCCGCCCCAATCGCGTAAGCAACTGGACCGCATAGCCACCGGGCTGGACGACGTCCTGGATGAACTACGCGAGATCGCCCGCGGCCTGCACCCCGCCATCCTGACAGAGAGCGGCCTGCCCCCGGCACTGAAGACGCTGGCCCGCCGATCCGCCGTCCCCGTCCATCTCGACATCCAGGTCGACCGGCGGCTGCCCCAGCCCGTGGAAATCGCCGCCTACTACACCGTGTCCGAGGCACTAACTAACGCGGCCAAGCACGCCCGCGCCACCACCGCCGACATCCAGGTGGCCGCCAGCGACCGCGTCCTGCGCCTGCGCGTCCGCGACAACGGTCGCGGCGGCGCCGACTTCGGCCACGGCTCCGGCCTGGTCGGACTTAAGGACCGGGCCGAAGCCCTCGGCGGCCGCCTCCAGCTGAACAGCCCGTCCGGAGCAGGCACCACTTTGGAGATCGAACTGCCCCTTGAGCCCGGCAGCCCAGAGCTGCCATCCGAAATTGGTTAGTGAGCTTGCGAGACCACCCCTCATCTATTTCGGGATATGTCTGTGCGCCGGAGCACGGGGAGCTCGCCCGGCTCGCTGTCGTGGCATCGAGCGATTGACCGGCGACGCCAGGCCAGGAGGCTCGCCGCCGAACTGAGCGCCATGAGCCTGTTCCGGCAGGTCAGGCTGATTAGAAAGCTTGCTGTACTGCGGCTATGGCCTCGATTTCGACCAGCTGACCGCTGTAGCCCAAAGCAGCGACCCCAAGGAGGGTGCTGGGCGCATCGTGCTCGCCGAATGCGGCGTGCACAACGTTCCAGACGGCGACCAGGTTGCTCTGCTCCGCCGACGCTACGTAGACGGTGGTTTTAACCACGTCGCCGAAGTCGGCCCCGCCTGCGAGCAGCGCGGTTCTCAGGTTGGCCACTGCGAGCTCGGCCTGCTTCACGTAATCGCCGGGCGCGGTAACGCGACCCTGCTGGTCGATCGGGCAGGCGCCCGCGGTGAAGATGAAGGCGCCTGGAGGCGCGACCGCCGCGTAGGCGTAGGGAGCACCCGAGTAGAGGGCATCGCTGCGGACAAGATGAGCAGGCATGCGCGGGATCGTCTCAACCGCCGGCCGACCTGGCAAGCCAATTACACCGCGCAAGGGGGCCTGGGTCAGGTCCAGATCGCGCAGCTCGCTTTGTTGCTGAACCGTTCCAGCTCGGCAGGCACCGTGCGCGGGCGGGCCTCGCCATATCCTCTGGCGCATGGTTAAGCCTCTGCACGTGATCGTTGATGGCGGCCTGGACGATGCCCTGGCGCTGGCGGTGCTGGTAGGCCTCAATGTCCCCCTCTCCCAGGTCATTGCGACTGAGGGCAGCGTCGACTTGGCAACTACTGCGCTGACGACACAGCGCTTGATGGTCACGCTGGGGACTGCAGATCCGGTACGACTCGGCAGCGGTCGGGCCATGACCGCTGCCTATCCAGCTGGGCGAGATCCCTTCCACGGCGCGGACGCCTTCGGCGGGCAGGCCACGTTCCTTGCGCCTGCAAGCCCGCCCGATCAGTACGCGGGAGACCTTGACGGCACAGTGTTCTGCGCTGGCGCGCTGACCTGCGTGGCCCAGGCGATTCAGGCCGGCCGCCCTGTTGCCGAGGTCGTCTGGATGGGCGGAGCCGTCGCCGTCGGCGGAAACATGACGGCCGCTGCCGAGTTCAACGCCTGGATGGATCCGACCGCAGCCGATCTCGTTTTCGCGAGCGGAGCCAGCATGAAGATGATTCCACTTGATGTGACCCAGCGGTTCGGGTGGTCGGCTGGCGAGATCGAGGCCTTGCGAGGAGCCGGGCGGGTCGGGAACCTGCTCGCTCGCGCCATCCGTTACGTGCAGGACAGAGACGGCAGTTTCGTCCCCCATGATGCCGTAGCCGCCATTGCCCTGGCGTCGCCGGATTTGTTTAGCTGGATTCCTCGCCAGGTCCGCTGCGAAACGAAAGGCGAGTTTACGGCTGGTGAGACAGTCGTCGACCGGCGGCCGTGGGGCACTCCCGGGCGTGTGCTCGTCGCGGAGGATGTCGACATCCCCGAGGTTTCCACCCGGATCCTCGATGCGGTCGCATCGATTGCGTAGCGGCTCGGACGTCCCGCGGCTGAGTCTCTGACCTGGGCAAAAGCGTTTGAATTACGTCCAGATCGCGCAGTCCACCTGGTCGCTGAAACGCTCCGGCTCCACGGGAAGCCGTCGGGCGCTGCCGCTGGCTACGCGCCGTGCGGTCCAGGCGACCGCCGCCGCGTCAAGCACGTCGTCCACGCCCGCTTGCTTACCGGTGAGGCCGAGATCGCCAGCCAGCTCAATGCCTTCGGCAGCCAGCAACTGGCGTCGCTTCACTGCGCCAGCCCAGGTCGACTTGCTGTCGGTCAGTGGTGCGCCCGCTAGCTCGGCGAAGCACAGCTCGGGATGGACCTCGACGACGGGACACGGCGCTTGTGGCAGCCAGCTATCTACCTGCATGATCTTCTCCCGCAGGTTGAACGCCTGCCGGGCGATGCCACAGCCTGCCAGCCGCCGGTTCAGGTCGCAGGCCTGCTGGTAGTCCGCTAGTTCGACCGCGGCGCGAACCGGGGTCATGAATACCGACGCCCATCGCGGGCCCGCCGCCCTCCTGGCCAGCAGGTCCGCCTGTCGTAGCCCGGCATCAGCGAGACCGATCGGGATGTCAATGCCGACGACCGCCAGCGGCCCGGCTGCGACAGCAAGCCCGACGAGGCCGGCGATCTCGGCATGCACGTAGGCCTGGATGCCCGCGTCGGACAGCGTGATGCCGACCCAGCCCGCCCGGCAGGCGTCAGCGCCAAGTACCCGGCCGGCCGTCATACCCGTCATGCTGTCATCAAGGTCGCCCCGGTTCACCGGAAGTCGGCTGAGCGGTACGGGGGCGGCTGCTAGCTGACTGGCAGTTGCTCGCGGGCCGGCGTGATTACCTCATCTGCCAGCCAGCGGGCGACGTTGTCAGGCGCGGGTGGCCGGACGGCGAGGACGACGTGGTTGAAGCCTGCCGCGATGACGGCGGCGACAGTCTGCCGCGCCGACGCCGGGTCGTCGCCCTGCAGGATCAGCTGGACTGACCTGAGGAGGTCGCGCGGATTCCGGCCGATGGCCGCGCAGTGCTTGTCCAGAACCCAGTTGCGCTCGGTGATGAACTCGACGCTGCCATGCGGCGGCCCTGGGATATTCCAGACATCAGCGTGCTCGGCCACCAGCCGCAGCATCCTGGTCCCGGTGCCGCCGACAAGCAGTGGCGGGCCGCCAGGCTGTACTGGCTTGGGGGCGTTCCTGGTGGCTTTAAGGGTGTAATACCGGCCGTCGAAATCGAATACCTCCTCGGTGAACATCCGCCGGACAATCGTTATGGTCTCCGCCAGCCTCGCCAGACCTTCAGCCGGGGTGGTGACCCGGAGCCCGTAGGCGAGGTACTCGGCGAGCCCGGGGTGCTGGTCCGGCGTCGGCTGGGTCGCGGCGCTCATCGTGCCGCCCGCTCCCAGGCCGAGTACCAGCCGCCCGCCGGAAACGACGTCGAGCGTGCTAGCGATCTTGCCGAGCACGGCGGGCTGGCGGATCTGGTTGTTCGTCACCAGCAGGCCGAGGCGCAAGCGCTGGGTCTGGGCCGCTAGCGCGGTCAGCAGCGTCCAGCCTTCGTAACACGGACCGTCCTTCGGCCCGCTCAACGGCAGCATGTGATCCCAGAGCCAGGCGTGCTCGATCTCCGCGACCTCGTCAGCTTGCTGCCAGGTCCGCAGGATGGCCTGATAGCTCGTATGCATCGGCGAGGTCTTGATGCCAAAGCTCAGCCGTGAACTGACCGGCTCCGTGCCATGCGTCGCCATTCTCGCGCCCGCCTCCCCTGTCCTTTGCCGAATATCATCAGCTTGATTGATCATCAGTATAACTGACGATCAGCCCGGCCGTACAGTAGGTCCATGACCGCAGGACCATCGGAGGCACTTGCCTCTCGCCTGGGCTATCTCCTCAAGCACGCTCAGCAACGACTGGTCCAGGCAGCCGGGCCCGTGATGGCGCAGTACGGAATCGACGGCCGCGAGCTTGCAGTCCTGACGGTGCTGGCCGCTGACTACCCGCTGTCACAGCACGAGGCTGCCGGGCGGCTCGGAGTCGACCGGACCACGATGGTTGCCCTCGTCGACGAGCTCGAAGCGAAAGGTCTCGTCGAGCGCCACCGCAGTACGGAGGACCGGCGCAAGAACGTCGTGCAGCTCACCGACGCCGGCGAGTACTGCCTGGAGGGGGCCGGACGAGCGCGCGATGAGGTCGAGCGCGAATTCCTCGCGCCGCTTGGTGACAAACTCGGACACCAGTTTCTCCGCGCGCTGCAGATCCTCGCCGGAGTCCGACACGAGTAACGGCTTCGCGCTGGCACGCGCCGACTGCGGAAGCGGGCGTAAACGTGGCCAGCGTCAGGGAGCGGCCCACGCTCTTCGGGCCAGACCGACTTTGGGCGCAGCGAACCTGTGCCAGCCCGCAGAGCAGTCCGGGCGTGCCAGCGCGTCACGATGCGGCATTGTTGGAGCATGCAGAGCGTTTATGAGGCCGCGGGCGGCAGCGAGGGCATGCTGCGCCTAGCCGAGGCGTGGCACAAGCGCGTGATGGCCGACGAGATCGTGAGCCATGCATTCAGCGCCGGATTCCGTCCCGATCATAGCCAGCGGCTCGCCGCGTACTGGGCCGAGGCCCTGGGTGGTCCGGCCAGCTATTCCGGCAGCTACGGAGACGAGACTTCAGTGGTGCGGATCCATAGCGGCAACGGCGAGCACGCCGAGATGGACCAGCGGGCGATCACCTGCTTCGACCAGGCAATGGCCGACATCGGGCTCGACCCGGCCGGTCCGCTCGGGCGCGTGCTGCACGACTACTTCGCGTGGGCTACCACGACCACCATGGCCCGCTACCACGAGTCTGCCGACGATGTTCCCGAGGGCATGAGCATTCCGCGGTGGTCTTGGGACGGGCTGCAACATTGAGCCAGCCGACCGTTACCCCCACTGGCCAGGCTTGTAGTCACCGGCAGGCTGCCGCGTGATGACATTGAGCCGGTTGTAAGTGTTGATGAGGGCGATCAGGCACACCAGCGCCCCGAGTTGCTCCTCGTCATAGTGCTTGGCCGCGTTGGCCCACGCTTCGTCGGTGACGCCCCCGGCCGCATCAGCGATGCGGGTGCCCTGCTCGGTGAGCTCGAGCGCGGCCCGCTCGGCCTCGGTGAACACCGTCGCCTCCCGCCACGCCGCGACGAGGTTGAGTCGCACCGAGCTTTCCCCGGCGTGCTCGGCGTCTTTGGTGTGCATGTCGAGGCAGCCAGCGCAGCCGTTGATCTGGCTGGCGCGGATCTTCACCAGCTCCTGCGTCACGGCCGGCAGCGTCGAGTCAGTCACGACCGCGCCAGCCGAGTTGATGTACTTGGCGAACTTCGCAGCGGTCGCGTTGTCGAAGTAGCTGAGACGGGCTTCCATGGTCATCTCCTTGCCGCTGTTTACGGGTCACCACTCAAGACCCGAGAGAGCGGCAAAACGTGACACAGACAAAGGTGTGAGGCGAGTCACGCGGTCCGCGACCGGAAGGGAATCAGGCGATGAGCGTCAGCCGGCAAGAGTGTCGATCGCGTCGCCGTAGAGCAGGCGCTTGTGCTCGGCCAGCGTCCCGCGGTCTTTCCCGGCGAGGCCGGCAGCGATCTTGACAGCCTCCGCCAGCACCTCATCCTCGCCGGCTGCCTGCTGCACTATGCCCGCGGCCAGCGCCTCGGAGCCGCCGTACCGCCGACCGGTGAGCAGCGCCTCCTGCACGGTCCGGCCGGGCAGCTTCGCCTTGAGCACGCTCACGTACTCGGCAGTGAGCGGGAGTCCGAGGTCCGCCTCCGGCATGCACCAGTAACCGCGGTCCGCTCGCATCACTGCGAAGTCGTGAGCAACCGTCAGCAGCGCGCCCGCGCCGAACGCATGACCGTTGACAGCCGCCACCGTGATCGCCGGGAAGCCGAGCACCCGGCCAAGCAGGCGGTAGATCGCACGCAGATAGTCGCCCGCCCGGGACGGCACCGTCGCCAGCCAGTCCAGGTCCATCCCGTTGCTGTAAAACTTCCCGTCGCCGGTCGTGACGAGCGCGCAGGCACCCTCGGTTGCCTCAACCCGGTCAAGCGCCTCGTTCACCCCGTCCAGCCAGTCCAGGTTGAACCGGTTCTCTCCGCCGCGCATCCGCAGCACGAAGACATTGCCGTCCTGGTCCAGCTCGATCACCGCGATCTCCCGTCAGTCAGGCGGGCTTGCATGGGTGTCAAAGTAAGCCAGCACCTGCTCCACGGCCAGCCTGGCCGTGGAGATGCACGCCGGGATGCCGACGCCGTCGTAAGCCGCTCCGCAGATAGCGAGCCCCGGCTGAGTGGCAATCCCGGCCCTGATCCTGGCCACCCGGTCCAGATGTCCCACGCTGTACTGCGGCAGCCCGCCTCCCCACCGGCTGACCCGCATATCCGCCGGCCTGCCGCGGACGCCAGTGGCCTCGGCAAGGTCGGCGGCCGCGAGAGCGGCGAGTTCCGCGTCGTCGCGCTGCAGCACTGCGTCCTCCCCCAGCCGGCCGACCGAGCACCGGACGATGTGCAGATCCGGCTGGCTGGCCCGCAGGTGCGGCCACTTGACCGTGCTGAACGTCACGGCCTTGATCGTCCGCCCGTCCACCGCCGGAACCAGGAACCCGCTGCCGGTCAAGGCCTCAGGAAACGCCGTCACCGGATAGGCCAGCGTAACGATCGCCATGCTGGCGTACCGGATCTCGCCGAGTGCGCCCGCGGCCGGGTCGGCGACGCCCGCTAGGAGCCGGCTCGCGGGGATCGCCGGAACCGCGATGATCACGGCGTCAGCGTCAACCGCCTCCGGCGCATGTGCCGAGCCGACGGTCAGCCGCCAGCCCGCCCCGGTGCGTGCCAGCTTGCGAACCATCGCGCCGGTCCGGACGACAGCGCCCGACGCCGCCGCGAGCGCTTCCGGCAGGGTGCCCAATCCGCCCGCCAGGGTGGTGAACACCGGCCGCGGCGGCTGATCGGGCACTTGGGGCCGATCCGGCTCCGCACCGCGACCAGGCGGGGCCGGGATGAGCGATGCAGCCGCCTCGGTGAGCGAACTGCGCCCGCGAGCCGCATCCGCCAGCGCCGGCAGCGTCGCGGAGAACGAGAGGTCTTCACACCGGCCCGCGTACACGCCGCCAAGCAGCGGCTCCACCAACCGGTCGACCAGCTCGGTGCCGAACCGGCCGCCGACCATGCGGGTCACGGACACGTCCGCGACCTGCTCGCCGCCGGGCAGGCTCGGCTCCTGTGCTGCCCTGGCAAGGCCCTCCTCGGACAGGATCCCAGTTCCGGCGAGCTCGCCGATGTCAGCGGGCACACCCATGAACTGGCGCCTGGGCAGCGACCGGATGCTGCCCCGCGTCCAGATGCCCGCCGAGGTCGTGCCAGGCATCTCGAGCTGGCCGGACAGGCCGAGCTCACCGATCAGGCCGGTGCCTTCCGGGCGGCGCGCGAGCAGCGCCTCAGCCCCGGAGTCCACCGCGACGCCGCCGACCTCCGAGACCGCGAGCTTGCCGCCGAGTCGCGGCGAACCTTCGAGCACGGTCACCTCGAGCCCGGCGTTTTTAAGCAGGAACGCCGCGGAGAGGCCCGACACGCCACCGCCGATAACGGCCACCGAGCGCCGGTCAGAGCCGTTTCCGGTCACCGGGCTTCCGCCCTGACGGCCGACCGCAGCCGCAGGAACAACAGCAACAATCCGGTTTCCCGAATTTTGACACT
The DNA here is from genome assembly GCA_036488155.1 of Streptosporangiaceae bacterium. Lineage (GTDB taxonomy): Bacteria > Actinomycetota > Actinomycetes > Streptosporangiales > Streptosporangiaceae > JAJYUU01. The sequence continues at coordinate 2,675 of DASXIA010000468.1, read as the reverse complement.
CCCCGTCCCGAGGCACGGGGATTCTTCCTTCATCACGCGACCGCCTGCGCAGCAGGACTTACTTGCGCTCCAGAAGCGTTTATGCTCCCGGTCTGCCCGACCGTGAGTATGTTGATCGCGGCATTGACGTCCCTGTCGTGGACTGCTCCGCAGGGGCATTCCCATCGGCGGACCGACAGCGGCTTAGGGCCGTCGAGCCGCCCGCACGCGGAGCAGACCTGGGATGACGGCACGAACCGCCCGATCTGGCGGAAGGTCCGGCCGTGGTAGTCGGCCTTTTCTGCCAGCAGTCGCAGCAGCTGCGACCACCCGGCATCGTAGACGGACTTGGCTAGCCGTGTGCGGGCGAGCCCGTTGACGGCGAGGGTCTCGGCGTAGACCGCTTGGTTTTCGCGGATGAGCCGGAGAGCTGTCTTGTGCGCGTGGTCGAGCCGGGCATCACGGACCTTGCGGTGCTGGGCCGCGACTCGCTTGCTGGCCTTGCGGCGGTTAGCTGATCCCTTCTGCTTGCGGGATGCGGCCCGCTGGAGGCTGGCCAGCTTGCGCAAGCGCTTGCGCAGGAACCGGGGGTTGGGCACGATCTCGCCGTCGCTGGTGACGACCAGGCGGTCCAAGCCAAGATCGATGCCGGCCTCATGCTCGATAACAGGCAGCGGCCACGCTTCGCGCTCTACTACGAACGACAGGTAATAGCGGCCGTCTGGCTCTTTGATCACCGTTACCGAGCTGGGCTCCGAGCCAAGCTCCCGCGACCAGCGGACGCGGACGTCGCCGATCTTGGCCAGGTAGACGCGGCCGTCGTCGCGCATCGAGAAACCATTGCGCGTCAGCCGGAACGACTGGCGACTCGACTTCTTCCGGAACCTCGGATGTCCGGCCCTGCGGCCCTTACGCTTGCCGGACATCGAATCGAACCAGTTCCGGTAGGCGCGGCGGGCATCTTGGCATGCCTGCACGAGGGCGACGCTGGCTACCTCGTTCAGCCATCCGCGTTCAGGCGTCAGCTTGGCCATCGTGATCACGCGGGATTGGATCTCGCTGTCGCTGAGCTTCTCGCCAGCCTCGTAGGATTCATCGCGCAATCGCAACGCGTCGTTATAGACCACCCGCGAGCACCCGAATGTCCGCGCAAGCATCTCGGCCTGCGCGCCGGTCGGGTACATCCGGTAGCGGTAACGGACCTGCACAGCATTCATCCTGCCCTTGGCCTATGACAAACGCCGACCACTACAGTGCGCGGCTGGCGCGTCGTTTCCGTTTCACGTTCACATGGTCTTCGTGACGAAGTACCGTCCCGGAGTCCTCAACGAGGAGATGCTGCGCTGTTGTGACGATGTAATGCGGAGAGTCTGCGATGACTTCGGGGCCGAGCTGCGAGAGTTCAATGGCGAACATGAGCACGCGAATCTCCTGGTCTTCTATCCGCCGAAAGTCGCCGTGTCCGCGCTGGTGAACTCCCACAAGAGCCTGTCCGCCCGCATGCTCCGGGCTGAGTTCACCGGCCCAGTGAACCGGGCCAGCATGCGAGGGCACTTCTGGTCTCCCTCCTACTTCGCTGCCTCGTGCGGCAGTCCGCCGCTGAGCATCTCACGGCAGTACATCAAGCAACAGCAACGGCCAGGCTAACCTCGCCATTACGACGGGGCTGGCGCCCGTCCATCAGGTCACGACACCGATTATCGCCAGTGGCGGAACCGTGCCTGGCGCCGGCGCGTCACAGGGGCATGCAGCGTACTGTTCTCGCCAGGCGAGGGGCGCTCACCGGCGCCGTTTTAATCTCAGGCTGCCTGCTGGTTGCCGCGTGCGGTAGCAGCAACAGCAACAGTGCCTCGTCCGCTCCCGCTCTACGGGCGGCCGGGCACGGCGTGCCAGCGAACGGATCCCTGAACGCGTCGGCTGGCTTCGGCGCGGCCGCGGCGCCCCCATCGGCTGGCTCGGGGGGCAAGCTCGCCGTCCAGACCGCCAAGCTCGCTCCAGCCAGCCAGAGCATCATCTACACCGCGAGCCTGACTGTCCGAGCGACGAACGTAACCGCCGCGGCGAAACGTGCCGTCAGCATCGTCGTCGCGGCAGGCGGTTACACCGCGGACGAGCAAGCCAGCTCCGCGAGGACGGCGAGGACTGGCCGGGCGGTAAAGCTCACCCTGAAAGTGCCCGTTCCCGCTTATCAACAAATACTGGGGCAGCTTTCCTCGCCAGCCCTCGGCAAGCAGCTATCCATGCAGCAGCAGGCGACGGATGTGACGCAGCAGGTTGCCGACGTGAACAGCCTCGTCACGTCAGAGCAGGACGCCATCGCGGCACTGCAGGGATTGCTCAAGCGCGCGGGCGGGGTCTCCGGGCTGCTGCAGGTGCAGCGGCAGATCAGTCGTGATGAGTCGACGCTGAACTCGCTGCTCGCCCAGCAGCGGGCGCTCGACCACGAGACGACTTACGGCACGGTGACCATGACCTTGGTCAGCCCGCCGCATGTGGCAGCGCATAAGAAGAAGCCGGTGTCGCGGCACAGCTTCGTTACCGGACTGGCAGCTGGCTGGCGGGCACTTCGGCACGCGACCGCGTGGGTCCTCACCACGCTCGGAGCGGCGCTGCCGTTCCTGGTCGTTGTCGTGGTAGTGGCGGGCGCCGGTTACGCAGGCCGCCGGCGCTTCATCCGCCGTCGCCCGGGCCCGACG
>DASXIA010000466.1:0-5804 GCA_036488155.1 Streptosporangiaceae bacterium | reverse complement strand
ACGCCCGCTGCCGCACCCGACAGACCCAGCGGCACGTTGGCGGCTGCTCGGCTAGTTTGGCGCGCGGTTACGCCCGCTGCCGCACCCGGGCGACCCAGCGGCGCGTTAGCGGCAGTCCTGCGGACTTGGCACACGGTTACGCTCGGGATACAGGCGCGTTACGGGGCAGTCTTTGGGCTTCGCCCGCGGACACGCCTGCTGCCTTGGCCCGCAGGTGTATGGCGCGCTACCGGGCGCCTGACGGCTGGGCGCCAGGAGACGGGCGGACGCCGCGGCGCGGCACCGAGCGCGGCCTTGACAGCTCATCGGGCAACTGCAGCAGCGGGTTCGTCGCGCTCGCGACGACATCACCAGCGATGTCGATGACTTTACGGCCGCGGCTCCGGGCTGCCTCCCTGAGCTGCTCGAATGCCTGGCGCGGCTTGATCCGGTGACGCTCCGCTAGCACGCCGATGGCCTGCTCGACCCGGATCCTGGTAGCCAGCGCATGCTCAAGCTGCGTGACGGTGGCACGAAGCCGGCCCATCTCGCCGGCCGCGGCAAGCTGGCCGGACGGCTTTGCAGACGGCGCCTGCGCCATGCCGCTCTCCGCAGCCAGCAGATCGGCCAGGATCATGGCGCAGGTCAGGTCGGGCAGGTCTTCACTCCCGACGCGCCAGCCATCCTTGGTGCGCCGCACGACGGTGTCGTCTTGTACGAACGCGGCAACGGCCGCGATATCCGGCAGCGTAACGTCGGCCATTGTGCTATTCATCACACCGGGCTTAAGGGCACCGCGAGTGGCATCGGCCGGAGCCGGACCCGGCGCGCCGGGCCTTGCCGGGATGGGTCCGGTCGCGGTCCCGCCCAGCGTGACCGGGGCTGCTGACTTAGCCGAGCTCGCGTGCCGGCCGCGCTTGCGTGTCATCGGGTACCAGCTAGCTCGCCCAGGCGCTTCTTGACCTCGGCCGCGGACGGGTTAGTGAGCGCGCTGCCATCTGGGAACACGACGGTGGGAACCGTCTGACATCCTCCGTTGACCGACATGACGAAGTCGGCCGCCGCTGGGTCTTCCTCGATGTTGACCTCAGCCATCTCGATCCCTTCCGCTGCCAGCTGGCTCTTAAGCCGACGGCAGAAAGCACACCACGTTGTGGTGTACATCGTTAGCGACTGCGGCACCTTGCTCTCCCTCTCCGCCATGCTTCCCAACTAAATTTAGGCTAACGCCGGCAGCTGTCGTGCGCTTCCCTGCCCATCGCAGGCATGCGAAAGGCAAGCAAAACCTAAAACGAAGCTATTCCGGCAGGTCCACCCAGGTGGCGCCTAGCCACCATCATGACTGACGGGAGATCGGTGCAGATGCGCGAGGGGCAGGACCAGGCGAGCAGTCAGCCGCCTCCCGCGTCCCTCGGCGGGCCCGAGGCGGTACTGGCCAACCTGGATCCTGAGCAGCGGGAGGTTGCGCTGGCGGCCCGGGGCCCGGTCTGTGTACTGGCCGGCGCTGGCACAGGTAAGACGCGCGCGGTGGCGCACCGCATTGCCTACCTCGCGGCGACTGCGCAAGCTGACCCGGCCCGGGTGCTCGCTGTCACATTCACGACGAGGGCGGCGGGGGAGCTTCGCGGTCGGCTGCATCAGCTCGGCCAGCTCGTTCCCGGCACGGCTCTTGACAAAGTGCAGGCCAGGACTTTCCATTCCGCGGCGCTGCGGCAGCTCACTCACTTCTGGCCAGCCACGGTCGGCGGCACGGCGCCGCGCGTGCTCGAGTCCAAGATCAGCCTGCTCGCTGAAGTGGCCCGCCGCCTACGGATCCCGGCCGGGCTGCCGGAGCTGCGGGACGCGGCGGGCGAGATCGAATGGGCCAAGGTTACCCAGGTCAGGCCTGATGAGTACGCCGCCACGAGCGCCAAGGCCGGGCGGACGCCGCCGCTGGATGCGGTCGCGCTCGCCAGGATCTACGCGGGCTACGAGGAGCTGCGGACTGAGCGTCACCTGGTGGACTTCGAGTCAGTGCTCGAGCTGACTGCGGCCATCCTGGCCGAGTATCCGGTCGCTGCACGTTCCGTCCGGGATAGGTACACCTGCTTTGTCGTGGACGAGTACCAGGACGTGAACCCGCTGCAGAAGCTGCTACTCGACATGTGGCTCGGTGGCCGGGATGAGATCTGCGTCGTTGGTGATCCGCGCCAGACGATCTACTCCTTCACCGGCGCGACGCCGGCGTACCTGACCGGTTTCCCGGCCGAGTTCCCGGCCGCCAGGGTGATCCGGCTAGTGCGAAACTACCGGTCGACGCCGGAGGTCGTCACCCTCGCCAACAAGCTGGTGGCGGCCGCCGGGCGGTCTGGTCCTGGATCCCTTGTCGCCCAGCAGCCGGCCGGTCCTGCTCCGCGGCTGACTGAGCACCCTGACGAGCCGGCCGAAGCGGCCGCTGTGGCACGGCAGGTACAGACGCTGCTCAAGGCCGGCACACCGGCTGGCGAGATTGCCGTGCTGGTCCGGACCAACGCGCAAACAGCAGCGTACGAGCAAGCGCTGGCGGATGCCGGCGTGCCATTCCAGTTGCGTGGCGCCGAGCGCTTCTTCGACCGCGGCGAGGTCCGCCAGGCGGTCGGGTTGTTGCGGGCCGCTGCCCGGTCAGCCTCGGCGGCCGACGACCCGGCCGCTGAGGTCAGGCCGATCCTGGCCAGCATCGGCCTGTCTGCGCGGCCGCCAGGCGGTCGCGGGACCGCGCGCGACCGTTGGGAATCGCTGGAGGCGCTGGCACAGCTCGCTGCCGCCTTCTTCGCCGCGAATCCGGGGGCCGGGCTGACCGACTTGTCAGCCGAGCTGGCGGTTCGCAGCGCGATCGGTCATGCTCCGGCAATGGCCGGGGTCACCCTTGCCTCACTGCACTCGGCCAAGGGGCTGGAATGGCAGGCGGTCTTCCTGGCCGGCCTCACCGATGGCACGGTGCCGATCGTCTACGCGCAGACCGACGAGGCAGTGGAGGAAGAGCGTCGGCTCCTCTACGTCGGGATTACCAGGGCCCGCGAGCGGCTCTACCTCTCCTGGGCACTTGCCAGGACGCCGGGCGGGCGCCGAACCCGGAAACCATCGAGATTCCTGGCGGACCTGAGCGGCCGGGGTATGCGAGCCGGCGAGCGCGCGGCCGGCCGTCGGGCAGGCTCGCCCGCTTCCGCGCCGCGGCAGGACGGTGCCGGTCGCGATCCCGCCGAACCGCTCTTCAGCCAGCTCAGGGAATGGCGACTGGCAGTCAGCAAAGAGCAGGGCGTGCCGGCCTACGTTGTTTTCTCGGACGCCACCCTGCAGGCGATCGCCGCGGCGCGGCCGGTCAGCCGGGGCGAACTTGCCGGCATCCCCGGCGTGGGCGCTGTCAAGCTCGACCGGTACGGTGCCGCAGTGCTCGAACTATGCGCAGCGGCCGCGCCTCCGGTGAGCTCTGGCGGCAAGGCGGCGCCATGACCAAGGCGCTCGATGAGGTAATCGACCTGCTGGATCTAGAGCAGATCGAGGAGGACATTTTCCGCGGCGACAGCCCGGAAGGAGAGCGCCGGCAGCGCGTGTTCGGCGGTCAGGTGGCCGGCCAGGCACTCGTCGCGGCGGGTCGTACGGTGCCCGCGGACCGGCCTGTGCACTCCCTGCATGCTTATTTCATCCGGCCCGGCGACCCCACGGTTCCGCTGGTGTACATCGTGGAACGCGTCCGCGACGGGCGTTCGTTCACGACCCGCCGGGTCAGCGCGGTCCAGCACGGCAAGACGATCTTCACGCTCTCCGCGTCGTTCCAGCGCAGCGAGCCAGGGCTTGAGCATGCCGACTCCATGCCGGCGGTTCCGGGTCCGGAAGACGTCGAGCCAACCGCTGACCGGCTGCGCCGGCTGCGCGGGGCGTCTGGCGACGAGGACTCATGGCGCGGCCCGATTGATATCAGGTACGTCGGACCGCTAACGGCTGAGGCAGCGCGCGACCCGTCGCTGATCTCATCGCGCAGTGTGGTCTGGCTGCGAGCCGACGGAGATCTGCCGGACGATCCGCTGCTGCATGTCTGCATCATGACCTACGCATCCGACATGACCTTGCTGGACACTGTGCTACTGGCGCACGGTGTGTCCTGGAGTGATGGCGTTATCGCAGGTGCAAGCCTGGACCACGCGATGTGGTTCCATCGCCCGTTCCGGGCGGACCAGTGGCTCCTGTACGTCCAGGACTCACCGATTGCCAGCGGCGGCCGGGGCCTGGCAAGAGGCGAGGTCTATACCCGCGAGGGGGAACTCGTCGTGTCTGTGGTTCAGGAGGGGCTCTTGCGCTTGCGTAAGCCCGTTTGAAGCTGGGCAGGCTGGATTGATAACGGTCCGGCGGCAGCCGGACTACAAAGAAGTCGCAGGTAGAAAAAGAGTTGCCGCGGCCAAGGGAGCCTACGTAGGCTTCTGCTTGTCCGCAGGCCAACCCACTGTGCCCGAGAGGAGGTGCCCGAAATGCTGAACATCACACTGGCCGAGGTGACGCCAGGCAACACGGTTCTGACCAGCACGGTCCTAACCGGCACAGTTGCCGAGGTGCACGCCGCGCAGGCCGCAATGCGACCGCTCGCCGGGTTCGGCGCGGGCGCCTTTGCGTGTGATGGCGGCCGGGTTGGCTCGTCCTCTAGCCAGCTGACCGCTGGGCCGGCGTTGCCGCGCATCCGGGGTGCTTTCGCTGCCGTTCGGCCGGTTCATGCACGGACCGCCGACGCTTTCGCTGGTGCCTTCCGGGGCAGCAGTGTCGGTAACGGCACGATCACCGTCGGTATCGGCACAGCTAGCACCAGGAATGGCAGCGCCAAGCAGCTCAACCAGATGACCCGCATTTACCCGGTTGCCCCGGGTGGATTGGGTCCGCATCCGGCGAGGGAACCGGAACCGGTCTAACAAAGACCGGCCAGATCCCCTCCAGGCCGCGGACCCGACAAAGGGTCCGCGGCCTTCGTCATGCAAGGCCACAGATTGTCAGAGGCATAAGACAAGCTCGACGAGTAGTGGAGAGGGGTTGGCACCGATGCAGTGGCCCGGCACAACCGCCGTGCTGGAGGGACTAGGCGACGTTCCCGGTGGCGCGGAGCTCAGCAACCAGGCATTCGACAGCCAGGTGTTCGCGAGCGCTGAGCTTCCGTGCAGGGATGACCCGGAGCTGTTCTTCGCGGAATCACCGGAGGATGTGGAATTCGCGAAGTCGCTGTGCGGGAGCTGCGCGGCGAGGATGGTCTGCCTCGCCGGGGCGATCGCCCGAGCGGAGCCATGGGGCGTCTGGGGTGGCGAGCTGTTCCTGAGGGGCGAGATCGTCCCGCGCAAGCGGCCACGGGGACGTCCGCGCAAGGACGCGGTTGCGGCCTGACTAAGGCCGGCGCCGCACTGAACCGACAACGACGATGGGAAGTGCGACGGTGTATATGCATGCGGAAGTGGCACGCGAGCGAGAACAGGGCCTGCTCGCGGAGGCTGCTGCGCAGCGGGAGGCGGAGCGGGCGCAGCTCTACAGCAGGATCTCCCGCCAGGCTGAGCGAGCCGAGCGGCGGCAGCTCAGGCAGCGTGATCAGGCCATACGGCTGAGGGGCCGGCTCGAGAAGTTGGTGTCGGCCCTCTAGCCATCGGGGCCCGGGAAGTCCGCTCGCTCCCCGGGCCCGGCCCCGCGCTGACTCCGGCTAGCGTGCCGACCCGAGTTGCTCGAGGTCGGCTCGCAGCCGGGCGGCCCGATCCGCGTGGCGGTTCCTGAGCCTCTCGGCCCGCTGCACTCGCCGGGCCACCCGTACTCGCTGGGCGTCGCGCTGGACGGCGGCGACTGCC
>DASXIA010000461.1:0-8376 GCA_036488155.1 Streptosporangiaceae bacterium | reverse complement strand
GAGGATCATGGAGCACTGGCGGGCTTCCGAGCAAGGGGACAGCGCGGCTGAGCACGCCATCTACGCGCCGGACGCGATCTTGGATTACCCGCAGTCCGGAGAACGGTTCCGCAGTCGCGCGACCATCGCGGCGCAGCGCGGCGGCCATCCGGCGGACCGGCACTTTACCGTGCTCCGGATTGGCGGCGGCGGGGCCGTACCGGTCCATAGCGCCCAACCGAGCGTATTCTCCACCGCGGCCCTGATGAAAGCCCCTCAAGACGGGCTGAACAACCGCAAGGCCGACTAGAAACCCTTAGACACCGCGACCTGTATCTGCTGGAATTGGCGCTCGCCGAGAACCCTGCCTAAGGACACCCGATGCTCGTACCGCCTGATCTGGTAGCCGACGCTGTTGCCGAGGCTCGGCGTGCTCTGGGGCCGGCCGTCGATTCTGACTGGAGCATCCCCGCGACCGACCTGGACTGGAGTTGCTGGACGACAGGCTTCCACATCGCCGATTGTCTAGTTTTTTATGCATCACAGATCATTGACCAGGCCACAGAGGGCTACGTGCCGTTCGAGATCACCATGACCGATGGCGCCAATCCAGAGGAACTGCTGCGAACCATCGTCGTCTGCGGCGCGATCTTGCAGCGCACGGTAGCCGCTGCGCAGCCAGGCGACCGCGGGTACCACAACTACGGCACATCGGACGCTGAGGGCTTCACTGCCATGGGTGTCGTCGAGACGCTCGTGCACACCTATGACGTCGCCACGGCGCTAGGACTGCACTGGCGTCCGCCAGCCGAGATGTGCGTGCCGGTCCTGACGCGGCTGTTCCCTGACGCACCTCCCGGAGACCCGTCAGACGTCCTGCTGTGGTGCACCGGACGGACGGTCCTCGACGGCCGCCCGCGCCGGACACAATGGCGCTGGGACGGGACTGTCCGCGACTGACCGCCAAGCCGCTAGGTCGCGACGGGGTGCTCGGCGGTTGACGTTTCACGTGAACCAAGCACCGCGCCCGGGTGCGAGTTCAGATGAGGTACTGCGCTAAGGGGCGACGCGGCCGTTCCGCTCGAACGCCGCGTGGGTCAGCGGCATCACGCCAGCCCACAGTGCTTCCATCTGTTCAGCCACCATCTCGATCTCACGCTGCGGGAACGAAGGGAAGGTGGCATCACTGTGCTTCACCCGCAGCGACAGGAAATTCATCAATGCGCGGGCGTTGCAGGTCGCGTACATCGAGGAGTAGAGGCCGACCGGAAGCACGGTGCGAGCAACCTCACGCGCGACGCCGGCCTCCAGCATCTCCAGGTAGGCCTGGTATGACTGCCGGCAGGCGGCTCGCACTGTCTCGGTCACCACAGCGTGCTGCTCGGCCGTTCCTTCGGTGAAGACGTAGGCACCCGGCTTGCCGGACTGGACGAGCTTGCGGTCCGGGCCGGGCGCGTAAAACACCGGCTGGAGCGTGCGGTACCGGCCACTCTCCTCGTTGTAGCTGAACGTGCGATGCCGCATGAACTCCCGGAACACGAAGATCGGCGCGCTGACGTAGAACGTCATTGACGAGTGCTCGAACGGCGTGCCATGCCGGTCGCGCATCAGGAAATTGATCAGCCCCGCTGACCGCTCGGGATCAGCGTCGATGTCAGCGAGCGACTGCTCGCCCTTGGTGGAGACCCTGGCTGCCCAGATCACGTCGGCGTCCGAGGCCGAGTGCTTGACGAGTTCGACGGTCATGTCACTGCGGAAGGTAATGTCCGGCACGGTCGTCATTGTGCTCGCAGCCACCGTCAGTTCCATAGTCACCATCATGCCGAACCGGTGCCGCCGATCTCGCGCCAACGCGCGGGCGGGCCGGGATCGCGATTAAGAGATCACTTAATCGCCCGTCGCGGCCGCTTACGTCGCGGAGTTACAGTCAACCCAACACGGCAGGGCTGAAGGGATGTCCGAGATGAGCGCAGATCCCGCTGAGGCGCTGGACGTGCTGCGTGCGGTGTGGCGCAGCCAGGGGCAGACCACGGCAAATCTCGAAGGTGATGCCGCCGAGAGCAAGTCCTGCAAGCGGATGGCCGACGCGGGAGTTGGGTTCGACGAATTCGCTGCGGGAGAGGAAGACCTGGCTTCGGCATGGCGGGCAAGACTGCGTCGGGAGGGCAAGCTCAACCGTTCCGGCGGCAGCGTTCGTGACCTTGTCCTCGGCCCGGCCGAAAGTCACTGAGCCCGGCCACTGACGGCGAGGAGATTCTCTCGGTGGAGTATCCCGGAACCGTTGGCGAGCTGACCGGGCGCCTGCGGCAGGGCGGCTACCTGGCCGATCGAGGGCTGGCCACAGCCCTGCTGGTGTCCTTGTCGTTGCACCGGCCAGTACTGATCGAGGGCGAGGTCGGCGTAGGCAAGACCGAGGTCGCCAAGGTACTGGCCAGCATCTTCGGCCGGAGGCTGATCAGGCTTCAGTGCTACGAAGGCATCGACACCAATCAGGCACTGTATGAGTGGGACTATGCCCGTCAGATGCTGCAGATCCGCGCGCTGTCGGAGCACCAGGCGGCAGATGACCAGGCAGTCGACCGGTTGTTCGGGCCGAAGTTCTTGCTCGAGCGGCCGCTGCTGGAGGCCGTGCGCGCGGGTGATCAGGCCGTGCTCCTGATCGACGAAGTTGACCGGGCCGACGACGAGTTCGAGGCGTTCCTGCTGGAAATGCTGTCGGACTTCCAGATCAGCATCCCGGAGATCGGCACCATCAAGGCAGAGTCCGCGCCCGCCGTGATCCTCACCTCCAACCGGACCAGAGACCTCCACGACGCGCTCCGGCGCCGCTGCCTGTATCACTGGATCGGGTATCCCTCCGCCGAGCGCGAGGTCGAGATAGTCCTGGTCCGCGAGCCTGGCGCGGCCGAGGAACTGACCCGCAAGGTCGTCGAGGCAGTGCACCGGTTGCGCGAGCTGGACCTGGCTAAGCCGCCGGGTGTCGCGGAGACCATCGACTGGGTACGGACGCTGGGCTTCCTCGGTGAGTCCGACCTGACCGTCCAATCCGCGGGCGACACCTTGGGCGCGGTCATCAAGGACCGCGACGATCTTGACCTGGTCAGGGACAACCTGGCAGAGATAACCTCCGGTGCCTGAGGAATCACCGTTCGTCCCGACGCTGGTCGGCTTCGTACGGGCACTACGCACGGCCGGGATCACCGTCGGCACTGGCGACATGCTGACGTACTTTTCGGCTATGTCGCCACTCGACCCGTCCGACCTGGTGGACCTGTACTGGGCTGGCCGGACGACGCTGGTCAGCAGGCGCGACGACATCCCGGCCTACGACGAGGTATTCCGCCGCTACTTCCTGGCCCAGGGCGTCTCGCCTGCCACCCTTCTGACACTGCGTGCCAGCGCAGCAGCCGAGGTTGACGCCGCGATGGTCATGCCCGGCACGCAGCCAGGCCCGGAAGAGGACGAAGAACAACCAGTTCTCGGCTGGATGGCAGCCGATGTCGACGCACTGAAACACCGGTCCTTTACGGCCTGCACGCCAGCCGAGATTGCCGCGCTGCGCCGGATCATGGCCAGGATCCGGCTGACGCCGCCGCGACGGCGGACCCGGCGCACCAGGGCGGCTCTGCAGGGGCGCGCCCCGGACCTCCGCAAGACGATCAGGACCGCCATGCGCATGCACGGCGAACCCGGTGACCTGTACTTCCGGCAGCGCAAGATGCGACTGCGCCCGCTCATCCTGATCCTCGACGTCTCCGGCTCGATGGCCGACTACTCGCGTCACCTGCTGCAGTTCGCGCACTCGGCTCGGCAAGCCAGCGCGAAGGTGGAAGTGTTCTGTTTCGGGACCCGACTGACCCGCATCACCAAGGCCTTGAGCCACCGGCGGCCAGACAGCGCTCTCGAGCAGGCGGCAGCGACCGTCGTGGACTGGGATGGCGGTACCAGGATCGGCCAGTCACTCGAGACCTTTGTGCGGCGCTGGGGACGTGGCGGCTTGTGCCGCGGCAGCGTAGTGGTCATCTGCTCGGATGGCCTGGACCGCGGCGATCCTGATCAACTCGCCGCGGCGATGGAGCGCCTGTCCCGGCTGTGTTACCGGCTTGTCTGGCTGAACCCGCACAAGGGCGATGATCCGCATTTCCGGCCGACCACGCTGGGCATGATGGTGGCAGCGCCGCATATTGACCTGCTGCTGTCGGGCCATGACCTGGCCAGCCTGGAGCAGCTAGCCCAGATGTTGCCGGCGCTGAGCTGACGCCCGTAGAGGCATGGTGGAGGCGAGCATGAGGTGGAGTATCGGGATCGAAGCCGAGGGCAGCAAGCTCCTCAGCCGCGAAGAGATTGTCGAGCTTGCCGACGCGATCGCCGCTAGCGACGGAATAGCCACCGGGATCGGCACCAGCAGATACGGCGCCCAGCTCGTCGTCGAGGCCGACACCGAGGAGGACGCGATCGCCGTGGCGACCGAGCGCTTCACCGCAGCCGCCGCGACGGCCGGACTGGCCCCGGCACCTGTCGTGCGCACTGAGGCCGTCAGTGAGGCCGGCGAAGAAACCGGCTTCCGATGATCCGTCTCGGGTCGCTAGCGGGCTACCCGTTCGAGGGGCCGCGGCTGCTGGCAGGCTGGACGCCGCCCACAACGGCCGCCGTGTATGCGATTCTTTACAAACCCGACCCAGATGCGAAGCCGGAGCGGTACGCGGTCAGCTACGTCGGGCACTGTGAGGACCTGTCGGCCGGGCGCTTCCCGTTCCATCATCCCCGCGCTTCCTGCTGGATCCGGCGGGCCGGCTCGAAGTGGAAGGTCTACGTCTGCACCTACGAGGTGCCCGGTGGCACGAGCGCGCATCGCGAGCAGATCGTCCGCGAGTTGACGGCGACCTACCATCCGAGCTGCAACGACCAGCAGTACGACAACGCGTGGGAAGACCACTGGATCGGCGAGTACTCCGCGCCGACCACTGGCCCGGTCGCACGCCGCGGTCCGGACCAGTCCGGCCACCGGTAGCCGCAGCGCCAGCCCTCAGGCGCGCCGTCAGCGCTGTGGTGCGTACCCTACCGCGTCGTGCAGGCGGGATCGCCGGGTTCCCGATGCCGGCTTGACGACTTCACGCACCAGCGGCTCGGCAGGCCGGGGCGTCACGTCCGCCACGATCTCCTCGGCCATCCCGTACAGCAGCGGCAGCGCGCCTGCCACCACTGCGCCGGTCTGGTTGATGTGCTCGACGCCGGGACCGATCTGCCTGGCGTGCCCGACGATCGTCCGAACGAGGTCGGCGCACTCCTCGAGGTTGCCCGCGATCCTGGTCAGCAGCGTGCCGACCCAGTACAAGTAGAACGCGAGCCCGGCGATCAGCAAAAGGATGTCGACGACAGTCAGGACGACCAGCGTGGTCATGATTTCACCTTTCCGAGCACCCGGCCAAGGAACAGGTGGTGCTGCAGGCCTTCGGCCAGCACTGCCTCGACGCCGTCAGCAACTTGCGGGATCAGCGCTGCGTCTGCGGTGTTCGCCGCTGCGGCCGCCAGCGTGTCCCGGACCTCGACTACCCGCCGGTCAACGATCTTGACGAAGTAAATGAGCAGGCTCAGCAGCGCCGCAACCGCGAGCACCACGACAAACCCGAGGATGATCGCGACGACCCATGCCGTGTGCTCCGAGGAGTTCATGGCCGCGGCGGTGGCCGGTGTGTGCATCGCTAACCTCCGAGCCTGGCACGGCCGCGCTGCAGCCCGCCGATGATGATGGTGGCGTGCTCGATGGTCGTGCGCAGCGCCGCTAGTGGCGCTGTGTTGTGCACGGCATCGCCGAGCGAGTCGTTGATCTTCGGCGCTTCCTTGCCGATCGAGTAAGCCAGCCGCAGGATCGGCACGACGAGCGCGACCACGACGAGCACTACGACGGCACCGATCACATAGCCGAGGACCCAGCCGAAGCTGCTGAAGTGCCCGGTCCCGCTAGCGAGATAAGCGAGCTTTGCGTGTCCGGTCATGGCTGATCAGACCGTCTCGCAGAAGTCCCTGACGGGCTTCAGGCTCGCGTTGACCGACGTCAGCCGGCCAGGCACAGTGCTGGTCAGGTCCGCGACCGCCTGAACTCCGCCGGTGGTCGCGACGAGGCTCGCCCGGATAGCCCTGAGGTGGAAGATCACCCGCAGCAGTCCGATAGCGGTAATCGCGATGATCAGCGCCGCGATGATCAAAGTCACCCAGGCAGCTGCTGGCATGACCGTTCTCCTTTCTGCAAGCCGGAAGCCGGGCTCACCGAGAGCCTGGCTAACCGAGAAGCTTGGCGACCGAACCCGCGTAGCGGACGGCGCCGACAGATATTTCCTGCACCGTGGTGTCGGTCGTGGCCAGCGCGCTTGGCACGCCGGTCAGCTCGCCAACCAGTGCCACGCCGCCGGACAGGATGTCATCGGTCGCGTGCCTGATGCGCTCGACCGCGGCGAGCACCCGGTTCAGCAGGTAGATGACAACAGGCAGCACCACGACCAGCAGGACCGCATTGCCGATCCACCACAAGACCATGGCTATCCTCCTTATGAGCTTGGCCGGGTTACGACGACGCGGGCTGATATGGCAGAAAGAAGCGGCGAAAGACCCGGGCCAGAGCCATCCGCGCCGCGCGCAAGCCGAGGGCGAGGCCGCTCGCCGGCGTCGCACTGGCAGCGGCGATCTGCTCAGCGGACTCACCCCGCTCAATCCGGCTGATCCGGTCCTGCATGTTGACCGAGAAGTCGTGCATCAGCACGGAGCTAACGTCGGAGATCATGCCCCGGCCGTATTGCGCGGCAGCGCCGGAGAGCTGCAGGTCCTGCGCCACGTCCACGCGCGTGCCGCGCCCGGACTGCGCCAGCGTCGCAGTCACGGTCATGCTGGCCTGGCCACGGCCCTTCTCGTCCGCACCTGCCGCATGCACGACAATTCGTCTCGCCGCCTCGTCTCGCTCAGTGATGTCGGCGGTACCCGCGAACTTCAGCCGTACCGGGCCCATCCGGATCGCGACCTGACCCTTGTACTTGTCGCCTCCCAGGTCCTCGGTCAGCTCGGCCCCCGGCAGGCATGTAGCGACCTGCGGGATGTTGCCGAAGAACTGCCACACTTTCTCTACCGGCTCGGCGACCTCGAAGTCGTTCTTGATCAGCATCGGGCCTCGCCCTTCATGTCAGTCACGTCAGCAAGCCCCTTGGTGCGCGGAGCGGGATCTTTCTCGAACGCCTGCCGGCAGCCGGCGCAGCAGAAGTAATAGGTGACGCGTGCATATTCCAGCGGCAGGGCGCCCGGCCCAGTGCTCACGGTCATGCCGCACACGGGGTCAACGGCCTCCTGCGGTTGGCGCTGCGAGCTGCCGCCAGCCAGCCCCCCGGACGCCCGCAGCTGTACTAGCTCAGCCAGGATCGCGACGGCGATCTCGGGATGGGTCGTGCTGCCGAGATCAAGGCCGGCCGGCACCTTGACCCGGTCCAGCTCCGCCTTCGGGACGCCGCGGTCGGCCAGGTACCCGAGCACCGCCGCCCCCCGCTGACGCGAGCCAACCAGGCCGAGATAGGCAGGCCTGGCAGCCACCGCGCGCTCCAGCACGCCCTCGTCGTCGTGGCCCTGGGTGGCGACGACGACGAGCGACCGCTCGTCAACGTGCGCTGCGGTGAAGTCGGCGCCGTCGATCAGCTCAGCGTGCCAGCCCAGCGCCTGCGCCAGGCTGGCGAGCGTCTGCGCCATCGGGGACCGGCCTGCTACCACCAGGTGGGGAACGGGCACTACTGGCTCGATGTACACCTCCAGCGCGCCTTCGCTCTGGCAGGAGATCGGGATGACGGCAACTCCGTCTGGCACCGCGCCGCCGAACTGGCCTGGGTTGCCGAGCAGCAGCAGCTCAGCGTTGCCGGTGGCGATGACGTGCCTGGCCGCACGGATCACCGCAGGCTCCGCACAGGCACCACCGATCCAGCCGAGCAGTTCACCGTCGGCGGTGATAATCGCGCGCGAGCCCTGCTGGCTTGACGACGGCCCCTGGCGCCAGACCACCGTCGCAAGCGCGAATGCCTCGCCTCGCCGCGCTAGTTCCGCGGCCTGCTCCATAACTTCCCAGCCGTTCATCACCAGCTCGCTAATCGTCCGAGCGGACCGGCGGTGCGCCGGAAACATCCCGGCGGCCGGTGACCGCCTCCCAGACCCGGTCCGGGAGCAGCGGCATGTCGATGTTCCGCACACCGGTGTCTTTAATCGCATCCAGGACGGCGTTGACGAAGGCGGCCGGGCCGCCGACGGCTGCGCACTCGCCGATACCCTTGGCGCCGATCGGGTGGTGCGGGCACGGGGTGACGACTTCGCTGTGCAGCTCGAAGCCAGGTGTCTCCCAGGCGGTCGGCAGCAGGTAGTCCATGTAGTTCG
>DASXIA010000459.1:0-16699 GCA_036488155.1 Streptosporangiaceae bacterium | reverse complement strand
AAACTCCCCGGCGTGCATATCGGAGCATGCCTTCGCGCTCAGCGCTACGGGGAGTGCGGTGACAGCTCCGGCGTCGCGGGCAACTTCGACTGCGCGGGTTGCGAGCTCATCCCAGGCCCTGTCATCCCACACCTCAGGAGCGATGGGCTCTGGTGTCAGCAAGCATTCAACCCAGAGCAGGTACCAGAGCATGTCATCCTCGGCCGGCGAGACTCCAAGTCGCGTCAATGCCCGCACTGCGTTCGTGAGCGGGGCCAGGCCTGCCGAGTAGCCGCCGGTCAACCTCGCTGTCAGCCCGTCGAGAAGGATGTCGATCGCGCGTGGCGGGTGCGGCGCCGGCGGCGCATTCCGGGCTGCAGCGGCGACCTCCGACGGTCTGCCGCTGCGACCGAGCCGCCCGGCGAAGATCGCTGCTTCAGTTGCCTCGAGGTAGGTTTCACGGGCTTGCCTGGCGTCGAGCGGGGCGAGCCGGCGAGCGGCGTGGAGGAGAAGTGCCGGCGCGTCGCTGCCGCGGTTCCAGGTGAAATCGAGCCGGGCACGGAGCCGCTCGAGCCGTGCTTGCTGCAACTCATCCAGCGGCCCGGCCGCCGCCGTCACCAGCAGCGCGTAAGCCGCGTCAGCGGAGCCGGCGCTGAACTTCGCTTGCGCGGCCGCCAGAGCGCGGACACTGCGGCGGGCCGGTTCGGGTGTCAGTTCGGTTGCCAGGCGCAGAAATTCGGCTGCCGCCGCGATGCCGCCGCGGGCTTGCGCGCGGCCAGCGCTGCGCTCCAGTTCGGCGGCGACCTCCTCGTCAGGGCCAGTGGCCGCCTGCGCGCGATGCCATGCCCTGCGGTCGGGATCGGTTCGCGGGTCGAGGGCCTCGGCCAGCGCCCGGTGTACCGTTCGCCGCTCATCCGGCGTGGCGGACTGGTAGGTCGCAGAACGGATCAGCGGATGACGGAAGCGCACCTGCGCGCCGAAATCGATCAGCTCCGCCGCCTCGGCAGGCGCGGCTGCGTCCGTGCCGATCCCTTGGGATGTCGCGGCGCGCCACAGCAATGTCGCCTCGCCCGTCCGCTCAGCCGCGGCGATGAGCAGGAGCTGGCGGGTGCCGGGCGGAAGCGACTGAACCTGCCGGCGGAAGCCGTCCTCGATACGGTCCGGCAGGGGCGCAGTGGTGCCGGGAAGAACGAAGCCGCCGGCCAGGTCGGCCGGGCTCAGCGTGCGCGCGAACTGCAGGATTGCCAGCGGGTTGCCGTGTGTCTCGCCAACAATGCGGTCCGCGACCGACGGATCGAGTCGCCCGTGCATAACCGAGGCCAGCAGCGCGCGAGCATCAGGATCATGGAGCCTTGTCACTGCCAGCTCGGGCAGGCCAGCCAGCTCAGGAATATTGCTGCCCGCCCGCACGCAGAAGACGACGGCGACGCGGTCGGCGACCAGCCGCCGCGCAGCGAACGCGAGTGCCTGCAACGAGGACTGATCCAGCCACTGCGCGTCATCGACGAGGCAGGCCAGCGGCTGCTCTTCGGCTAGTTCGGCCATCATGCTCAAGACCGCCAGTCCGACCAGCAGCCGGTCGGGGGCGTGCCCGTCCCGGACGCCCAGAGCCACCGCGAGCGCCTCGCGCTGCGGACCAGGCAAGCGCTCCAGCCGGTCGAGCAACGGCCCGAACATCATGTGCAAACCTGCGAACGGGAGCTCCATTTCCGACTGAACACCGCTAACCTGGTCAACCCTGAAGCCCCTGGCGCGGCTGGCGGCGTAATCCAGCAGCGCCGTCTTGCCCATCCCCGGCTCACCGCGCAGTACGAGCACACCGCTGGTGCCCGCCCTGGCCTTGCTCAGCAAATCATCCAGCACCGCGAGCTCGCGGTGCCGTCCGCGCAAGCGCGTCGTGGCATAAGCGCTGGTCAGGCTCATGGTTAGCGGCCAAAGCAATAGCCAGGCAGATTCCCCCGAAACCATCAGCATAGGCCGCCCGCCACGGGGGATCACAGCCGCTCTCGGCCGCGCGGATTCTGCCTTACCTGAGTCCATGGCCCGCCCAGGCTTGATCTGCTGGTCGGCGGGCACCATCTGAACCGTCTGGCGCGGAGTTGCTGACGAAACCGGGGGATCAAGATCATGAGCATGCGCACAGCGCCCGTTCCGGCCATTCCGGACGTACTCGAGGACCCGATCCGGGACAAGGGCACGGCCTTCACCGAAGCAGAACGTGACGCTCTCGGACTTACCGGGCGTTTGCCGTCGGCCGTGCTCACGCTCGACCAGCAGGCCCAGCGCGCTTACCAGCAGATGCAGCGGCAAGGCGACGACCTGGCCAAGAACATCTACATGGAGCAGCTGCACGACCGGAACGAGGTGCTGTATTACCGGGTGCTCGCGAATCATCTCGCCGAGCTGCTGCCGATCATTTATGACCCGGTGATCGGCGACGCCATTGAGAATTACTCGCACGAGTACCGCCGCCCCAGGGGCCTGTACCTGTCCATCGACAGGCCCGACGACATGGACAAGGCGTTCGACAGTCTGGGTCTCGGGCCAGATGACGTTGACCTGATCGTCTGCAGTGACGCCGAGGAGATCCTTGGCATCGGCGACTGGGGGGTCGCCGGCAGCATGATCTGCGTTGGCAAGCTGGCCGTCTACACCGCCGCCGCTGGCATCGACCCGCGACGGGTGATCCCGGTGTCGCTGGATGTCGGCACCAACAACGAAGCGCTGCTGAACGACCCGCTGTACCTGGGGAACCGGCATGCACGCGTCCGCGGCCCGCAGTACGACGCGTTCATCAAGAGGTACCTGCAGACGGCGTCCTCGCGGTTCCCGAATGCATTGCTGCACTTCGAGGATTTCGGCGCGGACAACGCCCGGCGGATCCTGGTCACCTACCGGGACAAGTACCGGATCTTCAACGACGACATGCAGGGCACCGGCGTGATCGCCATGGCCGGCCTGTTCAGCGCGGTGAAGGTCGCCGGCACGCGGTGGCGGGACCAGAGAGTCATCGTCTTCGGTGGCGGCACTGCCGGGATCGGCATCGCGGACCAGATCCACGCCCAGATGGTCCGCGACGGGCTGGGCCGCAGCCAGGCAACCCGCCAGATCTGGATCGTCGACCTGCCCGGCTTGCTGACCGACGACATGCTCGACGGCATGCTGGACTACCAGCGGCCGTACGTCCGCCCTGCGGCCGAGGCCACCGGCTGGGAGAAGTCGCCGGTCCAGATTGACCCGGCGGCTTCGGTGCGCTGGCCGGAGATGGCTGCCTTGCAGCAGGCGCGCGCGGATTCGGGCATCATCGGTCTGCAGACCGTAATCGAGGAGGTGAAGCCGACGATCCTGATCGGCACGTCGACAGCACACGGCGCCTTCACCAAGCAGGTCGTGGAAGCTATGAGCGCTGGCACCGCCCGGCCGATCATCTTCCCGTTGTCGAATCCGACCTCCAAGATCGAGGCCATACCCGCCGACATCATCACCTGGTCCAAGGGCCGGGCCCTTATTGCCACCGGCCTGCCGATCGGGCCGTACGACTACGACGGCGTGACCCACTACTTCGGACAGGCCAACAACGCCCTGGTCTATCCGGGGCTGGGTCTCGGCACGCTCGTCTCCGGTGCGTCCAAGGTCACCGACGGGATGCTGCATGCGGCGGCCGAGGCGGTCGCGGGCCAGGTCGACGTCAGCCAGCCTGGTGCCGCGCTGTTGCCGGCGGTGGAGAACCTGCGGGCCTCGTCGGCGACCTCGGCGATCGCTGTGGCTAAGGCGGCGGACGCGGACGGCGTCGCCAAGAAGAAAATCGATAATCCGGTACAGACCGTGCAGGACGCTATGTGGCAGCCGGTCTACCCGGACGGAGTTATACCTTCAGTTCCGCCGCAAAGCGCCCCGTAAGCGCGGCCGGAAGAGCCGCAGTTACAGATCGGCCGAGCCACCGCGAGTCAGTGCCAGCGGGTTGACGACCCGGTCGAACAGTTCCTCGCTGACCCCCTTCGCCATCGCCGCCTGCCTGAGTGTCAGGTCGTGGTCGATGGCGTAGTGCGAGATCACCGAGGCCTGGTCGTAACCGATGACCGGGGACAGCGCGGTCACCATCATGACTGACCGGTCGATGTTCTCGGTGAGCTTGCGTTCGTTCAGTTGCGCGCCGTCGACCATGAACCTGCGGAAGTGGTCGCACATGTCGGCCAGGATCAGCGCCGAATGCAGGTAGTTGCTGATCAGGATCGGGCGGAAGGCATTGAGCTCGAAGTTGCCTTCGGCGCCGCCCATGGTGACGGCGACATCGGACGCGATCACCTGGATGGCGACCATCAGCATCGCCTCGGCCTGAGTCGGGTTGACCTTTCCCGGCATGATCGAGGATCCAGGCTCGTTCGACGGCAGGATCAGCTCATGGATGCCGGTGCGCGGACCTGAGCCCAGCCAGCGCAGGTCATTGGCGATCTTGAACAGTGTGACGGCGGCTGCCTTCAGACCCGCGTGCGCGCGGACCATCCGGTCCAGCGTGCCTTGCGCGCTGAACTTGTTCTCCGCAGTCTGGAAGGGCGCGCCGGTTAGCCTGGCGATCTCAGCGGCAACCTGCTCTCCGAAACCTTCCGGAGCGTTCAGCCCGGTGCCAACCGCGGTGCCACCCATAGCCAGCTTCAGCAAACCGTGGCTGGCGTGCACGACCTCGGCGATGGCGTCGTCAAGGGCCCCGGCGTAGCCGGACCACTCCTGGCCGACGGTCAGCGGGGTTGCGTCTTCCAGATGCGTCCGGCCGATCTTGACCACGTCCGCCCAGCTCTTTGACTTGTGCTCGACAGCGTCCCGGAGCTGCCGCATCGCCGGGATTGTTCGTTCCGCGGTCATCTTGTGCGCTGCGATGTGCATCGCCGTCGGGAACGTGTCGTTGCTCGACTGGCCCATGTTCACGTGATCGTTCGGGTGAACCGGCTGCTGGGAACCAAGTGTTCCGCCCACCAGCTGGATGCACCGGTTAGCGATGACTTCGTTCACGTTCATGTTCGACTGGGTCCCCGACCCGGTCTGGAACACATACAGCGGGAAATGCTCATCCAGCGCCCCGCTGATGACCTCGCCGCAGACCTGCTGGATCAGCTTGCCCTTCCAGCCGGGCAGCCGGCCCGCCCTGGTGTTCACGATGGCGGCCGCCTTCTTCACGTAGCCGTAAGCGTGATACACCTCGGCCGGCATCCGGTCGTGGCCGATGTTGAAGTGCTCCAGGCTGCGCTGAGTTTGCGCGCCCCAGTAGCGGTCGCCTGGTACCTCGACATCGCCGAGGCTGTCGTGCTCGCGCCGCGTCCCGGTGGCGCGCAACCCGACCGGGATATCGAGGATCTTCGGCTGGCTCGCGGGTGCTGTCATGACAAATCCCTCGTTCCCCTGGACTACCGCGTGGTGGCGCGAACCGGCGCCCCGAGCGTGCGCGTTCCCGCCGTCACAGGCCGTAGGTCTCCATCAGGCTGAGCCAGAACTCGCTCGCAGTCGGAAACGCCGGCACGGCATGCCACAGGCTGTCGATAGGAACTTCGGCGGTCACCGCGATGGTGGCAGCATGGAGGTGATCCACGACTGCCGGCCCGACGAGGGTGAAGCCGATCAGCCTGCGGCTGTCCTCATCGACGACCGCCTTCGCTCGCCCGCTGTAGCCGTCTGCCTGGAGCTGGGCACCGATCACATCGCCGACGTCGTACTCCACGGTGCGTACATTGATGCCGTCCGCCCGGGCCTTCGACTCAGTGCGCCCGACGGCGAGGACTTGGGGGTCGGTGAAGATCGCCTGCGGAGCACCCTTGTCGTCAGCGATGTCATGCAACCTCGGTCCGTCGTCGGGCAGCCCCTTAGCACGAGCTGCGATCACGTCCCCGCATATCCGGGCCTGATATTTACCCATGTGGGTGAGTTGGTTGCGGCCGTTGACGTCTCCGATCGCATAAAGCCAGCCGTCGGGCACCGCTGTAACGCGCATGGTCGAGTCCACCGCGACCGGGCCGTCCACCTCGACATCGATCGTTTCCAGGCCTATGCCGCGAACCACTGGCTCGCGGCCGGTGCCGGCGAGAATTTCGTCGGCCTCTACCCTCGAGCCGTCGTCGGTGTGAATAGTGACCGGACCGGCCGGGACAGGTCGCTCGACCTGCGTGACGAAGCGGCCAAGGCGCACGTCGATGCCGGCGTCATGGAAGGATTTCGCCACAAGGTCGCCGGCGAACGGCTCAGTTCTGCGAAGCAGTCGCTCGCCCGCCACCAGCATCGTCGTCTCGTCGGCGCCCAGGGAGTGCATGGCCTGGGCCATTTCGCAGGCGACCGGCCCGCCGCCGATCACAACCAGGCGTTTTGGCGCCTGCTCGGTGCTGGTGACCTCCCGGTTAGTCCACGGGTGCGCGTCCCGCAGGCCGGGTAGGTCGGGGACGTACGGGTCGCTGCCGGTAGCCAGGACCACGGCATGCCGTGCCTGCAAACTGCGAATGCTGCCGTCGGGAGCCGATACTTCGGTCCGCAGTTCTCCGGCGAGGCGTCCCTGACCCCGGAAGAACGTCGCCGGGTAGTTCCTGATGTCGGTCACCACAGTCGTGTCGTCTCGGTGGAAGACAAAGTCGTCGCGCCGGGCGAACACGGCTTGTGCATCGATCGGGGCGTCCCTGGCCACTCCCGGCATACGGTCCACCTCGTCGGCCAGTTCCATCGGCAGTAGCATCGCCTTGCTCGGAATGCAGCCGTAGTACTCGCACTCTCCGCCAGCTAGGCGACGCTCGATCACGGCTACCGACAGGCCGCCGCGGACAGCGCGCGTAGCGGCTGTCATCCCTACCGGACCCGCGCCTATCACGATCACATCGAAGATGCCGTCTTCGTTCCCCATTGAGACCTCCGGTTTGCGAGACGAGTCGGCCGACCGCATGACTAAACCCGGCTATTCATGACACAACGCCTTCCGGTCACCCCCAAGCCACGCAGATCGTTAGTCGAACTATTTCCGCGCCAGGACTGCCATCACTTCTCAGCGGGCACTGAAATGAGGCAGATCTACCAGCGTCGTTTCCAGACCGCTGGAGCACGCTGGCCTGGGCCTTAGCATTGAGGAATGCTCCTGTTGCTGATATGGCTGGCGATCGGCGGACTGATCATCGGCGGCCTGGGGCGCCTCCTCGTGCCCGGGCCGAACCCGATTGGCCTGATCCGGACTGCGCTGGTCGGCCTGGCCGGGTCGTTCCTGGGCGGATTGGTCGCCCGCTATGCCATCGGGTTGCACTACCGCTACTCGCTCCTTACAGGCTTCATCCTCGCTGTGATATTCGCGGCGATCATCGTCGCGGCGATCGACCGCCGCCCGTCCTGGCGGAGATAGAACGCCATGTCTGCCGCGTTGCTGATTAACTCGGGGCATGCCTGCATCGGGCGCGCGGTACAGCGTTCCCGGTGACCGCTCACTCGTCAGTGCTCTGGTAGCCAGCTCCCATGGAAACCGAGCGGGATCCGAGCTGGCAGGTGAACGCGTGCCACGGGTTTGGCTGAGAAGTCCTGCGCGGCGAGGATGACCAGATCGGAGGCGCCACGATCCGGGTTGTGCACGTATGCCATGACGTAACCGTCGTCCTCGCCGGCATCGGCCGACGCTGGCGCGAACACCGCCTCGCCCGCTGCCGCGTCGCGTCCGAATTCATGTAGCTCCGAACTGCCATTCGCTAGGTCGTGCTTGATCAACGCGTTGGCGAACGCATTGTCGCCAAAGTCACCCGCTACCGTGATCGCCCTGGTGAGCTCGCCGATTGCCGCGCTGTAGCCGTACCGGTGCGGACGCGCGACGATACGGTCGTCGACCCGCGGAAACTCCTGTCCCCGGTCATCCAGCCGGGTCTGCGTCACGGTCCCGGCAGCCGGGTCGATCAGCCAGCGGTCGAGCGTGACCGGCCCGCGAGCCGCCCACAGCGTAGAGACGTCAAACGAGTCGTTGTACGTACACACGTCGACGACGACCCGTCCCTGCTCGTCGTCATAGCTGTTGAGGCAATGGAACACCCAGCACGGCGGCACCTCGATCCACCGGACGGCGCCGCCGTCACGCGGGAGCAGACCGATTCGTGGCATGTGCTCGGGATTCCACACGTACGGCAGCTCCTTTCCAGCCGCGACCGCATTCATGCTGAATGTCACTGGCAGGTCGAGGAGCACGACGTACCTGCGCGTCAGGGCGAAGTCGTGCATCATGGGTCCGTCTGTCACCGGAATGTCGGTGGTGCGACTGACCTTGCCCGCGGCATCCACAACGACGTGCTGGACGTGATCGGAGGCCCAGAAGTAAGCGACGGCGTGCAGTTCGCCGGTGTCATGATCCAGCTTGGTGTGGGCCGCGAATCCGCCGGGTAGCGACCCGCCAAAGTCGCACGGCCCAATCGTGTCAAGCTCGTAGGAGAGCTCGTACGGCAGCGGCCCCGCCTCTACGGTCGCCAGTGTGCGTCCGCCGTGGAAGATGATGTGAGTATTCGCCGCGAAGTCCATGTTCTCGTGGACTGGCCCGGCGCGCCATTGCTCGCCGAGGGCTTGCGCTACCGCACGGGAACGAACCCAGCGATTGCGATACCACTCTGCCTTGCCGTCCCGCAGTCGCACTCCGTGCACCATTCCGGCGCCCAGGAACCAGTGGCGGGCC
Organism: Streptosporangiaceae bacterium; assembly: GCA_036488155.1. Lineage (GTDB taxonomy): Bacteria > Actinomycetota > Actinomycetes > Streptosporangiales > Streptosporangiaceae > JAJYUU01. The sequence goes on along the minus strand of DASXIA010000459.1, from coordinate 8,058 downwards.
GGCTCGTCGAGGCCAAGCGGATTAGGACCGTTGCGCAAATAGCGTCCGTTCAGCTCATCCGGTATCTGACCGGCGACGGGCAGATCGAATGCGGAGATTTCCTCCGCCACAGGGGCAAACGAGCCGTCAAGAAAACGCTTTGCGTCAGGCACCCGGGTCCCTCCCGATCGATCCGTGGCTTTAATTTCAACCGCCGACGGGCGCCTGAGGCAAGCCGTGTTGATTCTCCCCGGCTCGTCAGCCGGCGAAGCGCTCGCCGATCGGGCTCTGATTGACGAACTGGCGCACAAGAGCGTGCCAGGCGCGGGACCGCGCGAGAAGCGCCGGCAGGACGTGCTCGACATCCTTGCCGCCGGGGGCCGGCTCGCGCTCCGGAGGAGCAGCAGGTTGCCTGCAAATCGCCCGCCATTCTCGAAGACGATTTCGATGGATTGTCAGTACCCTCCTATAGCATCGAAGAAGTAGCCGATCCAGTGGTGCCGGGGAGGTGGCCATGTGCGGAAGGCAGCGGGTCACGAGCTCTGGCCACGCGCTGTCGGCTCTGGACGCCGGGCTCTCCTGGCTCGCCACGGCCGACATGGTCGAACTGACCACCGACGAGCAGGCAGGCTGCCTGCGCGCGCTGGAGCGCGCCGAATCGCAGCTGACCGCGGCACGCGCCGCCATATTGTCGGCGTTCGACACCGCCAGCGGCTACGAGACAGACGCAGCCCGCGGATCGCGGAGCTGGCTGCGCTGGCAGACACGTGTCACCGGGGGCGCAGCCACCGCCGCGGTCGGCTGGATGCGGCGGATGCGAGCCCACCCGGCCGTCGCCCGCGTTCTGGCCCAGGGAGACATCTCCGCGTCGTGGGCACGGCAGCTGTGCGACTGGAGCGACACCCTGCCCGAGGACAAACGTGCCGACGCCGACCAGATCATGCTGGCAGCCGCCAGCGATGGCTGCGAGCTATCCGACATCGGCAGGCTGGCCGAGGAGATGTACCGCCGGTGCGCGCCGCCCGACACCGACCCCGAAGACGAGAACTTCACCAACCGAAACCTTCGTCTGGCCAGGCACTTTCGCGGCCACGGCAAGCTCGAAGGCGATCTGACGCCCGAATGCACCGCCGCGCTTCAGGCCGTGTTGGACGCCCTGGGCCAGCGCGTCGGGCCCGAAGACCTCCGCAGCCCTGACCAGCGGCGCCACGACGCGCTGCTGGAACTATGCCGTCGCCTCATCGCGGCCGGCGGCCTGCCCGACCGCGCCGGACAGCCGACCCAGATCCAGCTGCACATGACTCTCGAGCAACTTCTCGGCCTTAGCGGGGCTGCCGAGGCAATCGCTGGGTGGGCTAACGCGGGACCAGGCTGGGAATGTGACGCCTCAATCAGCCCCATCGTTACCGGCACCCTCGACGCCGACCTGCTCGAGCAACTCGCCAGCGAGCTGCTGGACCACATCGGCACGCAAGCCAGCGCTGACGACGGCCAGGCGACCACTGGTGACGACGGCACGGCCGCCAGCCAGGACGACATCGCCACCGACCGTGACGACCGGCCCGATACCAGCGGGTCCAGCGACACCGGGTCCGGCGACACCGACCGCGGGTCCACCTACAGCGGCCCGGGAGAGCCCGTGCCCGGTGAAGCTGTCGATCGTGACAGCGACGCCTGCCCGGTCCGAGGGTGCCGCGAGCGCGCCAGGTCCGCAGCACGCCAGCTCATCATCAGCCGCGCCACCCGACTGTTGTGCGGGCCGGCCGGGCTAGCCGCGTACCTCCGCACCCAGCTGCTGCCGCAGCCTGCCGCCAGCATGAGCCTGCCGCTCGACGTCGGCCGGCCCACCGAGGTAGTGCCGCCGCACTTGCGTCGCGCCATCATCACGCGCGATCGGCACTGCGCCTTTCCGGGCTGCGACCAGCCGCCGGCCGCTTGCCAGGTTCACCACGTCGTCCCCCGATCTCAAGGTGGCACCACCAGCCTGCACAACTGTTATCTGCTGTGTGCTTTTCACCACCTCATCGCCGTGCATGCATGGGGATGGCAACTGCGTCCCAACCCCGACGGCACTCTCACGGCGACCAGCCCGTACCGGAGCTACACCAGCCATAGCCCACCCGCCAATGCCGCCTGACCACCCAGCCGGAAGCCGGTCACGCCACGCAGGACGACAACCTCAAGCCGATCCCGCCTCGCTCCATAGGCTGACAGCCCGGCGATACGGCCATGCACTACCGTTGTGCCTCGCGGCTTGGCAGCCGGACGAGCAAGGAGGCGATCTAATGACAGCGGAACTGCGCCGGTTTGTCGTGCCAGGACTACGGCCGCCTGCGGGAGCCTACGTCCATGCGGTCGTCCACGACGGAATCGTCTACTGCGCAGGTCAGGTCGGCATCGAGCCGTCCACGGGCATCGTGCCTGACGGCGCCGGTCCCCAGACAACGCAGGCGCTGAGCAACCTGGCCACAGTGCTCGCCGCAGCCGGCAGCGACTTCGATCACGTTGTCAAGGCGACCGTGTACGTGCGCGACGCTGGCATGTTCAGCGAGATGGACGCAGCGTTCGCGGCTGCCTTCGGTGCGACAAAGCCTGCCAGGACCACGATCCCTGGCGTCGACTTCCGGCCAGGCGTCGACGTGGAGATCGACCTGATAGCTGCTGTGCGCTAGCCCCGGCGGAAGAGCCGGGCAGCCTGTCTTTCCACCACTCTGAACTAGCACAGCCAGCCAGGCAGCCGGCGCTCAGCCCCGAAGGACAGCCTCGATCCGCTCCACTGCCAACGCGAGCCGGCCAGCATCCTGTGAGAAGTTGATCCGGAACCGGCCCCGTCCGGACGGACCGAACTGATAGCCAGGGCTTACCAGAACTCCCGCAGCCTTCAGGGCAAGCGCCAGGTCGTGATCGTTGCTGCCCGCTTCGGTCAGCGATGCGTCCGGAAACACATAAGAACTGCCAGCTGGCGGCGTCACGTTAACACCAGGGATCGCCCGCAGACGCGCGACCAGGTCGTCGCGAATCGCCTCGTGCGCGGCAGTGCGCTCGGCGAGCCAGGCGTCATCGTCCGCCATCCAGTGGCGCAGTACCTGCTGCGAGTAGCCGCCCGTCCGCAACGACGTGAGCGAGAGCACCCGTTCCATGACGTCGATGACCGGCGCTGGCCCGACAGCGACGCCGACCCTGTAGCCGCTCATGGACTCGGTCTTGGATGGTCCCAGCAACGTCACTGTCCGCTCGGCCATGCCCGGTAGCGCACTGAGATGGAGGTACTCCGTGCCCGCGAAGATCAGCCTGCAATACAGCTGATCCACGACAGCCAGCATGTCGCTGGCCGTCACCAGGTCGGCCAGCGCGTGGACGGTCTCCGCTGTGTAGACGCCCCCGCTCGGGTTGTTGGGATGCGAGAGCACGAGCAGGTCAGCGGTCGCGGCAGCGGCCAGCGCGCCCGGGCTGATCGACAGCAGGCCCCGGCTGTCCTGGGTCAGCGGAAGTCGCAACGCCTTGCCGCCGAGGTAGGCGATGATCCGCTCGCTCATGAAGTACTCAGGGTCGGGCAAGGCGACTCTGTCGCCAGGCGAGATCAGCGCCGACAGCGCAGTGAACAGGCCGCCCTGGGTGCCCGGAGTCACAATGACCTGGCTAGCTCCGTCGACTGGGCGGCCCAGCAGCCGCGCGAGGCGCGGAGCCACGGCAGACCGGAGGCTGGCGCTGCCGCGGTAGGCGGTGTAGGCCTCGGTGTTCTCCGCCACGGCGGCGTCGAAGTCGGCGGCAGCCACTGCAGGCGGCACGAAGGCACGGGTGTCGCCGTGCGTGAGGTCGATCAGGTCAGCAGGCCCAGGTGCCGCGGCGAGGGCCTTGTCCAGGTCCAGCACAGAGGCGCCGTAGCTGGCCGCGTAATCATCGAGCGCGGCAGCGTTGAGGGCCGGCGGGGTACGAAACCGAGTGGCGCCTGCGCTAGGCAGGCCCGACCTAGCCGAGGTCGTCATTGTCATGGAGCGGTTGCGGGTTGAGGTAATGCTCGTTAAGCGCAGCAGCCATCGAGACTCTATCCTTCGTGCACTCCACGACCGCCGCCAGTTTGGCGGCGTCGGCGAACTCGGCCATCGCGTCGAACTCCTTCTCTAGCGACGAGATCAGGCTGGCGGACAATCCCGGCGCATCCGGACGTCAGTAACCCCGGCTCGGGTCGTACCGGTTCCGCAGCGGCGAACCGCCGGCAAGCCGTTCGAGGTTGTCGAGGAACAGGTCCACAAGAGCCGCGTTCTCGGTCGCGACAGTCGACGCCGAGTGCGGCGAGAGGATGACATTGTCCAAGCCCCACAGCGGATCATCGGACGGCAGCGGTTCGACCGCGAATACGTCCAGGCACGCCCCGGCGATCCTGCCGCCTCGCAGCGCGGTTGTCAGCGCAGCCTGGTCGATCACCGGACCGCGAGCCACGTTGACGACCACGGCATCCGGGTTCAGCAGGCTGATCTGTTCTGCGCCGATCATTCCCTTGGTATCGGCGGTGAGCGGGCAGGCAAGCACGAGCACGTCGATCTGCGGTAGCGCCTCGTTCAGGTCCTCGCGGTAGATAACTCGGCTGACCGCCGGAACCTCGTAATCCTTTCCATCGCGGCCGAGCCCCCAGACATCGACGCCGAGAGCCGCGAAGGACTGCGCGACCTTGCGGCCGATCCCGCCAAGGCCGACCACGAGCGTCGTCAGCCCGGCGAGCTGCCTGGTCGTGTGGTACTCCCAGTGACGGGAGCTCTGGCGCTGGCGCAGCATCGGGATTCCCTTGACGAAGTGCAGCGCCCCCATGACTGCGAACTCGGCCAGCGGAACCGCGTGAATCCCGGCAGCAGTCGTGACATTCAGGCTGCTAGCGTCCAGGCCGGTCCGCTGCATGAATCTGCCGATCCCTGCGCTCGTGGCCTGGATCCAGCGCAACCGGGGGCAGCGCTCCGGCATTGTCCCCGGCTCGTACCAGTCGAAGTCGAAGAAGACGTCCGCGGTTGCCCCGAGCGCTTTCCACCGCTCCAAGTCGGCAGCGCTGAGGTCACGAGGCTCGCCGGTGTGGTCACACGGGTAGCGCGGGACCGGAAGCAGATCTGGCTCGTACATCACGCGCGCTGACGGGTGCGCCTCGATCCGTTGGACCTGGTCTTCCTCAAGGTAGGAGCCGATCACGATAGTCAGCTGGCTCGGGTCAGTCATCGCAGCCCGCAGGCGGCTTGCAACGCGGCTACAGTGCGAGCGGTAGCCAGCGCCGACTCTGACGCGGTGTGCCGCGGCGCTTCCTCGCCGAGCAGCACCGCATGGATATGCCGCAGCGCCGCGGTGAACGAATGCGCGTCTGCGGTCGGATTCTCCACGACGGCCTCGCTGCCCGGCCGGTGCAGCACGAGAGTGTCGAGCGGCCGCGGGTGATAAGGGTTCGTCAAGTGCACCTGGCCCTGGTCTCCGAGGATTCTGGTGAAGGTGTCGTAGGCACGCCTGAACCCGCACGTCAGCATGAGCCGACGCGCTCCCCATGTGGCCATTCCGGCCGCCTCCACTTCCACTTGGCCATCAACGACGGCCGATCCGGCCATTACCTCGGCGTCTACTGTCACCCCGGCGTCGACGGAACCGAAGATCTCATGTGCCAGCCGGACCGGATAGCAGCCCACGTCGGCGATTGAGCCGCCGCCCAGCGCTGCCGACAGGCGAATGTCAGCGGGACGTGACAGGAGGAAATGAAAGGCGCTGACAATCTCAGCCGGCTCCCCGATCGCGCCGTCGGACAGTACCTCCATAAGCCGCCGGTGCTGCGCCTGAAATGGGAAGACGAACGCTTCCCAGAGCAGCGCCGACGGCACGGCGCGCACGGCGTCGAGCATTGCCGCCGTCTCGCTCACCGAGACCGACAGCGGCTTCTCGCAGAGAACGGCCTTCCCCGCCTGAAGAGCCCGGATAGTCCACTCGGAATGAAGCGAGTTCGGGAGAGCTACGTAGACGGCGTCGATCTCCTCCGACTCGACCACCTGGGCATAGCCCGTTACGCCGCGATCGACGCCGTAGTCTGACGCGAATGCGTGCGCCCGCTCAGCCTCTCGGCCACCGACCATGGCAGCGCGGCCGCCTCCGGCCTCACGCAAGCCAGGCAGGAACTGCGCCCTGGCAATGTTGGCCGTTCCGAGGACGCCCCAGCGAATCTCGCCTGCGCCGTTTTTCACGGTCATGAGGCCGGTCCCCGGAGCCAACCGATGCGCGGCGGCTGATGAGATGCCTGCAGCTCCAAGCCGAACAGCTCCTCTCTGCGGACCGCAAGGCGACCGCGAGTTCACGTCCGACGTAGTCTAAGGTGGTCGATTGTTGACCGTATCGTCAGGTACAGGCCCAGTGCGTCCCTGAAGCGGATAGATCGAACGGATCGCATTGCTGAAGGCCGCAGCCTTCCGCGCCAGACAGGGTCACGGCGCGAGCGATAGCGCGCGACCCGGCGGTACTAGAAGGCGGAGATGTTCTGGGCGCGCTCGCCGCGAGTCAGCGCACCCCCGGCGGGCAGCAACCGGTACTCCCACCCGAAAATCGCCTGGACCGGCCCGGTGCCGGGTGGGTCGGCTTCCTTCTTCGTCATCACCGCCACCAGCCAGAAAGGAAGGCTCGCGTACTGGTGGCGGCAGGCCGGCCTGACCTCCTGGAATCTTGAGACGGTGGCATCGGCTGGCAAGCACGCCGCTTATGCCAACGCGGCCATCTCGGTCACTGGCAGCTCGGTCATCATCACGGCCATCAACACCAAGCCCGGCGACGTGAACTTCTGGTACCAGAAGTTCACGACCACCAGGTGGCACAGGCAGCTAGTCGCGGGCGGCTGATCCGGGCTACTGCGAGCATCGCTGAGGATTCTGCCCGACGTGCCCGTTCCCGCCATCGCCGGATTAACGACCGGGAACGGGCACATCGGGGCCAGCCTTGGTCACCGGCCGCCTTCGCCGAGAAGGCCACGACAGGCCGCGTCAATGTTGAAGATCCCGATGACGCCGCCAGCGTCGTCGACAACGGGCAACTGACGAACGTGGCGGGCCAGCATAAGCTCTGCAGCCTCCCGAACACTGGCGTCCCGGTAGATAACTGCAGGTTCGGACTTCATAACCTCCCGGATGCGAACCTGGTTGACGTCCTTGCCGTCGGCCACGACGTTGGCAACGTCAGTGTCGGTAAGGATCCCGGCGATTCGACCAGTACCTGCCGTTAGGACGACCAATGCGGTTGTCCCTGCATGCTTCATGAGGTATGCGGCGGCTGCTATGTGGTCGTCAAGTTCCGCCGTCGTCGTCGCGCGCTCCATCACCCCGCCGACCGTTAGCGGACCCGGTGTGCTGGCCTGCGCCGTCCTGTCATTTGGTGACATCATCTCTCCATTCCGGCATCCGCCCCGTCATCGTTCCCGAGTGACAGACCATCATCACCGCTGAGCATCGTGAGCACTGGCGCGAACTGTCCTCGCGCGGCGGGAACGGTTGGCGACTGCGCAAGCTCAGCTAACCACTGCGCGCACCTCGCGGGCCGTATCCACGAACCGTCGAGCCCTAGCCGGATCGGCCGGGTTCCAGGTGATGCCGTCAACCCTTCAGGCTGGTGCCCACGATCACGCCATCGGCGACGGCGAGCAGGCGGGTTCTCCCGGCGTCGCGGTCATGAGACAGCCGCCCCGGCCGGGCGGGAAAATGCACCATCGCGATCACCGGCTTGACGGTGCCGAATCTCTCCTCGAGCGACATGACCAGGCTTGACCTTTCTGTTGTTCAGCGGATTACGAGCCGCTATTGCGGCGGACGAAGTCGATGACCGCCTGATTTCACGGGCCCGGATTTTCCGAGAAGGCAGCGTGGCCGCCGGGAACGACCGCCCATGCGCCAATGCCGGCGCCTAGGGCATCGAACAGCTGCCGCGACAACTCCGGCCGGATGATGATGTCGTCGCGTGCGGCCAGCACCAGCGTCGGTACTGCGACCGCGCCGATCCGCTGTGCGCAGTTGTGACTGGTGAGCGCCGCCATCTGGGCGACGAATGCAGCGGCCGGCTGGGTGCTGGCCTGCGCCGCCG
>DASXIA010000438.1:0-3720 GCA_036488155.1 Streptosporangiaceae bacterium | reverse complement strand
CCGCCCGGAGTCCACGATCTGCTTCACCGCCGCGGTGTACGGGGTGTACCGCATCACGTGACCGACAGCGAGCATCACCCCGGCGCGCTCGGCAGCCGCGACGATGCGGCGGCACGTCTGCTCGTCGGGTGCCATCGGCTTCTCCACCAGGACGTGGTAGCCAAGCGCCGCGAACGCCTCGACAGGCTCAGCATGCATCCGGTCCTGGGTGCAGACCAGCACGGCGTCGGCGAACCGTTCACGCACGGCGAGCTGGCGCCAGTCTCCCGCCGCGTGCGCCGTTCCGATGCCGTGCGCCGCGGCGAACCGGTCGCGGCGGACCTGCCGCGGCTCCGCGACCGCCACGACGCGGGCACGTGACGGATTCGCCAGCGCCCACCGACCGTAGCTGGTGCCCCGGCTCCCGGCGCCGATGACCGCAAGTGAGACAGCAGGCATGGCGACAGGCCTACAGGCCGCCCGGCCAGACGTCAACCGCATGGATGCCCCGGCCGCCGGGAGAGGCAAAGCCGCAGGGCAGCGAGCCCGCAAGCAGCCGTCAGATCGTGGCTGAGACTTCGCATGCCAATAACGAGGTAGACGTCGACTCGTCGGCTGCGCCACCCTGCCGGGGTGAGTGTCGAAGTTAGGACATGCAGTCAGCGCGACATCGAGACCGTGAGGCAAGCCGACATAAGCCCGCTAGACATGCTTCACCACGAGGAGCGCTGGGCGTGGCAGCTGCGCCAGAAGGCTGTGTATTTGCTTGCCTGGCGCGGGGCCAGGGTGGTCGGCAGAGCGACATTGCTGCTCCGGTCCCGGTATCCGGAGGTCCGTTCCGTACTTCCGGGGCTGGCAGAGATCAATGCCCTGGAGGCGCGGCCGCAGGGCGAAGGGATCGGAACCGCCTTGATCCTGGCAGCCGAGCAGGAAGCGAGGATGAGGTCAATGCCCATGGCGGGTCTTGCCGTCGACGTAACGAATGACAGAGCAAGGCGTCTCTACGAGCGCCTCGGCTACGCCATGTGGGCGCATGGCCTTGTCATCGACCGTTGGACGCACCGCGGCAATGACCGCCAGGTTCTCGGCGAGCAAGCGGACGAGTGCTTCTATCTCACTAAGCAGCTGACCTAGGACTCGCAGGCCTCCAGCTCCAAGCTGATCGCGCGGCCCTGTGCTATATACGTGGGCTGCAACGGAGAGCGCATGCGGCAGAAGGCGCCCGCGCCGTGTGAGCCGCTCAACTCTCCTAGGCTTGAACTCAGTCCACTTCTGCGTCGCCGCGCAGGAACTCGATGTACCGGCTGGCTGAAGCCTCGAGAATCTCCCAGGCGCCGATGCGCACGACGGGCTGCCACCAGCCGCCGTAGATGCGGTCGAAACGGAACGGGCGCGCCGCCTCGACGACGCTGCGGACCGCCCGTTCCGGCAGCGGCAGCCGGTTCGGCGCGCTCCACACGAACGTGACCCGGTCCTCTCCCGGTGCCACGAAGATGGTGTCGCCGGCGAGGAGTGCGCCTGCACCATCGGCACCGTCGGCCCAGTGAGCGACCGCGCTTCCCGGGAAGTGCCCGCCGCACTGGACCAGGGTGACGCCCGGGAGGACCTCAAATGATCCGGACCAGGTGCGCACGGCCGGGTCCGGGCGTGTCAGCCAGTGCGCGTCGACCTCGGGCAGAAGGATCTCGGCGCCGAACGCGTGGCTCCATTCCACGATCGAGCCGTAGAAGTGCGGGTGGCTGGCAGTGACGGCCCGCAGGCCGCCGATGTCCCTGACCTTCGCGACAGCTTGCTCGTCGAGGAATCCGGGCGGATCCCACAGCAGGTTGCCCTTGGGTGTCTGGATCACCAGGGCCCGCTGGCCGATCGCCACCGGCGGGTCGGCGCCGATGCCGAGCAGGCCCGGCTCGACTTCACGGATGTCGCTGCGGTGCCCGCCGCCTGCCAGCTCCGCCGCCGTCGTCCACCGCTGCCCCGAGGACGGCACCCACTGCCTTTCGTCGGAGCAGATGACGCATTCCCCTGGCGGCGATTCCTGATCGGGGTAGTGATTGGCGCACGTGGCGCAGATCCACACGGGCATCGTCATCCTCCTATGTCATGCTGCCAGACGGTCGTGAGGGATCTTCTTGGCTGCGGAAGCTGCTGCGTTCTCGGCGGCCCACGTGGTCGGAACGCCAGCGCTGCGGCTTAATCCCGCGTCGCGGCCGGGGTGGCATGCCCGGGTCTGCGTTTGCGGGGAGCGGCGGAGCGGGGTGGCTGGGCGCGCATGTGGTCGCGGACGCGGGTCATGATGTCGCCGAGGTGGTCCAGGTCGGCGCCGGACAGGGGGTCGAGCAGCAGGCGGCGGACGACCTGGACGTGGCCGGGCAGGACGCGGCCGAAGAGGGCCAGGCCGCTGTCGGTGATGGTGACCAAGGTGGCGCGTTCGTCGTCCGGGCTGGGGCCGCGGGCGATGAGGCCGGCCTTTTCCAGCAGGGCGGCCTGGTAGGTCAGACCGCTGCGGCTGTAGACGACGCCGTCGGCCAGCTGCGTCATGGTCAGCGGACCGTGCGCATCAGCGAGGCGGGCCAGAAGCTGGAACTGCACGTAGCCGAGGTCGCCTTCGGCGCGTAGCTGCTGCTCGACTTGGTACTGGAGCAGGCTGACGGCTTCCGTGAGGACGAAGTAGGCCCCCAGCTGCCGAGGATCAAGCGCCTGGACGCCATCAACGCCAGCGCCGCCACTGGTGCCGGGATCCGGGTCGCGGCCGGTCATCCCCTCACCATACATGTTGCGAATTCAAAGCATGTGACGTACATCACCCGTCCGCAGGTGTTGCTTCGAAGTCGAAGCGAGTTATGGTCTCTACATGCTTCAATTTCGAAGCACAGGACATTCTGGGGAGAGATCATGAAGGCAGTGCGTTACCGCTCTTACGGCGACAGCGGCGTCCTGGTCTACGAGGAGGCCGACCGCCCGGTGGCGGGTGCCGGGCAGGTGGTGGTGAGGGTGGCCGGCGCCGCTTTCAACCCGCTGGACGTCGCGATCCGGGCGGGCTTCGTGCAGCAGGTGTTCCCGGTGGCCTTCCCGCATATCCCGAACTTCGACGTGGCCGGTGTCATCACCGAGGCTGGTGAGGGGGTGAGCGGCTGGAGCGCCGGGGACGCCGTGGTGGCGTTCTTGCCGGTTACCGCGCCAGGCGCCGCTGCCGAGTACGTCGCCGCGCCTGCCGATGTGCTGGCTGCCGCGCCCCGCACCGTTGAGCTCGCCGACGCCGCGGCGCTGCCATCGGCCGGCCTGACGGCCTGGCAGTCGCTGTTTGAGCACGCCGGTCTAAAGGAGGGGCAGAGCGTCCTGGTCAACGGCGCAGGCGGCGCGGTCGGCGGGTACGCCGTCCAGCTCGCCAAGCAGGCCGGTGCCACCGTCATCGCGACCGCCAGCGCACGCAGCTCCGGCCGCCTTCGCTCTTATGGCGCGGACAAGATCGTCGACTACATCGCCACCCCGCTCCCGCAAGCAGTGGCCGGGCAGCAGGTCGACGTCGTGCTCGACCTGGTGCGCAGCAACCCGGAAGAGACCGCGGCCCTGGCAGGCCTGGCCCGCAACGGCGGAGCCTTGGTCAGCACCACATTCCCCGACCTCGACGACGCCGGGCGGGGAGTACGGACGGTGAAGGTCTTCGCGCGCAGCGACGCCATCCAGCTCGCCGACCTCGTCGCCCGCGTCGACGGCGGAGAACTGAAGATCGACGTCGCCCAG
>DASXIA010000432.1:0-2108 GCA_036488155.1 Streptosporangiaceae bacterium | reverse complement strand
GAGACCAGGCGCACAAAAATGCTCGGCTAGATCTGCTCGCCCGCTTTGTTCTGTCCTGTTCGTTCCTCAAGCCTCGGCGCCATGCGGTGGATGTCCAGCGACGGGAAGTGGGCTGTCGTACCGGTGCGGCTGAATGCCACTAAAGGGCCGCGGGGTTCTGATTGAGCGCCCGGCTGATCTTGGTCCTTCTGGCGCGCTGTCTTCTGGCGTGGCAAATCGACCGCGGTGCACGGTCGCGCATGCAGGGGCGGCAGCGCCGCCGCAGTAGCCCCATGTGTGGCAGCTGTAGCCCCGGACTGGGTCGCCCCTGGCGTGCCGCCTTGATCGGGGTATGCCCGGCGGGAGGCGATCAGGCCGGCGCAGGTCACAACCGCGGTGATGGCCACGACGGAGGTCATCGCGAAGGTCGCCGGAAGTGGTGCGCCGCTGCCGCGCAGCCCGTTGAGGCTTGGCCGTGCGAGCGCGATGGCGACGGGATAGATCGCGATGATGCCGGCCCCGAGGACGAGCGGCAGCATGACCAGTTGCCGTTCTGTGAGCTGTGACGTCGGCGGCAGGAACGCGGCGCACACTACGGCCGCCAGCAGGAATATGCCGACAACCGCCGTCTCGGCCTGCCCGATCGCCAGGCCGATCACCGTGACGAGCGCAGGCAGGAGGAACAGCCCGAGACTCGCCTCGCGGCGCCAGGACCCCCGCATGTCGATGGCCGAGAAGCCGGCTTGGGCGAGCACTGTCACTGCGGCCCAGAAAGCCCCGAGTCCGAACACCCCGGTAGCGATTCCGTCTGGATCCCCGCCGATCAGGCGGGCTTGAGACCAGGCGACGCAGATGACCACGGCGGCGACCGCGAGGAACGCGACGGGCAGGTAAGCCTTGACCCGGCCGGGGACGTGCCTGGATGGACTCCTCAGTGCGCAGCTTCGGGCGGCGTCTGGTCCCAGACGGGACTGCGTGCTGATAGCGATCAGCAGCACGGCAAGCACCATGAAGATCAGAGGAATGGCCCACCACAGGCCAGCTTCGACCAAGCCGATCTGGAGCAGCGGGCCAGCGGCCATCCCGGCGGCGAGCGTCAGGGTGAGGCGGAGCAGCTGGCGTTCCGGCCGGGCCGGATCGGCATCCAGGGCGAAAGCGGTGGCTGCCGAGTAGACCAAGCCGAAACCGGCACCGGTAAGCGCGCCGATGATCACCAGATCCGGGAAGAAGACGCCACCGTGGCGGACAGCCCGCGCGACGGTGGGGATCCCGGCAGCCCGGCCGGCCGCGCTCAGGGTCAGTCCCAGGCGGAACACGCGGCCCCGCGCAGCCCGTTGGGGTCTGCTCGCAGCGAAGAACGCGGCTAGCACCGCGGCGGCGAACACCGGTACGTACACCGTGCTGTGCTGTGCAGCAGACAGCGAGAAATAGTGCCTGTTCAGCAGCAACTGGACGGCCACGAAGAACGTGACGACCACCGCGCCCTGAAGACCCGCCGCGGCGTAGACGATAGCCAGGCCGCGCGAAACTTCGCCGCGCCATGTCCGGCTCACTGGCTCGACACCCCCGAGTTCGGGCCCTCAGCATGCGCGACAGTGAAGAGATCACGGCCGGCCACTTCGCCCCATCACCCGCGTCGTCCTGCTGGCAAGGTCAGCAGGCTCTCGATTAGATCAGGCTAGGGGGCACTGGGCGGAGAATTGCAGGGGACCCACGTCCCGCGCGACTGGCGCCCTTTTCGTCCTCCGTGTCCGTTCACCTAGCCTCGGCGGCGTGCAGTTGGTGAGCAGTGACGGCCGGTGGGTTGTCGACCTGGTCCAACTGACGGCTACCGGCAACGGCCGGGACGGTGACTGGCTCCGGTCTCGCACCGGGGCTTCTTCGTCTCGTGACTGGACCGGGGTGGTGCGCCTGGGCGTCGATGTGTCCGACCTGCGGCGTATCAGATCGGCGGCAAACCCACACCCATATTTGATGGATTTCGGGCTGGGCTGGCAAGCAATGGCGGGTAGTGCCTGCCGAACAGTGTGCCCGGTTCCGGCTGATGGTTGGCGCGCCTGACCAGGCATAATGTCGGCGTGGTTACACTCCGTAGCATGGCTGGCACGCCGGGGCCAGCCGGCAATGAC
>DASXIA010000400.1:0-6433 GCA_036488155.1 Streptosporangiaceae bacterium | reverse complement strand
CATCATCGGCTACGCCGCTACCGGGCGGCGCCGGCGGCCCGCCAGCCCGCCCGTAGTGACCGCCCAGTGGGCGCACCGCCAAGGGCAATCCCGGTATCCCCACACAGCTACTGCCGACGCGGACCGGATGCTGGACGCCTTCACCACGCCGGTTCATGAGCCGGACCGGGCGGGCCTGGCTAGCACTGCCGACTTCGCCCGCGCGGGCCTCGGCACCCGTGGGAGGCGGACTAACGACGGTGTGTTCGCCCCGGCTGGAGGACGGCTTACTAGCGGCACGCCCGCAGGCCCGCCCGTAGCGACCGGCGCAGCGAGCGAATCGGGCGCACAGCTGTCACACGGACCGGCCACGCGAGCGGTCAGCAGGCGGCCTCTGGTTTCCGGAGCGCCTCCGTGGGAGCCGGCCTCGGCGCCGCATACTGAGCTGCCGTGGACTGCCGCTGCCGGCCGGCACTCGGTTGGCGGCGGGCCGGCGCCAGCGGCGCTGCCAGACGGCCATGCAGGCCAAGACGGTCAGGACTGGGCGCCGGATGAGCCGCTCAGTCAGCCGCTCTTCCGGCAGGAGGGCCAGCCTGCCGGGGGACAGCGGGAGCCCTATCGCGCGAGCCAGCCCCGGCAGAATTCGGTCGAGAGCCAGGCGCCGGCCGCCTGGAACTCGCCAGGCGCGAGTCCCGCGCCAGCCTACGGAGGCCTGCCGGACCCGAACGCAGCGCAGCGCAGCGGCGCCGAGTGGGACGGCGCCAGGTGGAATCCGGCGCCGGCGACCGGCCCGGTCATCGAAGGTTCCGTTCTGAGCAGCGGGCCGGGCGACCGGGGGCGGCCGTTCCCCGCCAGGTATCCCAGCCAGTACAGCTCTCCAGGTCGGCCCGGCGACCCCGGCCAGTCCAGTCAGCGCGATCTTAGTCCCGCCGACTGGCGCAGGCGGCAGGCGTGGGCTGACAACCAGGCCAGTGGCAGCCAGCCGCCGTCGGCCGCTGGCCCGGCCTCCCGGCAGCCCGGCCCTGACTGGCCAGGCGCTGAGCGGTCACAACAGGCTCGCATGGCGCCGTCCGGATTGCCGGTCCGGACGCCGCGCGCGGCCGGGCCGGCGCCAGCCCCGCTGTCACCGAGCGGGTCTTTGTGGGAGCGGGCCGAGAGAGCGCCCGATGACTATCAGGACGCGAGCGGTTACCACAACACCGACGGCTACTCCGCCACCGGCGAGGAGCCTGGCGGCGACCCGATCTACGGATGGAATCCCACCGACCGACCGTCCGCACCCGGCTATCCGCCGGCGACCTAGTTATCCGACCGACCGCGCGGCTAGGCGAGAAGACCGGCCGGTGTTCGTAGCCAGGAGCTAGTCAGTCCGAAGCCGATCCTGACACGTGGTTCGCGCGGGCTGCGGCGAGTTCTTCCTTGCGCGCCGAGGCGTACATCGGGACGAATTCCTGGCCGGACAGCTTCTGGATAGCCCGCATGACCTCGTCGGTGACCGCGCGCCGCTGCCGCGCTCCGGCCGGCTGGCCGCGAAACTCCGGGAACTCCAGCGGCTCCCCGATCCTGATCTCGATCTTGCCCGGCCTGGGCACTTGACGTCCGGGCGGCAGAATGTGGTCGGTGCCGACCATCGCTACCGGAATTACCGGCGCGCCAGATTGCAGCGCCAGGAAGCCCACGCCGGGCCGGCCACGATACAGCCGCCCGTCAGGCGACCTCGTTCCCTCCGGGTAAATACCGAAAAGCTGTCCGGAGTCCAGGTGGCTCACGGCCGCGTCGAGCATCGCCATGGCGGCCCGGCCGCCGGTGCGGTCAGTAGAAATCTGGTTAGTGGATCGCAGGTAGGCACCAACGACCCGGTCACGCAACCGGGTGCCGTTAAAGTACTCCGACTTGGCGGCGAAACTGACCGGCCGTGCCAGCATCAGCGGCAGGTAGATCGAGTCGACCACGGAGAGGTGGTTGGACGCCAGGATCGCCGGCCCGGTGGCCGGGATGTGCTCGGCGCCAATCACTGTAGGCCGGACGACCAGCCGCAGGACCGGCCCCGCGAGCGCCCTGGACAACCGATACTGCACGCAGCCTCCAGCCGAGATTTGCGCGGGAAATTCTGGCCCTCCCGCATGGCAGTCACAGATTAGCCCGGCGCGCTAGATAGCCCGGCCCGCTAGGTGCCGCCACTCCCAACACCCTAAGTCCACTGGTGATCACATAAGCGACAAATGGTCCGGTTGCGGTCACCAGTTAGACAGGATCTCAGAGCCGGCGCGTGCAGGTCCCGAAATTCGGGTGCTTGCCGCCGGACAAGAAGCAGACAATGTCCGGTATGAGCCTGTGGTGGCCCCTCTTTCAGCTGCGGTTGCAGACACCCAGGCTTGAGCTCCGGCTGCCGTCGGACAGCGACCTAGATGCGCTCGCTAGCCTGGCTGCTTCGGGTGTGCACGATCCGGTAACGCAGCCGTTCGCGATGCCGTGGACCGATCTTCCGCCGCTGGAGCGGGCACGCAGCGTCCTGCAGTACCACTGGTCGCAGCGAGCGGCCTGGAAGCCGGAAAGCTGGACGCTGGACCTTGCCGTCCTACGTGACGGCAAAGTCGTCGGAACCCAGGGGATCTCCGCGCGCGACTTCGCTGTACTCCGCGAGGTTTCTACCGGCTCCTGGCTCGGCCGCGACCACCACGGCGCCGGCACTGGCACCGAGATGCGAGCCGCGGTACTCCATCTGGCGTTTGCCGGGCTGGATGCGCAGTACGCGACGTCCGGAGCGTTCGCAGACAACATGGCTTCCCTGGGCGTCTCGCGCAAGCTCGGCTATGCCGCTGACGGCGTAGACCGTCAAGTCAGGCGCGGGCAGCCAGCCACGACAATACGGCTGCGGCTCGACCGGCCGACCTGGGAGTCAACTCACGCCGTCCCGGTTAGGATCACTGGCCTCGAGCCGTGCCTGCCATTGTTCGGTCTGGCCGGCGGGCGGTGTGATGCCCGCTAGCACGCCCGGCGCGCCGGAGTCCGTTGATCTCCAGGTACGGCCAGTTACCGAGCTGGACCGCGGCCAGCTCGGCCAGCTTGAGCTGGTGTATGAACAGGCGTTCCCGGCCCGTCTTCGCGTGCCGCTGGCGGAGCTCACGGCGCCGGGCCGCCGCGATCAGGTGCTGGCTGGGCTGGTCGGCGACGTGGTCGCCGGATTCGCGGCGCTGCGGCTGCTTGATACCGTCGGCTGGGTTTTCCTGCGCTACTACGCCGTCGCAGCTCAGTGGCGCCGCCAGCGGCTTGGACTGCGCTTGTGGCAGTTGCTGTCATCATCACTCACTAGTGCTGGCTGGCCTGCCAGGATCGCCTTCGAGGTCGAGGATCCTGCGGACGCGCGCGGCGATCCCGCTGAGCAGGATGTCCGGCGCGGCCGGATCGCATTCTGGGAGAGCTGCGGCGCCGTCATCCTGCCAGTGCCGCAATATGTCATGCCGGCGCTCACTCCGCTGGGTGCGGCCGAGCCGATGATCTTGATGGCCGCTTACCCGGCCGGACCGGACCGGACCGGCACGGCCAGCCTGTCCGAGCTGGTGCGGGCGATCTACGGTCAGCACTACCGACTCGAGCCGGGGCACTCGATGATCACGGCGGCGCTCGATTCGATCGCGGCAGGCACAGGTGGCTGACGGCGTCTGGCCGGTAACGGGCGTTTAGGCGGCCGGCTAGTCCACCGTCGCGCACTTCGGTAAGCCACGGGCTGGAATCCCTAGACGGCAGGCCGCCGCGCGTCGTCGCCGGTTAGGTGCCGGGCATGTGCCGGCGGTACCCGCAGAGCATGCGCGGCCAGCAAGGGCCGCCCGAATCCCCCCCGACCGTCACCAATAGAACGCCCCCGGCCACCGGTGACGGACTTGCCTGCTGTGCGGGTACCGTCCAGCTACCCTCCCCCACCGCGGCGGCATCGCTGCTCGATGTTTCCGCCGCTCTGCACACTAGAAAACGGCACGGAAGTGCAGATCACCTGCCAGGGCTGTGGAGGCGATGTGGAGGGTCTGCGCGCCGAGCGCGGATCGGCGTGGCCCATCGCGGCGCGTGATAGCCGCAGTGCTGTCCCGGCTTGCTGGCACAAGTTTTCTGCAGCGGAAACCTCGGCTTTGTCAGGTGACCAGTGCCACATGCCATTGATAGCTTCACCCATGTGACCGACTACAGCCCGGTGATCAATTGGCTCCTCGACTCTGACCCAACGATCCGGTGGCAGGTGATGCGTGACCTGCTCGACACCCCGGAGTCGGAGTGGCGGGCGGAGCGAGCCAAGGTGGAGGCCGAGGGCTGGGGAGCCCGGCTTCTGTCCCACGAGGACGAGGACGGGCAATGGGCAGGCGGCGCCTTTCTCCCCAGCGGCTTCGAATTCCGCGAGTGGCAGGAAGTGGGGCAGCCTTGGACGGCCACGACGTTTTCGTTGTCGCAACTCAGGGAATTCGGTCTCGACCCCTCTTCGGACCGGGCCAAAAGAGCCGTCCAGTTGATCGGCGTCAACTCACGCTGGGATCATGCCGGCGAGCCCTATTGGGAGGGTGAAGTCGAGGAGTGCATCAACGGCCGGACCCTTGCCGACGGCGCCTACTTCGGCGTCGACGTTTCGTCCATTGCCGGCGAGCTCGCCGGGCAGCGTCTTGACGACGGCGGCTGGAACTGCGAGAGGGCCAACGGGTCCCTCCGCTCGTCCTTCGCCACCACCATTAACGTGCTGGAAGGGCTACTGGAGTACGAGAGAGTAACTGACGGTACCCCTGAGTCTCGAGAGGCGCGCAAGTCGGGCGAGGAATATCTGCTGGAGCGCAGCCTCTTCCGTCGTCTCAGCACCGGCGAGCCGGCCGACGAACAATTCCTGTCCTTTCTGCATCCCAGTCGATGGCGGTACGACGTCTTGCGGGCGCTGGACTACTTCTGCTCTGCTGCCGCCCTGACAACCGCCTCGCGCGACCATAGGCTCTCTGAAGCAGTCGACCACCTTCGCTCCCGACGTTTGGCGGACGGCACCTGGCCCGTCGACTGGAAACTACCCGGCCGGGTTTGGTTCGAGGTCGACGAGGGAGCGGGCAAGCCATCTCGCTGGGTGACTCTACGGGCGATGCGCGTGCTCAGCTGGTGGGAGCGGCTGGGTTGCTGAGGGCCCGGTAGTCGCTGGCTCGTTGCGCCGACGTTCGTGCGACCGACCCGATCCGGACCGCTGTCAGCGACCGAGAGCCGGTGAGCGGGATCGAACCGCTGACCTGCCGTTTACAAGACGGCCGCTCTGCCAACTGAGCTACACCGGCGGGGACTCGGTGCATGTTAGCCGATCAAGGCCGCGGCGCGCGCAGCTGGTCGCTGACCTGCGGTCTTGCATCACCCAACGACGCGGTCGGCGGGCCATGATCCACCACTGCCGACAGCTCATTTGCGGGTCGGGAGCCCGGAGCAAATGTTCGCGGCGGCGTTGCGCGACTGAACGGCGCCGGGGCCGTTCTGGATCGTCTTGCTGACCGCGGTCGTGCCGCCACCGCTCTTACTGGCCTTCTTCTTGCCGGATCCTGCCTTATGCGCGGCCGACGGGTTCACCCCGGCGAAGTTGGTGCCGAGGATCAGCGTAACTGGGCCGGGCTTGCCGAGCTGCGGGGCCGGCTCGGCCAGCGTGTTCTGCCCGGCAGGGAACGACTTGAGCGCGGTCATCAGCGTGTACGCGCCATCTGCCTGGGTCAGGCCGGCGAAGTCGACCGTCGTCGTGCTCGTGACTGTCGTGTTGCCAATGCCCGCCACAGTGAAGCCCAGCTTGCGCAGGCTCGCGGCGGTGCGCTGAGCCAGCCCGCCCTGCCCAGTCCCGTTGAGCACCCGGACGGCAACCTTGTCGTGGGGCTGGACGGGCAGGTGGCCGTGCCAGACCTGGCCGGTGCGGACCATCTGGTACAGGACGTCGTCCTGCGGCTGGACGGCCATCAGGTGCTGCGCGTACGTCGGGTACTTGTAGGTGTCAGTGGTGGTCGGCAGCGTGATCAGGCTGACGTCTTTGGATTTCAGATGAACCAGCGATCTGGCCAGGCTCATCAGTTCGCTGACCGAGCCAAGGCCCTGATCCACGGTCAGTGCCTTGGTGGCCGTGTTCGCGATGCTCAGCAGTTGCAGGCCGTTGCTGAGCAGGCCCTGCTTGGTGACCTTCTGCACGATGGAGGAGATGAATGCCTGCTGCAACGCGATCCTGGGCAGGTCGCCGCCCGCGTCAGGGCCGCCGAGCGAGTCTCTGGTGCGCACGTAGGCCAGGGCCCGGTCGTACTTGAGCAGGTGCAGGCCACGGCTCAGGTTGATGTGCGACTTGGGATCGTGGTAGCCGCCCCTGGGCACGCAGACCTCGACGCCACCGAGGGCGTCGACCATGGTGCGGAACGAGTTGAAGTTGAATTCGACGAAGTGATCGAGACTGATGCCGGTCAGGTCCTTGACAGTG
>DASXIA010000393.1:0-23369 GCA_036488155.1 Streptosporangiaceae bacterium | reverse complement strand
GCCCACGGCCTGCGCCGCCTCGCTCCTGCTCACCCCGTCCGGCTGCTGGGCGACGTAGTCGTAGAGCCTGCGCCGCACCGGGTCGTCCAGGACCGCGACCACGCTGATCTCACTCACCTGCAGAATTCTAAAACCAGCAGCACCTGACGCACAGCACGCGTCGTGACACCCGCATCAGCACTAGCGAAGTCCGCGCCACACAGCCGGCGCAACCGACGAGCGCACCCTGGCCCGGCCTTACTTCGGACAGCCGGTGATCGCCATGCCGAAGTCAGCGACAACCTGCGGAAGAGCCACATCCAACCGAAATCGCCTTGACGGCCGGCGGGCTGGTCGGTCATGATCAGCGACGTTCATCCAGAGGATCTGAGGGACCTGGCCCTATGACGGTCCGGCAACCTGCCACGGCAAGGTGCCAATGCCAGGAACGATGAGGAGATACGGCATGCGCCCGTCGTCAGACACCCCAGTCCTTGACGGTTCCCTCGTCCGGCTTGAGCCGCTAGGCGTCTGCCACGCGGAGGACCTGGCAGTAGCAGCCGAAGAGGACCGCGGCAGTTACGGCTTCACGCTGGTGCCCCGCGCTGGCGAGGTCGGCGGCTACCTGAGCGCGCAGTTCGCGCGAGCCGCGCGGGGACTCATCCCGTTCGCGCAGATCCGGCGTGCTGATGGCCGCGCTGTGGGGTGCACGGCGTACTGGGATCCTCGTTCCCGGCCCGGCCGGGATGATCTTCGCGCCATCGAGATCGGCTTTACCTGGCTGTCCGCATCGGCGCAGGGCTGTTGAGAGACTCGGCGATGTACTCCGTTATCGCCCCGGAGTGGAACGCGGTAAGGAGCCGGCTGATCGCGCGGCTCGCAAGGCACTCTCACAGCCCGGTGGCGCCCGGCGCACAGACCAGAAACTGACCGGCAGCCACGTCAGGCGCGCGAATTGGGCGGCCCAGCGCCTGCGGTGGTGTCATTGCGGGTCGCTGACGTCCCAGATCTGTCCGCTGGCCGGGCTGGGCAGGCGCGTCAGCAGGGAGGCAGCCGATTGAGCTGGGGTGAGCAGCGTGCCCTGCTCGTAGTTGTCTGCGAAGCGCTGGTGCAGTGTGGCGCCGATCTGCTCGGGGTCTTGCTTGCGGATCCAGCTCTGCATGGCGGTGTCTACTCCGCCTGGGCGGTACACGTTGACCGTGACTCCTGTGCCCGCAAGTTCAGCGGCGAGGTTCAGGGTGTGAGCTTCCAGGGCCGCTTTGCTGGTGGCGTAGGCGTTGGCGCGCAGCATGGCGGCCGGACTGGCAGCGATGCCGCTGGACACGTTCACGATGCGGCCCCAGCCTTGGGCGAGCATGCCGGGCAGGACAGTGAAGCTGAGCCGGGCAGCTGCTGTGATGTTGATGTCTATCGCGGTCGCCCACTGGCTTGCGTCGATTGTCGCGCTGGGTCCAAGCGGCCAGACGACTGCGGCGTTGTTGACCAGCAGTTCGACCGAGCCCCAGCGTTGCCCGATAGTGTCGAGTGCCGCCGCGACCTGGTCGGGGTTCCCTATGTCGGCGGGCAGTGCTAGCGCTTGGCCGCCGGCCCTAGTGATACGCGTGGCAGTCTCGCGTACCTGGTCGGCCGACCGGGCCAGGACAGCAATTCGCGCGCCCCGCTCGGCCAGTCCTAGGCTTATGGCCTGCCCGATGCCCCGGCCGCCGCCGGTCACGAGGGCGACCCTGTTCTCCAGTGCTGCGTTTGTCGACTCCATAGTCCGGTTAGCGACCGGGGCAGCACCCGGTCTTACCTGCCCGGCGCGAAAAGTCGTCGCCGAGACCTCGGCTGGAGGCGCTGCGGCCCCGAGGCCGAGGACTACGAGGGCCCGCTGCTGGGAGCCCGAGAAACCGCGGCGTAAGACCGCTGGCCGTAGCGGCGCAAACGACACGAGAAGCCGGCAGTCGCCGGCGTCACGCTACGCGAGTAGGTCAAGGAGAGCCGCTATGCCCCTGCTAAGCCCCGGAGATTCGTTCCCCGCCCTGACACTGACCCCGCCAGGCGGACCGGCACTGGAGCTGCCCGACGCTTTCGCTGGTGATTTCGGAGTCGTGCTGTTCTTTCGCGGGGCCTGGTGCCCGTACTGCAACGCGCAGCTGCGGGCCTTCCAGCGGGCCAGCGACAGCCTCGCAGAGACGGGGATCAAGGTTGCTGCGCTGTCGGTGGACGACGAGACAGCCACCAAAGAGCTCATCGCCAAGCACGGCCTGACCTTCCCGGTCGGACACAGTGCCGACGCCGCGGCCATCGCGGGCCTCACCGGAGCCTTCGTCAACCCTGACCCGGTCTTCTTGCAGTCCACCGGCTTCGTCCTCGACCCCGCCGGCAAGGTAGTGGTCAGCGTGTACTCCAGCGGCGCCATCGGCCGGCTAGCGGCCGAAGACGTGATCGGGCTGGTCCGCTATATGCGCGAACACGCGACAGCCTGACCTCAACAGCAGGACGGCCGCCCAGAGGGCACCGGCATCGGGATCCATGCCCATGGTCCTGCGGATATCGGCATGGATCCCGATTCCGGCCATGATTCAACACTGGCCCAAAACGGTCCGATGGCGGCTATCGGCATGATGTGTTATGTCAGTCGTTCGTTCCAGCCAGCCGGAGCCAGTCATGCCAGTTACCGCCGGACGGCCGCATCGGTATCCCTTCGTGCCCTATAGGCCTGCCCGGTATCCGGAAGCGGAGATGCTCCGCCGCGGCCGGGAGTTCCGCGACTTCCTGGACAGCCGCCGCAGCGTGAGGTTTTTCAGCGGTCAGCCGGTGCCGCGCCAGTGCATCGACTTGGCGATCGAGTGCGCCAACACCGCGCCATCAGGCGCCCACCTCCAGCCGTGGAAGTTCGCGGTGATCGGCGACCCGCGGATCAGGCACCGGATCCGGCTGGCCGCAGAGGAGGAGGAGCGGCAGAACTACGAGGGGGAGCGGCTGCCGCCGGCATGGCGAGAGGCCTTGGCCAGGCTGGAGACGTCATCGGACAAGGGCTACCTGGACGTGGTGCCGTGGATCGTGGTCTGTTTTGCCGAGAAGTCCACGGTCATGCCAGACGGCGCCAGGCGGAAGAACTACTACGTCAACGAGAGCGTGGGCATCGCCTGCGGCTTCTTCATCGCCGCGCTGCACCGGATGGGGCTTAGCACGCTCACCCACACCCCGAACCCGATGGGATTCCTCAACGAGATCTGCCAGCGCCCGCCCACCGAACGGCCCTACATCCTGTTCCCCGTCGGCTACCCCGCAGCCGACGCGGAAGTACCCGACCTGCGGCGCAAGACGCTCGCCGAGGTGACCGTCGAGATCCCGGCGCCCTAGACGGGCTCTGAGCCGCGGTCTTGTTGGTGGCGCCAGGCCCGCGCGGTGAACTACGTCTCAGGCTGTTCGCTCGTGACGGCCGCGAGGAGCCCGGCGAAGTCGTCGCCGCATGGCCCGCATGCTGCCAGGTGAGCGGCCACGCCGGGATAGCGGTCCGCAGCGTCCTGGCCAGCCACGACCAGGTCTACGTAGACGTGCAGCATCGCGATCGCCTCGCTGCAGCCGACGTCGCGCGGGTCGGTCCGCAGGAACTGCTCCAGCGTCTCTCGCTCGTTCATTGCTGCCCCGCTTCGGGCTCGTCCAGATACCCATTAGCTACCAGCGCGCGGCGGATCTTACGGCGGGCGTCAAAGATCACCTTGTAGATCGCGTTGCGCTGGAGGTTCAGCTTCTCGGCCAGCGCGTTCAGGGGTATGCCGTCGACCACGATGGCGATGAAGATCCGCCGCTGATGATCGGTCAGTTCGGTGTCGACCACGTGCCGCACCTCGGCGAGGATGCCCGCCGCCTCGGCGTGCTGGTGCGGGTCAAGCCCGAGCCGGTCCGGTAGGCGCTCCCACTGCGCGGCATCGAGCGCGACCGGCGGATTGCGCCAGTAATGGCGACCGAGCTTGCTCGACACCTCCAAGATGACGAACCTGTAGGCCCAGGTGATGAAGCGACTCTCGCCGCGGAACTCGGCAAGTTTGGCGAGGATCGCCAGCATCGCGTCGCTCGCGGCCTGGTGGGCAACATCGTCAAGTTCCGGACCTGTCACCGGGGTACTAGCCGAACGTCTGCGGACCTCGGCTAGCGCGATGCGCACCAGCCTGTCGTGCAGTTCGCGCTCGGCCGTTCCCCGCTCCGCCGCGGCTGTGCTGACTAGCCGGCGCAGCCAGCTTGCCGACTCCTCGTCCAGTTCGCGCGTCGATGACCCGGCAAGCTGCACAGCGTCATGGTACCCGGGGCTGAGGGTTACTGCGTTCCCGCGAATTTCCCGGCTAGCTGTGATCCTGGCGCGCCCGTAGGTAAGAACTCAGGCCCGCCCGGACGCCGACCAGGTGTCCAAATCAGCCATGACGCGAAGGAGAGTCGTGAAACCCATCTGGAAGCTGGTCGCCGCCACCGCAGGCGGAGCGGCGGCTGCTGCACTGTCGGCGCTGCCGGCCAGCGCTGCGCCGGCGCATGGCATACCGGCGCCGGCACAAGCGGTGTTCGTGCAGACGGACAACACCGCCGGCAACACGATCGTTGCCTACGAGCGGACCGCCAGTGGCGGGTTGCAACAGGTTGGCAGCTACCCGACAGGGGGGAACGGGGGAGTCCTTCCTGGCTCCGTCGTCGACCATACGGCCTCGGAGGGCTCGCTGGCCTACGACGGGCAGGCCGGCCTGCTGTACGCGGTCAACGCGGGCAGCAACACGATCACCGTTTTCGCGGTGCGCGGCGACAAGCTCATCCGCAGCCAGGTAATCAGCTCGGGCGGGCAGTTCCCGGTCAGCATTGCCGTCCACGGCAACCAGGTGTTCGTGCTCAACGCCCAGGGCGGCGCCTCGGTGTCCGGCTTCGTGCAGTTCGGCGGCCGCTTGATCCCGCGGCCGTCCTGGCACCGGGATCTCGGCCTGGGCACGAGCTCCTCCACCGTGTTCACTGGCACGCCAGGCCAGATCGGATTCACCCCCGACGGGGCGCACCTCGTGGTCACGACCAAGGGCGCGGCCAACACCGTTGACGTCTTCCAGGCCGGGCCGTTCGGCCTGTCCGCCGCGCCGGCCGTCACCTCGCTGCCAGGCACCGTGCCCTTCGCCTTCACCTTCGACCCGCACGGGCACCTCGCGCTCGCCGAGACGGGCACGAACACCGTCGCTACCTTCAGCATCGCCGCCGACGGCACGCTGACCCAGGTGGGCAGTGCCGCCACCGGGCAGAATGCGACCTGCTGGATCACGGTGTCGCCGGAGGGCACGCTGTACGCCTCCAACGCCGGCAGCGGCACCGAGTCGGCTCTGACCACCCAACCGGACGGTACCGTGGCGCTGCTCGGTTCCACGCCGACCGACGCCGGTACCGTCGACGCGGCGGCATCTTCCGACGGCCAGTACCTGTACGTGCAGGCAGGCGGCCCCGGCAACGTCGACGCCTACCGCATCAACCCCGACGGCTCCCTGACCGAGACCGGCTCGGTCACCGTCCCCGGAGCGGTCGGCGGCGAGGGCATCGTCGCCCTGTAGTCGCAACACCGGCACGACACCGGGCAGCGCTAGGCGCTGAGCCACCCATCGTGGCCAGTCGCCTGGCGCTGCCCGGCGGCCAAACCCTGACCCTGTCTACCTGCAGTCCTCCGGCTTCGTCCTCGACCCGGCAGGCAAGGTAGTGGTGAGCGTCTATTCCAGCGGGGCAATCTGGCGGCTCGTTCCCGAGGACGTCATTGGCCTGGTCCGCTACCTGCGACAGCACGCGACAGCGTGATCATGACGACTGTCGTCACGTCCCGGCTCGCCACGGCGCCAGCCACTCTTCGTCGAGCAAGTCCGGGCGCTGAAGCTCGGTCAGCATGACCTGGACTGCGTCGCGCACATCCCTGGTGAGCTCGTAGCAATCCTTCGCGGAGGTACACCGGTCAGGACCGAACTGCTGCGCGACGGAGACGACGACGTCGGAGAGCTGACTGAGCTCCGCGGCGTCCCCGGAGTCGACCGGCCATGGGTCCCTTCCGTGTTCTCCGCCCAGCCGGGAGAACTGGTCGCCGAGCCAGCGATACGGGTCGGCCTTCAGCTGCGGATCCCATACCCGCGGGCACGGTTCGTTGCCAAGGAACTGCGGATGGAAGTGGGCGACGCCGAAACTGCCGGGCGGGTCAGTATGGCGGTCGAATAGATCGGCACGCCACAACGGCCGGTCAAGGGTGATGAGCTGGGCAGCCGACTCACTACCACGGCGAGCCTGCTCGACCAGTTGACGCAACTCGATCCGCACTCCATGCTCCATTGAGGAATCCTGCAGATCGATCTCAAACCAGTGCCGCACGATTACCGCGGTTCGCGACAGGGCGATTATGTGCTGCACCATGCCTCCAGGGGTGTTCCGCAAGCACCAGCCTGGCTAGACCGCGAGTGCGGGGGAAGTGTCTTGCGGCGGGGGAACGATTGCCCGACCACCATAACCAAGCCGGACAAGTTCCTCGTAGGCGGACCAGACTCCCGGCGGGATCTCCTGTTCGACCTGGTAGCCGAGCTTCGGATACTCCTTAATCCGCTGCATATCGCCAAGCATTATGCGGATCTCTTGTGCCTTCGGGTATACGCCAACGAAGTAATGCTCGTAATCGATCTGAGGAGAGGTCACCGTCACCCGAGGCTGCGGTGTCGGCCACTGCTTCTTGAACGTGGCCCAGGCTCTTCGCTCCATGTAGGGCTTAGTGACAAGCAGGATAGATTGCGGGCGCATACCGCGCTCCGCGAGAAGCTTCGCCCCTAGGGTGATGTTGGCACCGGTGTTGGTGGCGGTTTCCTCGGTCAGGATCTGATCGGCAGGCACGCCCACCTGGGTCGCTCGCCGGGCGAAGACCTGCGCTTCTGGCTCCGTAAACCTGCCGCTAGTACCTAAGCCAAAGCCGCCGGAGAACAGCAGATGCTCTCCATAGCCGCACAAGAACAGCTGAGCCGCCCGTTCGGCGACCCTAATTTCATGACTGCCTAGGCCAAGAATGACCGTGCTCGGCTGAATTAGAGTGTGCAGGCAAAGATAGTCCCAGACAACCTTTGCGTACTCGTCGATCGAGCTAATTCCGGCCATTTCCCGCAAGTCTAGCACAGCGGGAATAATTAGCCGGGCGTCATTCCGCCGCCGAGGAGGGCGGGAAGCGCGGTAGCCCGCATTCTCCTGAGGACCCGATGGGTGACGGGAACAGCGTCCGGGTGAACGCCCCCGTTGGACGCGGCGGCGGCTCTCCAGGCGGCGGAGCGCTGTTCGAACGTCTCGGAGTCGTTGAGCTGGAGGCAGTCGATCCGGTCCTGGTTGACGTCGACGACGATCGTGTCGCCGTCTTCGATAAGGGAGATGGGCCCGCCGAGGAAGGCTTCAGGACCAACGTGCCCGATGACGAGTCCGACGGATCCTCCGGAGAAACGGGCATCTGTCATGAGGGCGATGGTGATGTTCTGCTGGCGGCACAGACTGGTGATCTTCGACGTCGGGTCAAGCATTTCGGGCATTCCCGGAGCGCCACGGGGGCCCTCGTAGCGGATCACGACCATGTCGTTGTCGTGAAAGTCGCCGGGCCGTTCGTCAAGCGCGCGGATCAGGGTCCGCTCGCTGTTAAAGACACGAGCGTTGCCGGTGAAGACGCCGTTCGAGATGCCGCTTTCGACGCCGGCCAGCTTCAGGATCGCGCCGCCGTCAGGAGCAAGATTCCCTCGGAGCAGCCGCAGACCGCCGGTGTCCTTGAACGGCCGAGCCACCGAATAGATAACCCGGTGATCAGGCAGGGGCGGAGCTAGCCGGCCGACCTGTTCGCCGAGCGTCTCGCCCGTGCAGGTCAGCGCATCTGCTTCGAGGTAGCCGGCGGACAGCAATTCGCGGACCACCGCGGGCACCCCGCCCGAAGTCTCGACGTCAACCATTGAGTAGGACCCGAAGGGTCTCATGTTGACGAGCACCGGCAGGCGGCGAGACAGAGCATTGAATTCGTCCTGGGAAAGCACCTCATCCCAAAGGTCGATCCCGGCTGCCCGGGCGATCTCGACGCTGTGCAGCATCACGTTAGTCGAGCCGCCCATGGCAATCGCGACGGTCAGCGCGTTACGCAGCGACGCTGGCGTCACGATGTCTCGCGGCCGGATTCCCCGGGACGCCATTGTGACAAGGCAGTCGACAAGCTGACCGGGAAACTCGGCCGTCCTGCGGGGGTCATCCGATGCCGGCGAGATCATATGCAGCGGTTGGAGGCCGAGCACGCCAATGAACGTCTGCATAGTGTTGTACGTGAACATGCCCCCGCAACTGCCCTGGCCGGGACAGGCATGCAGCGCGATCCGAGCGCGGACCTTATCGTCCGGGTCTCCGGCTGCCTGGAATGCGGCCACCACATCGATGCGTGCACCGGTCTCAGGATCTATGCCTGGCTTGATCGAACCGTCGGACAGAATCACCGCGGGCAGGTTGTGCTCCAGGAGCGCGGCAACAGTGCCCACCGGAGGTTTGTCGCACGCGACGACGGCAATCAGGCCCGCCACACCATTCGCGGCCAGGTGCACAGCCGTTGCGTCGTTGACCAGTTCCCTGCCGACGAGGGAGAAGCGCATCTCGGGAGTGCCATTGAGCTGGCCGTCCGAAACGCCCAGCGTGAAGGCCGGCGCGATCAAGCGCACCGGGAGGTCCTCGCTTGCAATGCGCTGCGACATCGCGTCCTGAACGGCAGCTACCTTCGCGGTGACGCCCAGATAGCACTGGCTGTCACCAAGGTTGCCCATCACGGCCCATACCGGGTCATGGATCTTCCGAATGTCCTCACCCAGGAAGGTCGCGGTACCGACCTTCTGGACGTCTCGTCCCGGGTTATAAATGCCCTGGCCAGGGGCGTCGCCTGGGTCTGCTGGCCTGGCCCCGTCAACTTGTGCTGTCACGCTCCGAAGCGTACCGCTGCTGTCCCGTTGACCCGTTCCCGGCGGGATGACGCCGCTACCAGCAGGCTCCGGCGGGCTTGGGGATCTCGTACGCTGCGGCGTTTACCTTGATCACATGGCTGACTTCGACAAGATGAACGACACCTACCTAGCCGGGCCCGGCGCCCGCCAGGAGGATGGCCGTGCCCGCCGCTGAGACAGGTTTCGACCGGTTTGACGGCAGGCAGGCCGCCGCGCACGCGGCTGAGCTGCAGTCGTTGCACGACGAGGTATACGCCGACGCGCCCGCCGTCGGCGAGGATTTCGCGAGCCGGTTCCGGGTGCACTGCCGCCAGCCGGGATTCGTCCTGGTGGCCGCACGCAGCGGCGGCTACCTGATCGGATACGCGGCCGGAATGCCGCTTCGCCCGTCGACGTCGTGGTGGCGCGAGGTGACCACGACCTTGCCCGAGGACGTCACGACGGAGTATCCGGGCCGGACATTCGCGCTGGTCGAGCTTCTCGTGCGCGGCTCATGGCGGCGGCAGGGCATCGGCCGGTCGCTGCATGACCTGATCCTCGCCCGCAGGCCGGAGGAGCGAGCGACGGTCGTCGTGCCGCCGGCGGCTACCGCGGCCCAGGCAGCCTTCCAGAACTGGGGCTGGCAGAAGATAGCTCGCGCCCGCAACCCGGTCGGCTTGGCCGCGTCGGATGTGCTCGTTACCGCACTGCCAGCGGACCGCGAGCGCTGAGCGTCGATCGCCGCGGGCCTACCAGGTTCCTGAGGATGTTTCCGGCAGGTGGAGGAGAGATCGTTCGAGGCTGGCGATGTCGGCTGTGCCCAGCAGCGTCAGCGTCCGGATGATGTCGGCTCTGAACCAGTCCAGGACTCGGTCAACTCCGGCTTCGCCAGCTGCGCCGAGGCCATACAGGTAGGCCCGTCCGGCCATGGCTGCGGTGGCGCCGGCGGCGATGGCCTTGACAATGTCACTACCGCGGCGGATGCCGCCGTCGCAGATAATTTCGGTCCGGCCACCGATGGCGTCAGCGACCGGGGCGACCAAGCTGAGCGTGGCAGGCGCTCCGTCGAGCTGGCGGCCGCCGTGGTTAGACAGCACCACGCCATCGGCTCCGGCATCGGCTGCTATTACCGCGTCTTCGACGCTCTGAATGCCCTTGATCAGGACCGGCCCGGGCCAGATTGTGCGCAGCCATTCGACATCGGCCCACGAGATACCCGGGTCGAACTGAGCGTTGATGTAGTCCGACAGGGTGACTGGCGATGCTCCATCGCCGACGTCGCGGCCCGCTACGTTGGCGAAACGGATGGGCTCGCTGCGGACAAACGCGATTGTCCAGCCTGGATGGCGGGCCCCGTCGATGATGGTGTCCGGGCCGATGACCGGCGGAAGCGAGAAGCCGCGGCGCACGTCCCGTTCCCGGCGCCCGAGGACCGCGGTATCGGCGGTCAGCACGATGGCCTCGTAACGCGCTGCCGCCGCACGGTCGATCATCTCCTTGACCAGGCCGCGGTCTCGCCACGCGTAGACCTGGAACCACAACCGCCCGCCACTGACTGCCCGGACCTCCTCGATCGAGCGCGTGCTCATGGTGGACAGCGTGTACGGCAGACCGGCTCGCTCCGCCGCGCGGGCGACCGCTAGCTCGCCTTGCGGGTCGGCGATCCTGGTGAACCCTGTCGGCGCGAGTACCAGGGGATAGGCCAGCGGCTGGCCGAGCAGGATCGCCGAGGTATCTACCTTGCTCACGCCGCGCAGGACCCTTGGCCGGAACGTGGCTGACGCGAACGCGGCTTGGTTAGCCGCCAGGGTGCGCTCATCCTCGGCGCCTCCGTCGATGTAGTCGAAGACGCCGCCGGGCAGGCGGCGGCGGGCGATCCGACGTAGGTCATCGACCGAGGCAGCGCGGCCCAGCCGGCGCTGGACACGATCCGTTTGCACCGGCGCGAACCGGATGACCGACCTTAGTGTCTGATACGGATTCATCGCGCGTCACACCTCCGCAGCCGGGCCGAGTGAGCGATCCCTTCACGGACCGCCTCGCGCGAATCGGGCAGCGCGCCCGCTACTCGCGCTTGAACAACGATATTGCCGACGGCTGCCGCCCCGACCGCCCGGAGATGACGGGGCAGGCTGCGGGCGTCCGATCATGACTGCCGGATGACGATGCCTATTGACAGCAGATTATAACTTTAGTAGTTATCACTCATGGCGGCGGAACCTGACGCGTTGCTGAGCGAGCTGTCTGTGGCGATCAGCCGTGGCTCGCCCGTGCCACTGCATCATCAGCTCCGCCAGATGCTGCAAGACCAGATCGAGCGCGGCAGCCTGCGACCGGGTCAGCAGATCCCGCACGAGCGCGAGTACGCCGAGTACCTCGGCATCAGCCTCGCGCCGGTACGGCAGGCCCTGCTTGACCTGGTCCGGCAGGGCTACTTGCTCCGGGTTCGCGGCAAGGGCACGTTCGTCCGCGACGACAAGGTCACCGAAAAGATCAGCTTGCTCGGCAGCTTCACTGACTCGCTGCGAAGCCAGGGACTGGAGCCAGCCTTCACCGTTATCTGCGCGAAGAGCCAGGCACCGCCGCCTGATGTCCGCGCTGCGTTCGATGACAAGCCCCGACGGCTATTCCGGCTCGACCGGCTGGCCTCGGTTGCGGACAGCCCGCTCGCGCTGCTCACTGCTTGGCTGGACCCGGCCCGATTCGCCGACCTCGGCGCGCAGGACTTCACTGCGGTCCCGCTGTATGCCACCCTGGAGCGCCTTTACGGCGTCCAGATGGGTCGCGCGCTCAGCACCATCGAGGTCGTCCAGGTCAGGGACGACGAAGCTGCCCTGCTCCAGCTGACTCCGGGGGCTGCGGCCCTGCAAGTCCAGGGCACAACATTCGACCAGGATGATCGCGCGACGGAGGTGTCGCGCGTGCTGTACCGGGCCGACCGATTCACCTTCTCACTCGAGAGCTACCGCGTCGGCGGTCGGCTCAAGCATGTCATCGGGCCCGCATCCGATGGCGCCTCGTCCCCCTTAGTGCCGGCCTAGGCCGGGCAAGCGCGCAGGAAGTGAGCCGCATGACATCGATACCCGCACGTGCGACAGGAGAGCAGCCGGACTTCAACTTCACCCGCAACGCGACCGGCCTGGTCCGCGAGGTATCCCTGTGGGATGCCCTCATCATGAACACGCTCGGGATGAACGTCGCGGTTGGCTCGGTCCTGCTGCTCCAGCAAGCGCCCGCGATCTTCCCCGGCGGCAACCTCGTCCTGGCCGTGATCATCGGCACGGTGATCATGGCGTTCACCCTGCTCTGGGTGTACTCGGAATTCGCCGGCGCCATGCCCAGATCTGGCGGGGACTACGTATTCGTCAGCCGGGCCCTGCATCCGTTCCTCGGCTGGCTGCTGTCATGGAGCCAGGGCATCTGGCTGATCTTCTTCTGGATCGGCTTCAACGCCTGGTTCGCGCTCATCTCCGCGGCCCCGACCGCGATGGTCACCATCGGCACCGTGACCGGCAGCCACGGGTGGATCACCGCAGCGAGCGACTTGACCGGCAAGTACGACTTCCTCGGCATCCACATGCAGTGGTACGTCTTCCTGTTCGGCACGGTGCTGAACGTCCTGTTCGCGCTCCTGCTGATCTTCGGCGGACGGGTGTACTGGCGCGTGCAGAAATGGCTGTTCCTGCTCGCTGGCCTCGCCATCCTGCTGATGGTCATCCTGCTGATCGCGAGAGGTACAAGCCTCGGCGCATCCTGGGACAGCTTCGCGGCGAAGAACGGCACGCTGAGGTATGGCCAGATCATCTCTGCAGCGCAGAAAGCCGGCTTCCACGGCGCTAACGCCGGATTCAGCTTCAGCGACACCATCCTGTTGCTCCCATGGGTGTTCTTCGTGGTCGGATACGCCCAGGGCTCGGCGCAGATCGGTGGCGAGGTCAAGCGCGCGTCGCGGTCGCAGTATTTCGCGATGGTTGGCGGCGTCCTCGTCAACGGGCTGGTCCTGGCGATCATCGTGCTGCTGGCCACGCATTATGTCGGCTCGGGCTGGCTGCGCAGCGTCGACTACCTCGCTGCCACCGACCCGGCCAAACTCGGCCTGCCAGGCGGGCTCCCGCCAGGTGTCAACTTCCTGACCGCCCTGATGACGCACAACGTCGTGCTCCTGGCTCTGCTCGGCATCGGATTCGTTATCTGGGCATTGATGGGAACGCCCCTGTCCGAGCTGCAAGCCACCCGTTACATGCTGGCATGGGGGCTGGACCGGACCGGCCCGCAAGCGCTCGGACGCGTTAACGACCGGGTACACACGCCCGTCACAGCCATCGTGTTCTGCACTGTGACCGGTGAGCTTGCCTTGCTTGCCCTGATCAACATCGCTCAGGCGAGCCTGCTCGGCGCTCTGCTAGCCCAGATCGCCGCATTCAT
Organism: Streptosporangiaceae bacterium; assembly: GCA_036488155.1. Lineage (GTDB taxonomy): Bacteria > Actinomycetota > Actinomycetes > Streptosporangiales > Streptosporangiaceae > JAJYUU01. Next base: position 10,014 of record DASXIA010000393.1, on the reverse strand, counting down.
CCTCGTCTCGGTGGCGGGCATCGCGTTCCCCTATCGCCTCAAGGACCTCTGGGAATCAGCCGGCGGCAAGCGACTGTTCGGCATCCCGACCGTGGCGCTCGCGGGGGCAGGCGGAGTTATCGCGCTGGGCGGCCTGATGGTGATGTTCATCTTCAACAAGTCGATCAGCACCGAGTTCGCCGTTACCGCGCACCTGTCGGTGGAGTTCATGCTCGGCGTAGTCGCCGCAGGCATTCTCTGGTACTTCGGCGCGCTGATCTACAACCGACGGCGAGGGGTCAACATGAACCTGGCATACAAAGAAATCCCCCCGGAGTAATGCCCATGTCCTTTCTTCCACGGCAGGGGACCAGCCTGTGATGCCGACGTCAGCCGATCCAGGCGCCGTCGGCATCCGGCCGGTCCTTGTCATCGGCAACCTGACCATCGACGACGTGATCCAGGCCGACGGAACGAGCCGGATGGGCACGCTCGGCGGCAATTCCGTGCACGTGTCAGCAGCAGCTCTGACCTGGTTGCGCGAGGTAGGAATCATTGCCCGGTGCGGGGCTGACTTTCCCGCTGAGGCGATCGACCGCCTGCGCGAAGCCGGTGCCGACACCGGCGGAGTGCGGCACATCGACGGCCCTACGGTCCGGAACTGGGTCATTTACGAGGCCGATGGCACACGGCACTGGGTTTACCGCACGCCGCGCGAGCGCAGCGCCGAAGTTGCGCCGCAGCCCGGTGACATTCCGGATACCTGGCTCAGCCGGGTGCCGTCGCCCGTCGTCCACGTTGCCGCGATGCCGCTCGCGGCCGCGACCGCTATCGTCCGCTCGGTTCGCGAGCGCGCTAGCGACGCAATCATCACGCTGGACACGCACGAGGACTGGCCGCGCGGGGCCGGCGCGATCGACACAGCGCGGCTGGTCGACGTCTTCCTGCCATCGCGCGAGGAGCTGGCCACGATAGTGGGCTACGACGACCCGGAACGCGCGGCCACCGAGCTCACCGAGGCCGGCCTGACATGCGTCGTGGTGAAGCTGGGCGCCGACGGCGCGCTAGTAGCCAGTCCAGGCAGACCGCCCGTGCAGGTGCCAGCCAGCCCTGTGGTCGTTGTTGATCCGACCGGCGCCGGAGATAGCTTTTGCGGCGGGCTCGCGGCAGGGCTCGCGCTCGGCGAGGAGGTAGTCGCCGCGACGGGGCGTGGCTGCGCTACCGCGGCCGCGGCGATCGGCGCCGTAGGCTCATTGCGGCTGCTTGACCGGGCGGCGACTGCCCGAGACCTGCTGGCCGCCCGGCACGCCGCAGGCTCTGGATCTGCGAGCTCCCCGGCTGGCATCAGCCCTGCGCTGCCCGTTCCCGTGAGGACGGATCGCGACGCGGACGGCAGGCTGATCGCGGACGATGCGTATGGCATCGAGGTCATGCGCCGTGAGATCGCGATGATCCCTGATGTGATCGCCGACCGGCTGGCTGATGACGGCGGTCAGGTGCGTGAGCTTGCGGACTGGCTAGCTGACCGGGGTATTGAGCACCTGTACCTGACCGGGTGCGGCGACTCGGCCTTCGCCGGGCTTGCCGCGTCACTGGCGTTCCGGCGGCACAGCCGGCTGCACGTTCATTCCGTGCACGCGCTGGACCTCGCCCGCTACGAGGTCCGCTACCTGCCGCCGGCCAGTGCGGTGCTGGCTATCTCCTTCTCCGGGAAGGTCGGCCGCACGACCGAGGCCGCGGTACAGGCGACCGCATTCGGCCATCCGGTCATCGCGCTGACGGGGAATGCTGACAGCCGGCTTGCATCGGCCGCCGACCGCGTCCTGCCGGTCGACGTGCCTACACTCGGCTTCTCGCCGGGCACCAGCACCTACATCGGCATGCTGTGCACGCTCATTGAGCTTGCGCTGCTGACGTCCCGCAGTGCTGGCGACCGGTCGATCCGGGAGGCCTGCGAGCAGCTGCCAAGCCAGGCGGCCAAGACACTCGATTGGTGCGACGGCACGGCGTCCGAGCTCGCGGTCGCGATGGCGTCCGGCCGGTTCGTGACGTTCCTTGGCGCGGGGCCGAACGAAGCTACGGCCCGGTTCGGAGCAGCGAAGCTGTTCGAGGGGTCGCAGCAGGTCGCGCTCGCCACCAACGTGGAGGAGTGGGCGCACGAAGAGTACTTCATTACCAGGGCGGGGGATCCGGTCGTCGTGGTCGCGCCGACCGGAGCCGGCCGGGACCGCGCCTGGGAAATCTTGTCTGAACTGCAGTTTGTCGGGGCTGATGCCTGCGTCGTCTCCGACATTGAGCCTCCCGGGCCTGCTGGCTACTTGAGGCTGGCGACCGGAGCACCTGAGGAGCTCAGCCCCGTGCTAGCGGCTCTGCCGCTGGCTCAGCTCGGTTTCCATCTCGCCCGGCAGGCCGGCAAGCGCAGTTACAACTTCCCGAGCGAGCAGGCCAGGACCGAGCACTACGACACCATTCATCGCGCGACCCTGGGGGAACCAGCATGACCGCCAGGACACCGGTTGCGGATATCACCGAGGAAGCCCGCCAGGTGCTGGCGAGGTGCACTGCAGAGAACGTCACGGCCCGCCTGATCGGCGGGCTCGCCGTGGCGTGGCACCAGCACGTGCCGACGCCGCCGAACCTGCAGCGCTCGTACGCCGACATTGACATCGTGATCGGCCGCAAGGAAGGCGCTGCGGCTAAGGGTGCGCTGCTCCAGCTGGGTTATGTGCCGAACGAGCGCTTCAACGCACTGCACGGCGACCGGCGGTTGCTGTTTTACGACCAGGCGAATGACCGGCAGCTTGATGTGTTCGTCGGTTCCTTCGCGATGTGCCACACGCTTGAGCTGTCCAGCCGACTGACCATGCTGCCCGACACCCTGTGCATCGCCGACCTGTTGCTGACCAAACTGCAGATCGTCGAGGTCAACGCCAAGGACCTGATTGACGCGCTGCAGTTGTTGCGGAATCACGCCGTGGGTCGCGAAGACCAGCCAGGGATGGACGAGCTATCGCTTGACAGGCTCTGCGCAGTTACCAGCACCGACTGGGGCTGGTACACGACGCTGAGCGACAACCTGGCCAAAGCTGTGGCATTCGCTCCGGACAAGCTCGACGACCGGGACTGCGGCGTCGTTACCTCGCGAGCTGGGGCGATCCAGCAGGCTATTGATCAAGCGGGCAAATCGTTGCGCTGGAAAGCACGTGCTCGTCTCGGACGCCACTCGCCCTGGTACGAGCTCCCTGAGGAAGTCGCAGGCACCCGTCATGGCTGACCGCAAGATCTACTTCGCTACTGATATCCACGGCTCCGAGGTGTGCCTGCGCAAGTTCCTGAACGCGGGCAAGTTCTACGGCTGCGACACGATCATCATGGGCGGCGACATCACCGGCAAGATGATCGTGCCGATCGTCGACCGGGGCCAGGGCCTGCACACCGCCACCTTGTACGGGCGGAAGCTCGAGGTCACCGATGACGGAGTGGTGAAGCTCCGCAAGACGATCACCGACGCCGGATATTACGCCTACGAGACGACGCCGGAGGAGGCGGAGCGGCTCAACGCTGATCCTGATGCGGTAACGCGCCTTTTCGCCAAGCTGATGCAGGAGACGCTCGGTCGATGGCTGGAACTGGCCGAGGACAGGCTGGCGGGCACTGGCGTGCGGTGCTTCTTCGCGCCAGGCAACGACGACCCTGCCTTCGTGGACGACATCCTGCGTTCCTCGGCGCTCGTGATCAACCCGGAGGAGACGCTGGTTGATCTGGGTGACGGGATGACGATGATTAGCGTCGGTTACTCAAACAAGACGCCCTGGGATTCACCGCGGGAACTGCCCGAGGACGAACTTGCCGCATACATCGGCGCACAGGCGGAGGCACTCGGCAACACCGACAGGGTGATCTTCAATTTCCACGTGCCGCCTCGGGACACTCCGATAGACCAGGCCGTCCTGCTGGACCCGCAGTTCCGGCCGATCATGAAGGGTGGCATGCCGGTGATCTCCGGGGTCGGCTCGACCGCGGTGCGCGCAGCGCTGGAGAAGTACCAGCCCATGCTGAGCCTGCACGGGCACATCCACGAGTCACGCGGGGAGGCAAGGATCGGCCGCACCCTGGCGATCAATCCGGGGAGTGAGTATTCAGAAGGCGTCCTGCGCGGCGCCATCATCACGTTGTCCGGGAAGAAGGGCGTGCGTGGTTACCAGCTCGTCGCCGGCTGAGCGGCTCGGTCCTGAAGCCAAAACCGGCGGTGTGCGGGCGGTCCAGCCTGGCACGGCGCCATCGGAACTGACTGTTGCGGTCATCGGCTCTGCCCGGCTCTCGCCGCCCGACCCGCGCTGCGCGGTCGCGGAGCAGATTGGCGCGGCCATCGCGGCCAGGGGCTGGGCCATCATGACGGGAGGCTACGGCGGCCTGATGGCCGTGGCCTCGCGCGCAGCGGCCGAGGCCGGTGGGCAAGTCATCGGCCTGCCCATGTCTGGCTGGACCGAATTGCAGCCCAACGAATGGAACCACGAGCTGCGGTGGTCTGACACCTACCCCGAGCGGCTGGCGCACCTGCTGGCCGCCGATGCTGTCGTGGTCCTGGACGGAGGCATCGGCACGCTGTCCGAGGCCGCTGTCGTCTGGGCTGCGCTGCAGACCGAGCCCGCCGTGCCTGACCTTGTCTTCGTTGGCGCGGGCTGGCCGCCCATTGTGGAGTCGCTAGCGGCGCACCTCGTCATTAATGAACGGGACCTCGCGCTAGTGACAATCTGCGCGGACCCGCAGCTCGCCGTTTCGCACATCGTGCAGAACCACTCGCACCGGCGCCGCACCGCCAGCCCGCGCGGATAGCTAGCTGTGAGCACCGGCGGCTGAGCGTCATGACCGCAGACCTGCTGATCAGGGCAGCCCGCGCTGTCACCGGCACTGCTCGCGGGGCAGAGCGGCCATTGGCGATTGCGGTGACGCAGGGCCAGATCACCGCGGTGGAGCCACTCGATACCTCGAGCCTGGCAGGCCGGAAGGTGCTGGACCTCGACGCGGACGTCGTGCTCATGCCAGGTCTCGTCGACTCGCACGTCCATGTGTGCGAGCCGGGAAATACAGAGTGGGAAGGCTTCTCCACCGCGACCAGGGCTGCTGCGGCCGGCGGCATCACAACGCTCGTTGATATGCCGCTCGACAGCGTCCCGACCACGGTCAGCGCGGCCGCTCTCGCGGTGAAGCGAGATGCAGCGGCCGGCCAGTGTCATGTCGACGTGGCGTTCTGGGGCGGCGTCGTTCCCGGAAACGCCGGAGAACTCAACTCAATGGCCAGAGCGGGTGTCACCGGGTTCAAGTGCTTCCTGGCGGATTCCGGCTCGGCGGACTTCCCGCCCGTAACGACCGGCCAGATGACCACGGCACTGGATGCACTGGCCGGCCTCGGCCTTCCCTTGCTGGTGCACGCCGAGAGCGCTGAGGCTGCCGCCGCGCTCGAACGAGCGCAGGCGAAGTGCGAGGTCGGCAGCGGCCCCGGAAGCAGCTATGCCCGTTATCTGGCAGGGCATCCGCGCGGCCTGGAGAATCTGGCCATCGCCCAGGTCATCGAGGCAGCCCGGGTGACCGGCGGGCACGCGCACATCGTCCACCTCTCCAGTTCGGACGCGATTGCGATGATCGCATCTGCCCAGCGCGAGGGAGTCCGGGTCACTGCCGAGACCTGCCCGCACTATCTGACCCTGGCCGCCGAGGAGATCCGCGACGGCGACACCACCGCTAAGTGCTGCCCGCCAGTGCGCGAGGCGTCGAACCGTGAACTGCTCTGGGCTGGGCTCTCTGATCAGACCCTCTCCATGATCGTGTCTGATCACTCGCCGTGCACGCCAGAAATGAAGGCAATCGATACCGGTGATATGGGCTCGGCGTGGGGCGGCATCTCCTCGCTTCAGCTCGGCCTCCCGCTGATCTGGACGCAGGCCCGTCGCCGCGGCATCGGGCTCGGACAGCTCGCAGCCTGGATGTCCGCCGCGCCTGCCCGTCTTGCCGGACTGACGGGCAAGGGCCGGATTGCCCCTGGCTACGACGCCGACTTCTGCGTACTGGCGCCCGACGAGTCGTTCGTGGTCGAGCCGGGTCAGCTTCGTCACAAGCACGCGACCACCACTCCCTACACCGGCCGGAAGCTGAACGGAGTGGTGCGGGCCACGTTCTTGCGCGGTCAGCTGGTCGAATCCGGCCAGCCGAACGGACGCCTGCTCAGCAGGCCGCCGGGCCCGGGTGCGTCCGCGTCAGGCGTTCGGACACCGGACAGGAGTAGCTCATGAAGATCATCCTGGTGAACGTCAATACCAGCGAGTCGATGACGGAGGTCATCGCCGCGGGTGCGAGGAAATATGCCTCGCCTGGCACGCAGACCGTTACGCTGCGCCCGTTTTTCGGCCCGGAGGCGGTGGACTGCAACTTCGAGAGCTACCTGTCAGCCGTGGGAGTCATGGACCGGGTCCTGGCCTACGACGATCCTTACGACGCCGTCGTGCTCGCCGGCTTCGGCGAGCACGGGCGCGACGGCCTGCAAGAGCTGATCGAGCAGCCGGTCATCGAGATCTGCGAAGCTTCGGCGTATGCGGCCATGCTCGTCGCGCGAAGCTACTCCGTCGTGACAACGCTGCAGCGCTCGGTGTCGGCGATCGAGGACCGGCTCAGGCTGGCCGGGTTGGCCGAGCGCTGTGCATCTGTGCGCGCCAGCGGCATGAGCACCCTGGACATCGATGCCGATCCGGAGGGCGCGATTCGCGGCATCGTTGAAGAGGCGAGGATCGCCGTCACGCACGACCGCGCCGAAGCCATCTGCCTGGGCTGTGCGGGCATGACCGGCCTGGAGGAGGCCATTAACGCCGAACTGGGCGTTCCCGTCGTGGATGGGATAGGCGCGGCGGTCCGCCTCGCTGAAGCCGTCGTCGGCCTGGGTCTGAAGACCAGCAAGCTCTGCACGTACGCCGCACCAGAGCCGAAGGTGATCACCGGCTGGCCATTGTCGCAACCTGCGGGCAGCCGTTCATGACGCCGGCCGTCGATCTTGCCTCGCGCTGGCTCGGCGCCAGTGTCATGTCGGCGAGCGATGAGTCGTTCGGCGATAAGGAGAACCTTCTGACGCCTGCCTCCGCTGCCTTCGAGCCGGGGCACTACGGGAACCGCGGCGAGATAGTTGACGGCTGGGAGACCAGGCGCCGCCGCGACGGCGGCCATGACTGGGCGATAATCCGGCTCGGAGCCGCGGGAATTATCACCTCGGTTGACGTCGACACCAGCTTCTTCACAGGGAACTACCCGCAGGCGGTCAGCGTCGAGGCGTGCGGACATGAGGGCTACCCCAGCCCGGCTGAGCTTGGCGGCCCGTCGGCCTGCTGGGAGACGATCGTGGCTCCCGCGGCGGTTACCGGCGACAGCCACAACATCTTCGACGTGACGGACCGGCGGCGGTTCACCCACATCAGGCTGTCCGCTTATCCCGATGGCGGCATCGCCAGGCTCCGCGTGTACGGCGAGGTTGTCCCAGACCCGCGCGGCCTCGAGCAGGTGACCATAGACCTCGCTAGCCAGGAGTACGGGGGAGCGGTCATTGCGAGCAGCGATGACTTCTACACCTCGGCCAGCAACCTCAACCGTCCTGATCGCGCGCGCACCATGGGCGAGGGATGGGAAACGCAGCGACGCCGCGATGCCGGTCACGATTTCGTAGTGTTCCGGCTGGCCTTCGCCGGGTGCGTGCGGCGAGTGATCATCGACACGGCGCATTTCAGGTACAACGCCTCAGCGGCGATCGCGCTGCATGGATGCGTGACGGATATGCCGCCCGAGCAGGACTCTGTTGCATGGCTGCCGCTGCTTGACAGGACCCGGCTGCAGCCCGATACCAGGCATGCTTGGGACATAGCGACCAGTGATCCGCTCACGGTGGTACGACTGGACGCGTTTCCCGACGGCGGCCTATCCCGGGTCAGGCTGATCGGAGCAATTGACCAGGACGCGCGCCGCGCGGCTGGCTACCGTTGGTTCAACGCCCTGCCGGCCAACCAGGCTGTGCAGTGCCTGACTAATACCGGGCTCTCGGCAGAGCTAGCTGCCAATGTCGCGGCACAGCGACCACTGTCGGAACACTTGCTGAGTGAGCAGTTGAACTCGGCAGATGCCGCTGACATCGCGATCCTCACCGGCGTTCTGGGGGGCAGAAAGCGGTGAGGGTCACCGAGATCCAGGGGACACGGTCGGCGGCCGCTGTGCGCGCCGCGCCGCTACGTAGGGGAACGCAGACCGAGCCGGCCGCAGTCAATGTGACAGACCGCGTCCCTGCGCGTCGAGTCGGTCCGGCAGGCCGAAAGACGCGAAGACCTCGGAGTCCTGGAACACCGAATTCCGGCTGATGCCCTCGGCTGTGACGGTGAAGATCTGGACCGTGTGCAGCTCGTATCCGTCACCGACGCGCCGGTAGGCGGCGAACCCTGGCTGGCCGTTGGCCGTGACCGCCTTCAGGAACCAGTCCGTCCCGGCGTGGCCGAAGACCCACTCCATGAACAGGCCGTAGTTGCCGGGGCCGGCGAACCAGTTGAGCATCGGCGGCATCTCCATGAGCACGTCCTCGGTGAGCAGCCGCTTGAGACCCTCGACGTCGGCGTGCTCGAACGCCTTCATGTAGCGATCGACCCAGGCGCGCTGCTCGGCGGCGGACGGCTCGCTGAGAGGTTCCTGCCGGACCCCGACTTCCTTCACTCGGGTACGCGCCCGCTGCAGGGAACTGTTCACCGATACGACGGTAGTGCCGAGAATTTCCGCTGCCTCGGACGCGGAGAAGGCGAGCACGTCACGCAGAATCAGGGCGCCACGCTGCCGTGCCGACAGGTGCTGCAGAGCGGAAGCGAACGCCAAGCGCAGGCTGCTGCGGTCGATCACGGCACCAGCCGGATCGCCCGCGCCCAGCAACGAGTCCGGCAAGGGCTGGAGCCAGGCGACCTCCGCCCGGACGAGCGGCCCGAGCGGGTCCGACGCCGCCACCAGACCCGCCGGCAGCGGTCGGCGGCCGCGGACCTCCAGGGCGGTCAGGCAGGCGTTCGTCGCGATCCGGTAGAGCCACGTGCGCAGTGAGCTGCGAGTCTCGTCGTACTGCTCCCGCGCCCGCCACGCCCTCAGGTAGGTGTCCTGGACCAAGTCCTCTGCGTCGTGAGCCGAGCCGAGCATCCGGTAGCAGTACGCCAGCAGCTCCGTCCGGAACGGTTCGACCAGGCGATCGAAGTCATCGACCTTCGTCGTCACGCCCACGCCCCTTCTCTGCTCCGATCAAGACCCGACCCCACCGGGCACGTGCAGCCCCGGTGAAGTTGGTCTCTCGTCGAGGCCTACTTCTACCAGGGGCTGCACGCCGTTCAACGGCAGGACTCGAGTATCGGGCCCAGCGACGTCTGACGCTCTGCGCCACTACACACGGCCACTGCCCGGTTACAGGAAAGGGTTCACCGCCCTGGCACCAGCACCGGGCTGTTGTGATACGCGGCGATCAGCCACTGGCCGTCCCGCTTTTCGAAAACCCAGGTCGCGTTCACCTTACCCGTGTCCGGAACCTCGGTCTCGCCGGCGAACAGGATGCCGGACTCGCTGACGACGATCGCGGCGTCCCTGCCGACGAAGCGCAGGCTGAGCTGCTTGTTGTAGGTCGAGCTGCCCTTCAGCGGACCCCCGAAGGCCAGGGCCATGTTCTCGCGGATGACGTCACGGCTGTCGCGGAGCGAGCCAGTCATGATGGCGGTCGCGTCCGCGGTGTAGTTGGCCACCATTCCGTCGGCGTCGCCAGCCTCCCACGCCTTGTAGGAGTCAACCAGCACGGCCTGGATGGCGGCCTGGTCTTCCGCACGACTGTCTGACATCGGATTCTCCCTTGTGATCGGTCCTGCCGGGGTATTCCGGCGAACTCGTCAATACATACCGGCGGTGGGATCGGAACTCATCGCGCCCGCGGAAAGAGGTGTTGCGGCGTGCTCGGCAGAGAGAGGCTGCCGTAGCCGTGGCCGCGTAAGCAGC
>DASXIA010000391.1:0-30185 GCA_036488155.1 Streptosporangiaceae bacterium | reverse complement strand
CCGCCCGGCGGCTGTTAATTTGCCGAGTCCTTGCTACCCGATCGTGTACTTGTAGGGGATGCCCACCACGTCGGAGCCGGTAAGCCCGCCTACCTGAATCTGGTTGAAGGCGGCGAAGACGTCGACATACAGGGTGCCGGACACCACAGTGCCGGCTGAGCCATCCTGCGACGGCGTGATCGTGAGGTTGACGACGCGGCTCTTGCCCGGCGCAATAGAGAACGTCGGGTTGAAGTTCGGCAGGGCTGGTGGCGAGCTGAAGCCGACCTCGCCGTACCAGAAATCGCCCTGGTCGGGGAGCGCGCCCAGGTCGAACGCCTGCGTCGTCGCGTTGAGCGTGAAGTTCGCCGTGCCGGTGGTGCTGGCTGGCGTGACGAACCCGTTCGTGGCCGGCGGCGCCGGAGCTCCCGCCCACAGGCCTGGCGACAGGGATCCAGTGCCCGCGGACACGGTCAGCGAGGGCGTGGTCGATCCCGCGGTGCTGCCGGGAGTGTACGACGCGATGTCCGGATCCGCGTTGTCGGCGAACTCGCCGAGGTCGAATGTCAGCGGGACACTAGACGAGCCTTGCGCGCCGAGCTCACTGGTCTCAGTAGGCACCAGCCAGGCAAGCCCGCTGTCACCTGCTGGCAGCGGCACCGGCACCGTCGTGGTGGCTGCGCCAGTTGCGTCAAGCAGCGGGTACGACGTCGTGGAGTCCAGCCGCGGGTCGAGGAAGAAGTCCTCCGTCGCACTGCCGTGGTTGGTAATCGTCACCGGCACGGTGACAGGACTCGACAGTGTCGTGCTCGCGCTGTCCGGCAACGTGGAGGCCGACGCACTCACCAGGGAACTCAGCGTGATCTGCCCGGTGTAGTGCTGGGACGTTTCGTTTCCGGTGCTGGGCGTGGCCAGCGCGGGATCGTTGAAGTCCACCACCAGCGTCCACGTGCCGGGTATCGCGTTAGCCGCATAGACATCCATGTGCAGGCCAGTCGAGAACCCCTCGCCGCTGGACGTCACGCTGGACAGCCGGTAGTTGGAGCCGAAGCCGGCGATCTCACCGGCCGGGTCGACCAGGTAGGCGTTGATCTGCCGCTGCCCGTCATTGGTCAGGTTGACCGACGCGGACACGTTGGGCGCAGGCGAGCCGGCCGGGACGTTGAACTCGTAGTAGTTGATCTGGCCGTTACCCGGCAGGCCGTCGCGCCCGTTGCCACCGGTCAGCGTGCCGCTGAAATGACCGCCGGCGCCCAGGTTGACCATGCTGCGCAGGGTCACCGGGATGGAGCCGGAGTTCACCCTGACCGAGCCCGCGATGTCGCCAGCGCTGCCCGGCGTCTTTACGGTGAACGTAAAGGGGCTGCTAGCGCCCGGTGCGAGGTGCAGGACTGACGGGCTGACGTGCCCGAAGGAGACCAGCCTCTGCGTGCTCACGGTGAAGTGGATCTTGCCCTGCGTGCCGCCTTCCTTGCCGCCTGTCATGTCGAAGATGACAGCAGTCCAGCGGCCCGCCATCGGGTGGAGCACGTCAGCCGGGGTGAAGTTACTCGTGCCCTGCGGTTCGGACTGAATGGCTAGCTTGCCCTTAGGGTTGATCAGGTCGAACCGGACCGCCGCGGTGAAGTTCAGCGACCGCGCCGGGTAAGCGATCGACGCGTTGAGCCGATCCTGGCCCGGCCGGACAGTGAAGTGGGTCTCGCCGTAGTTATTTGCGAACCCGAACGCGTCGGTGAACTTCTTGCTGTGAGCATTGCTGAGAGTGACAGTCTTGTGCTGGACGCTGGTCGAGTTGCCGAGTGTCTGGCCGGAGAGGTGCACGGTTTGCCGGCTCGATCCGGTGTTCGTCACTTGCACCGCCGCTACGACCGGGGTGGCGGGGCTGCCGAGTCCGTTGATCTGGCCCTGCCGCGGAGTCGGGTTGGCCGGGCTCACCTTGGTGACAGTAGTCAGCAGCGTGCTGCCGGTGCGGTGCGACAAGCCGACGGACTCGGCCATCTTGACCGCCTGGTAGGCGTTCACGAGTCCGGAGCCCTGCTCGTAGGCCGGTGCGCCGAGATTGGTGGCCGTGCTCATGACGATCTGCTTCACCAGCGCCGGCGAGGGGGAGGCCCCGCTGTGAGTCTTCTTGTAGGCCTGGTCGATCAGCGCTGCGATGCCAGCCGTCCATGGCGAGGACTCGCTGGTGCCGCCGAACAGCTCGATGCCCTGCGCCTTGCCGCCGAAGCTCGCGCAGTCCGGGAAGTTCGTCAGGTTGGTCGAGCAGGAGGCGAAACTCGAGTCACCAGGGGCAGCAACGTCGACAGTGTTGCCCAAGGCGTCGAATCCGCCCGAGCTGAACGGCGCGACGCTGTTGTTCAGCCATCCCTTGGCAAACATGTCGGCCTGGCCGTAGTTGGTCATCGCGTACGACCGCAGGTCGGTGGTCGCCGCGGCGGAGATGACGCTGGGGTCGGTAGCCGGGGAGCCGATCGTGCTGGTCGGTGCCGAGTCGCCAGAAGAGACCACGACCGTGATGCCGGCCGCCACCGCCGCGTCGTCGAACATCTTGAGCGCGTCGGCGCTGGTGTCGGGGAAGCCGTTTTCGCCGAAGGACTCGTTGATCACGTTGACCGGGTCGACGACGGTGGCGAAGTTGATGGCGTCCAGGAACGCGGACGTCGTGGTGGAGTTGTTGAGGCCGAATACCCGAAGGGCCTCGATGTTGGCGCCCGGCGCGACGCCCTCAATCCGGACGTTGCATTTCTGGGTCAGCCCCTGGAAGCTGAAGTTCTGCACGTTGTAGGTGTGCCGGCCTTGGCCGCCGATCGCGTTCGCGTCGCCGAAGGCCTCGCCTCCGGCGCCACTGGCCACGTGAGTTCCGTCGCCGGTGAAGTCGCGGTAGACGGTGATGGCGGACTTGCCGTTCTTGCGGATGAAGTTGACGTTGTTCGGGTCGATCCCGTCGGCGATATAGGCGACAGTCTCGCCCGCGCCGGTGATGCCGAGGGACCGGGCAGTCTTGGCCTTCGGGTTGCTCGACGCGACGCCGGTCAGCGAGAGCCCTTCGGGCTCAAGCTGAGCCTTGCCATGCGGCCGGCAAGCTCCCGCGATTGGCTTGATGCGCTTTGGCTTCTTGGCCGATGCGGTGGAACCCGAGAGGTTACTGGCCGGGCCCTGGATGGTCGCATCCGGGATCACCTGCGCCACGCTGGGATTGGCCTTCAGGCGCGCTTCCTCGCCGGCTGACACGGTGGCCGCAAAGGCGTTGGCCAGCCGGTAGCTGATGACGTGTGTGGCGTGTACCTGCGTCAACTCGCTGAGCAACGGCCGCTGACTCGAGGAGATGGCGGCCGACCGTGCCGACATCGCCGACTTCATCCGGGACGCGGCGGGCTGGTCCTTCATCAAGACGATGACGTGCTGATCGACATGGGTCGACAGCTGTGCAGCTTGTACCGCCGTCAGCGGCTTCTGCTGGTCGGGCTGCGATGCCGAAGGCGCGGCCAGGGCCGCGGCTCCCTGCCCCAGCACGAGCGCTGCCGCAGTGCTCGTGACGAGCAAAACGGAATGTGTCCTGGATCGAGCACGTGCTGCTGGCAGATGCGTCAGCCGCATGCCTAGCCTCCTCCGAACAGGCGGCAACCTTGCCGCGCAACGAAGCGGCCCCAAGCGGCGACCGTAGCAGAGACTCATTTGTGTTTGGATAAATGTTTTATTACGGCAGCATTAGAGGGCTGCAGTCGTCAGCGTCGGCGCTGGCATGACCGCCCGCCGATCCCGCCGCGTAGCTGGCTGGCTACATCAATCTGCAACTGCGCGTTCCCCCTTGGAAAGAAAGGCCTTCTGGCATGCCCTGGTACGTGCTCACAGGCGCACCTGGCTCGGGAAAGACCGCGATCCTGCGCCAGCTCGAGCAGGACGGTTTCCCGGTGGTCGAGGAAGCCGCAACGGACGTCATCGCACTTGCCCATGCTCACCGGCAGGCTGAGCCGTGGGCGATCCCGGGGTTCGCTGACCGGATCGTGGCGCTGCAACTGCGCCGCGAGCAGCGAGCGGCCGCGGCCCACGGCCTGGCGACGGTGTTCTTCGACCGCTCGCCGATCTGCACGCTCGCGTTGTGCCGCTTCCTTGGCCAACCGGTGTCGCCGATGCTGGCTGCCGAGGTAGACCGCGCCGTGGCGGCGCGGCGATATGGCGAGGCGGTGTTCTTCGTCCGGGGCCAGGGCTTCGTCACGCCGACGGCCGCCCGGCGGATCAGCCCGGCGGACGCCGTGGCCTTCGAGAAAGTGCATGAGGAGACCTACCGTGAGCTGGGTTTCCGCCTGATCGAGGTGGCCCCGGGCCCGCTAGCTGACCGGGTCGGCGTGGTCAAGCGCGAGATCGCGGGCGTCGGCCGGCATCCTGGCGGGCCGCCTGCTGCCAGCCGCCTACAGTGATCAGCATGCGGATGACTGACCGGAACAACCGGCGGCTCGCGGCCGAAGCTGCCGCGTTCGGGATTGGTTACACCAGCGTGCTGTGCTGGGCAACCACGTGCCTGGTAGCCACCTTCGGCGGGGCGTCACTGGCCAGCCCGTACTGGCCGGTGCTCCCGTGGCTGCGCACGGACACGACGGGCGTGATCGCGTTCGCGCTCGCCGCCGTCAGCCTGGCCGCTAGCAAGTACCTGCGCCTGCGACGGACTTCGGCCGGCGCCATCGCGTGGCGACCCGTCAGCCGGCCCGCGTCGGCGCACGCCGTCCAGGCGATCGCCGAGACGGCTGCCCTCCTCACCACCGCTCTGGTCACGTATTTGTCGCTGAACGTCGTGACGCACAGCGTGACCCTGCGGCTTCAGCTGACCCACTTGTGGCCGTGGCCGAGCGAGGGCACTGTCCGGGTGATCGCACTCGGCATCTGCGTCGTGTCAGTGTCCGCCGCACGCTACTTGCGGTCCATGGCTAGTTCCGGCGCCAATGACCGGGCACCGGCCAGTGACCGCGTCGGCACGCCCGCCTGACGAGGATCATGATCACGAAACTCCGGGGCCTGACAGGCACCTGGGCTGGTCCGCATCGATGTGATAAGCCGGGTGGTGACGACCAAAGCTTGTCGAGGCGAACAGGAGCGGGATAGTGGCCGGACCAGTGTCAGCTGGCGCGCAGGATTTCGAGACCAAGGTGGCTTCGTTCGTCCGGGAAAACCGGCTGTACGGCGCGGCAGCCGGCGTCGTCCATGGCGGTGAGCTGGTCTGGTCAGGCGGCGCCGGGTTCGCCGATATCACCGACAGCCGGGCCGCTGGTCCTGATGTGCTGTACCGGATCGCGTCCATTACCAAGACCTTCACCGGAACGGCGGTCATGCAACTGCGCGATGCTGGCCTGCTCGACCTTGATGATCCGGTGGTGAAGTGGATACCTGAGCTGTCGGACAGCGCGAGTCCCGCAGGCATCGGCGCGGTCACGATCCGGCGCCTGCTGTCGCATGAGTCTGGGCTTGTCAGCGAGCCGCCGGGGACGGACTTCCTGGCTGCGGAGCCACGCTACGAGGGACTTGCCGCGCGCAACCTGGAACGGGTGGCTGAGATCTTTGCTGCCGTGCCGCCGAACACCCAGACCAAGTACTGCAACCTCGGCTACCAGCTGCTGGGCGAGATCGTGCAGCGGGCGAGCGGAATCAGCTACCCGCAGTACGTCGCTGACCGCATCCTGACGCCGCTATCGATGTCGTCGACCGGATTCGAGCCGCTGAGTCATGAACTGGACGGTCGCCGGGCGACCGGCTATGCGGGCCGCGCGTTCTCCGACGAGCTCGCGGTCGCGCCCGGCATGCCGCCGGTTTGGGCGGAGGGCGGGCTCTGGTCGACGGTCGAAGACCTCGCCAGGTGGCTGTCCTTCCAGCTGGCCGCGCACCCAGATGCGGCCGGTGACACGAGCGAGGCCGGCGCGAGCGCGGACGTGCTGGCCAGCGCGACCCGGCGGGAGATGCACAAGCCGAGGTATCTCAGCGACGAGGACTGGTCGAGCGCCTGGGGTATCACCTGGTATTCGGTCCGCAAGGACAACGTGACCTGGGTTCAGCACTCCGGCGGGCTGCCGGGGTTCACCTCGAATGCATGCTTCGACCGGGGCAGCCGGGTCGGCGCGATCGTGTTGCTGAACGGGGTCGCTGACGCCTCGGGCCTGGCGATGAGCCTGGCCGCGGCTGGCCGCGACCTGGTGAAGGCAGCCGCTCCGGAGCTGCGCCTCCCGGCCGCGATGCCGCCAGACATGGCCGCGCTGCTCGGTTTCTATGCGCCGCCGGATATGAGTTTCCTCATCAAGGTCGAGTGGCGGGACGGCAAGCTGACTCTGGTGGACACTTCGGAGCCGGGCGAGAAGATCCCGCTCGACAGGGCGGCCGAGCCGGGCGCCTTCGTCGCCGCGGCGGGTTACCGCCCCTCGGGCGAGCCGGTGCAGTTCGGGCGGCGACCGGACGGGACGGTGGAGTCCCTCTTCTTTGGCGGCGGCTTGCTGGTGCGGCTCGACCCGGTCAGATAACGCCGGTCAGGAAACAGCAGTTAGACGAACGCGCCGATGCCGGTGATCGCCCGCCCGACGATGAGGGTGTTGATCTCCCGGGTGCCCTCGTAGGAGTAGATGGCCTCGGCATCGGCCACGAACCTGCCGACCTGGTTGTCCAGCAGGATGCCGTTGCCGCCGAGCAGTTCGCGGGCCCACCCGACGGTTTCGCGCATCCGGACGGTGCAGAACGCTTTCGCCAGCGCCGAATGGTGGTCCTTGGCTTGCCCTTGCTGCTGCAGCTGGGACAGCCGCATGCACAGGCAAGCCGACGCTGTCACGTTCGACAGCATGCGCACGAGCAGGTCCTGCACTAGCTGGAAGCCGCCGATCGGCCGCCCGAACTGCATCCGCTCTTTCGCGTACGCCAGCGCGTGCTCGTAGGCGCCGCGCGCGCAGCCGGTCGCCATCCATGCCACTCCGGCCCTGGTGAGCCTCAGCACCTGCGCGGTGTCGCGAAACGAACCGGCCAGTTGCAGCCTGTCCCGCTCCGGCACGCGGACGTTGTCCAGGGTGATCTCGGCGTTCTGCACGACGCGCAGCGCGATCTTGTGGCGCATTTTGACTGGGCTGAATCCCTCGGCAGGCGTCTCCACGACGAAGCCCTTGACCTGGTTATCTGCGACGTCGCGGGCCCAGACGACGACGTAGTCCGCGAAGGTGGCGTTGCCGATCCACTTCTTCTGGCCGTTCAGCACCCAGACGTCGCCGTCGCGCTGGGCAGTGGTCGTCAGGCCGCCGGCCGCACCCGAGCCGACGTCCGGCTCGGTCAGCGCGAACGCGCCGATCTTCTCCATCCTGGCCATGGGCGGCAGCCAGCGCTGCTTCTGCTCTTCCGAGCCGCACAGGTAGATGGATCCCATCGCCAGCCCGCCGTGCACCCCCATGAACGTGGCGATCGACGGATCGACCCTCGCCAGTTCGAGGGCGATCATGCCGTCCAGCAAGCTGCTGCCGCCCGGACAGTCGTAGCCGTCGCACGCCAGGCCGGCGATACCGAGGGCGGCCAGACCGGGCACGAGATCGTGCGGGAATTCCTCTCGGGTCCAGTAGTGGTTGATGACCGGAGCGACCGACTTTTCCATGAACGCGCGAACGGCCAGCAGTTGGTCGCGCTCGGGCGGGTCAAGCAACTGCTCGAGAGCGTAGAAATCCGCGTCGAGGAGCGGCTCCATCGCAGGTCTCTCCTTACTTTTCCGGCGGTACCGGCGTGGCCAGGAATTGGCTGACCACAGGCGCGAGCTGCGGAGCCTCGGTGACGAGGCCCAGATGCCCGCCGTGAAAAACGTGCAATTGCGCGCCAGGTATCAGCTTGCGCATCAGCCGGGCGTTGGCCAGCGGGATGATCGGATCGTCGTCGCCCGACAAGACAAGCGTCGGCTGCCTGAGCAACGGCAGGAACGGCACGCTGGTCCAGCCGAGGCCAGCGCCCAGCTGATAGAGGTAGCCGCGCGCCGAGCCGACCCGGTTGTGCGCGTTCATGGCCGCGGTCACCGAGGCCGGATCGGTCCGGGCGCTCCCGCCGTACAACTCTCCGGCGACGCTGGCCAGGTAGCCCCGGTCGGTATACCGCCGCGGCGTTGCCATCCGGGCGAGCACGGACGGTGCTGCCGGGACCATGATCATGCCGGTTGCTGTGCTAACCAGCACGAGCTTGCGGCAGTGCGAGCGCTGGAAGGCGGCGAAATGCTGCGCGACCGCGCCACCCCACGAGATGCCGAGCACGTCCGCGCTGTCATGCCCGAGCTCGGCGAGCAGCTGGCTGATGAGCCTGCACAAGCCCGTGAACCGGTAAGGCGTAGCTGGCAGCGGCGACCCGCCGACTCCGGGCACGTCGAAACGGATGACTTCGAGCGCCGGGTCCAGCTCGTCGACGAACGGCTCCAGGAGCTCCAGGCTGGCGCCGATACCGTTGATGAGCAGCAGCGGAGTCGCCGAGGCGGGCTTGCCTCGCCAGCGCCGCCTGCCGGGCCGCACTGCGATGCGCACCAGCTGGCCGCCGATCGCGACGGTCCTGATGCCGCTGTTTGCGGTCGCCGTCGCGCTATCTGTCATGGACATAGGTTCCCGGTGCCGGGCAGAGCGCCCCGAAGTCCTTGCTGCCCGGCTTCAGCTTGCTCCGCTTCGTCCCGCCGCTGCGCTCCGCAAGCCACGCTGAGTAGTGCGGCCACCAGCTGCCGCTCATGGTCGTGGCAGCGGCCAGCCAGTGCCCCGGATCGGCCGGGTTCTCCGCTGCGACCTGGAACGTTGCCCTGGGATTATCCGGCGGGTTGACCATCGAGGCGATGTGGCCACTGGTCGAGAGCACGAACGTCACCTCGCCGCCGAGCAGCTGAGTGGTGCGATAGCACGATTGCCACGGGCACAGATGATCGGCGATGCCCGCCACCACGTACGCGTCGGTATCTACCTTGGACAAGTCGACCGGCGAGCCGAGCATGACGGCAGCGTCCGGCTTTACCAGCGCGTTGTCCAGTGCGAGCCGGATGAAATCACGGTGCAGGGCCGCAGGCAGCCTGGTGGTATCCGCGTTCCAGTACAGGATGTCGAACGCCGGGGGCGGGCGGCCCTGCAGGTAGTTATTGACCCAGTAGTTCCAGATCAGGTCGTCGGGCCTGAGCCAGGCGAACACCTCAGCCAGCGTCCGGCCGTCCAGGTAGCCGCGGGCACGGGAGGCCGCTATCGCGGCAGTGGCGGTGGCTTCGTCCATCATCGCGCCCGCGGTCCCCGCCCGGGTCTGGTCCAGGACTGTGACGCCGAGGCACAGGCTGGCCACGGTATCGAGCTGACCGACCGCGCTCAGGTGCGCCGCGACCATCGAGGACACTATGCCGCCGGAGCACAGCGCGCAGATGCTGGCCTTGGCCGCTTTGGTGATGGCACGGACCACGTCGAGCGCACCGGCGACCGCCGCGCCGTAGCTGTCGAGGTTCCAGTCCTTGTGCCGGTAGTCGGGGTTGCGCCAGCTGATCGCGAAGACCTGGTGACCCTGGCCGACCAGGTACTCAGACATGCTCCGTCCGGGCGCGAGGTCGGTGATGTAGTACTTGTTGATCATCGGCGGCACGATCAGCAGCGGGAACTTCCCGACCCGCTCGGTCACCGGCGTGTACTGGATCAGCTCGAACATTTCGGTCCGGTAGACGACCGCGCCTGGCGTGACCGCCAGGTCCTTGCCGACCTCGAATGCCCCCGGCTCCACCATGGCGGGAACGCGCGGTGCCGTGGCTAGATCGCGCCCGAGCGCGCGCAGTCCGCGGACCGCTGACAGCCCGCCGGTATCTACCAGCGCCTTGAGTCCCGCCGGGTTGAGCAGCGGGTTGTTGCTCGGCGAGGCGGCGGCGATCACGTTCGCCAGGACGAACCGCAGCCGCTCGCCGTCCCGCCAGTCCAGGTCAGCCGTAGCCAGCATGAGCTCGGCCGACTGGGCGGTCGCGAGATACGCCTGCATGGCTCGCTTGAGCACCGGGTTGTGCGTCCAGGCCGGATCGGCGAACCGGCGGTCCTTGCGCTGCGGCGCGACCTCCGAGCGACCGGTCGCGACCCGGCCGAGCTCGGTCCAAAGGAGCGCCGCCTGCCCCGCAACCGCCTGCGGGTTCCTGGCCAGGCTCGCAGCCAGCCGCAGCGCCGCGCCGTCCGGCCGGAACCTGCGCAGCACCCCCAGCGCACCGTCCGCCAGCAGCAGGTCGAGCGCGCCCGCGAGGTCGCCGGCTACCTCCGGGAGCGCCGACGCGGCCGCCCGGACATTCTCACTGCTCGAATTCGCACTGCTCATTGCTCGTCCTCCGGCGGCTTAACCTCCCGGCGCAGGATCTTGCCGGTCGGGCCCTTCGGCAGGCTGTCGACGAGCCAGACGCGCCGCGGATACTTGTACGCGGCTACCCGTTCCTTGACGAACCGCTGTAGTTCGGCCGGGGTCGCATCGGCGCCGGGTTTCAGCGCGACAGCCGCGCCGACTTCCTCGCCGAGTTCCCGGTGCGCCATCCCGACCACGGCCACCTCCGCGACGGCCGGATGCTCGTGCAGCGCCTCCTCGACCTCTCGCGGGTACACGTTGTAGCCCCCGCGAATGATCATCTCCTTCTTGCGGTCAACAATGAAGAAGTACCCATCCTCGTCGACACGGGCCAGGTCGCCGGTGCGGAACCAGCCATCCGGGATAGCCTCGGCGGTCGCCTCCGGCTTGCCCCAGTAGCCCGTCATGAGGTTGTGACCGCGGATGACGATCTCGCCTACCTCGCCGTGGCGAACCGGATCGCCGGTGTTACTGATCAGCCGCATCTCCACGCCCTCGACCGGCGTCCCGACCGAGCCAGGTTTGCGAGGTCTGTCCGGGTGATTGAACGAAGCGACGGGAGACGTCTCCGAGAGTCCGTAGCCCTCCAGGATCATGCAGCCGAACTTTTCCTCGAAGCCGCGCAGGATCTCCACCGGCATCGCCGCGCCGCCCGAGACGCAGAGCCGCAGCGACGCGGTCCTGGCCGCGTCGGCAGCCGGGTGGTGCAGCATGGCCGCGTACATGGTGGGCACGCCTTCGAAGATCGTCACCTTGTCCCGGTCGATGATCTCCAGCGCCTTGCCGGGGTCGAACCTGGGTAGCAGGGTCAGCGTGCCGCCCGCGGTAACAGTCGCGTTGAGCCCGCAGGTCAGGCCGAAGACATGGAACAGTGGCAGGCAGCCCATCATGACGTCCTGCGAAGAGTTGTGCAGCAGCGTCTCCGCGGTCAGCCGCGCGTTCCGCGTCAGTCCGCCGTGGCTGAGCTGCGCTCCCTTTGGCTGACCGGTCGTCCCCGACGTGTAAAGGATCACCGCGTTGTCGCCGTCGGCGGCGTCGGCCGGGGCCACGTCAGCACTGAGGCCAGTCAGCACGGCGCTGAGGTCGGCGTCATCCACCTGGATCACCTGTGTCCCGGCGTCCGCCGCGCCCTTGGCTGCCTCGCCGGCGAAGTCCCGCGTCACGAACAACACCCTGGCCCCTGAGTCGCCGAGGTAATAGGCGACCTCGCGGCCTTTCAGCAGGGGGTTCATCGGCACGACGACCATTCCGGCCGTGAGCGCGCCGTAGAAAGCCACCGGGAACGCCGGGATATTCGGCATCATCAGCCCTACCCGGTCGCCGCTGACCAGGCCGGCCGATGTCAGCAAGGCGGCCACTCGCCGGGCGGCGTCGCTGAGTTGCCGGTAGCTGACCGACAGGTCATCCAGCCGGATCGCAGTCCTGTCCGGCTGACCTGCCGCCGCCCGGTCCAGGATGTTGCCTAGGTTCGCCATCGGATACCCCCTGCGGGCTGACGTACGACAAGTACGTTCAAGTATCGGTTTGGCGGTACAGGTTGACCAGGGTGATCGCGCCACCTTCGCCGGCGCGTCCGGCTGGCCGGCCCGCACGCGCTAGGCCGCATCGTCGCCAAGGCCTCTTGTCGCTGCGTTTCGTTAGGCTGGAGTGCCAGGTGCCGCTCGTCACGGCGGCGCACTGTCGAGAGAAGCAAGCGAGGCGATGGGCATGCGCATCGGCATACTCGGCCCGCTCGAGGTGCGGCATAGCCGGGGACTACCGGTTCCGGTCGGCGGCGCCCGCCTGCGCAGCCTTCTCATCCGCCTGGCCATCAGTCCCGGCCGCGCTGTTCCCGTCGACACCCTCGTGGCCGACTTGTGGGCAGACACCAGCCCCGCCGTGGCTGGCAACGCCGTCCAGGCTCTCGCCTCCCGCCTCCGCAGCGCGGTCAGCCGGGACATCGTCAGCCGCGAGCCGACCGGCTACCGCTTGTCCCTGCAGCCCGCAGCTCGAGAGCGTTTCCGCGGAAGCGCGTTGTGAAATCCTGCACAAGGCGTTCCCGCGGAAACGCCGTAGCTATCTCAGCGGCGGCGCCGATACGCCGCCGCTAGCACGCTGACACGCGATCGCAACACGCTGACATCCAGCTGACAGCCCGCCGATAAGCCTGCGAGGTGCCAGAAATGGAAACCACCGATCCCGCCTATTCACGCTCCGGGCACCGCGGTCAGACGGAGCACGCTGATAACGCCCGCCCGCTGCGCGCAGACGGCTCGACGACCGTGGTGAGCAGCCCGGTCGCCGTGTCGTAGACATGGCCGGAGACGGTGATGAGGGGCGATATCTGCGGCGCGGCGGTTATCTTGGCGACGTCGGCCCGGGCGGTTTCAGCGGGGACGGTAGCCGGAAGGCGTGCAAGCATCTGCTCGTCGTATCCGGAACGCTGGGCGAAACCGTGCCGCAGTTCCGGGTCCTCCAGCAGCCGGCTGCCGCAGTCGGTGTGGTGGATGACAGCCGCCTCGAAGTACGGGCCTTCGGGTGCCTTTGTCTCGACGAGGTAACCAATATAGGACAGGTCCTGGATAACAGCGTCGGTCACGCGGCCGCCGACGGTCCGGCCGACGATCGCCTCGCCGAAGTCCAGTCCGAGGAAGTCCGCCGGATCGGTACGCGGGTCGATGCAGGTGATGATGTACAGCCCCGTGAACGGCAGGAACGGCAGGGATGGCGTGTTGCGCCAGATGCCGCTCTTGGCGAAGGACCTGTTGCGCTCCAGTAGCGGTGCCAGATTCGACACCTTTGTTCCCTCCTTCGCCATGCATTACCTAGCAGCGTAAAACCCACCCGCTACGCGGCCTGCTCCCTGGCCGACCGCTCGTCAGTCCGCCCTTACCCGGTAACGGTGATGGTGATGCTGCCGGTGACGCCGCCGGACAGCGCGCTGATCGTCGTGGTCCCGTCGGCATTGGCGGTCACCTGCCCGGTCGATGGGTCGACGTCAGCTACCTTGGGGTCGCTGCTTGACCACTCGTGCGATGCCGGATCGGCGATCGGCACCCGGAGCGGGGACAGGTCGTCGCCGGCCGGCGTGGTACCGGTCGCGGTTAGCTGCTCTGTCGAGCCGACCTGCAGGCTGGCGGCAGGCGCGGTGACGACGATGCTGGTCAGGACCGGCTGGATGGCGAACTGCACGTCCCCGCTCGGCAGCACATGGAACAGCGCGTAGTTGTAGAAGCCACCCTGGTCCGCCGTGGCGTACGCGGGCACTCCGGCGTCCGCGACGGTGAAGTTCGGCAACCCGTTCGGATCGGGATTGCCCAGCGGATCCAGCAGCTGCTCAGCGACGCCGCGCGCGTGCCCGAACAGCAAGATCACGTGCGCCTGCGGATGAGTAGCCTGATACGTGGCCGCGAGCTGTTCGTACATCCGGGCCTCGAAACGGTCGGCAAACTGGCTGTTCATCACGGCGTGCGGGTCGTAAGCCGGCATGTGCGTGACCAGGAAGATGACCTTCGACGTGCTCGCGGTCAGCTGGGACGCGAGCCACTGATACTGCTCCTCGCTGGGCACCTGGTACGGGTCAGAGGCGAGCAGCCCGCCGTTCGCGCTGTCGGTGACGATGAACTCGGCGTTGCCGTCGGTGTAGGTGTAGTGAGTTGGCCCGTACAGCGACGACCAATTCTGGTCCTCGGGATCGGCGCCCTGGCCGATCTCATGGTTGCCCACCGCGTCGTGGAAGGGCAGGCCGAATGATTGCAGCACCTGGTAGCCGTAATCCGTGTCCGCTATTGAACCGGTGTCGGTCAGGTCGCCGTTCACCTGCAGCATGTTCGGCGCCGCAGCTGACGGCAGCGCCTGGATGGCCTGGTTGATGTCGTTGGTGACCACCGAGCCGGTCGACTTCTGGTCGCCGGACTGCAGGTGCGAGTCGTCGAAGTCGGCGACGGTCACCCCGCCGGGGCCGAAGGCCGCCGGGTTACCGGTGTAGTGCAGCCATGACGGGTTGTCTGGTATTGCCGTGTATTTCGGTGTCACGGGCTGCCGCGGCGAGTAGAGCCCCTCCAGGTCGGCCACGTAGAGGTCGCCGCTGGTCGTCTGAGACGGGTTGATGACCAGGAAGTCGAGGAAGCCAATAGAGAGCGGGAACTCCGTGCCCGCCGGAATGGGCGCCACGATGAGCTGCCAGCCGTTGTAGGTGACAGCAGTCGGGTAGAAGGTCTCCGTCTGCCCGTTGATCTCAATCCATTGCTCTGCGAAGGTCAGAACCCCTTTGCCGAGCGGGGTACCTCCTGAGCCGCCGATGCCCTTAATCCACACGCCGATCGCGTCTGGCGCCTCGCCGTCAGCCGAGGTGCCGATGGTGACGTTCGTGCTGGTCGGGTGGAACACCACCTGCGAGACCCCGGATGCCTTCGGGATCGAGTAGCTGACATCCATCGACCCGGTGTCGCCGGGCTGCGCGGTCTGGCTGGTGGATTCCGACAGCGTCGCCGTGGCGCCGTTGGTCGTATTGAATCCCCAGTTGCTCACGTCGGTCATCGGGTCGACGATGGTCGCCGAGCTGCCCACCGCGACCGTGGTGGTGGCGGTGACGCCGTCGGCCGTCGCACTGACCGTCGCGAGGCCGTTGCCGCTTGCTGCGGCGGTGAACAAGCCGCCAGAGCTGACGGTGCCGAGCGACGACGGCGAAACGCTCCAGGTGGCGTCCTGCGGGCTGATCGTCAGCGGGCCGCTCTTGAAGTCCCCTGCCGGGGCACCTGCCGCGGTTCCGCTCAATGAGAACTGCTGGGTGTCGTTGTTGTTGAGGTCAGGCTGTGTGGGAGACATGCTCAGACTCGCCAGGCTGCCGGCGACGGTCAGCGGTTCCTGCGACGTTACGCTGCCCGCCTGGACCGTCAGGTAGCCGCGGCCGGGTTTCGAGCCTGCCGTCAGCGTCATGTCACTGCCGGTGCCGCTGACCGTGGCCAGTTTCGGCGGCTGCACAGTGACCTGAACCGGGTCGGATGCCGGGTTGCCCTCAGCGTCGGTGGCGTACGCGCTGAGCGGCTCGGTGGCACCGGGCAGAATCGCCATCGCATTGCCGTTGTTCACGGTTGCGGTGGCAGCAGGAGCGGGGGAGGTCTCGTTCGTGTAGATGAACAGCCCGTTGGCGACCGGCCGCTCGGCCCCGTCGGACGGGGAGTTGAGCACGCTCACCTTCTGCTGGCCGGGCAGCCTGGCCACCATCTCCGCAGATCCGCCGGAGTCGAACTCGATCGCGTTGTAGGCGCCGTGCGCCATCATCCACTGGGCGAACTGCGGCCGCGTGAGGCCCACCGCGGTGTTCTCGCTCGCGCGGCCATCGAACACGGCGACGATCGCGTGCGTGCCGTCCTTGCTCACCCCGACGCCGACGATCGGGTAGGCGACGTTGTTCTCTCCGCCGCCCTGCACCGGCACGGCCATCTGCCCGTTCTGCACGAGGTAGGCGCCGCCGCTCACCGCGGCCTGAATCTGACCGATTCCGTAGGGCGCAAGGGTGTCGCTCACCGTGACGGTGTCACCGACGCGCACCGTCTGAAGCCAGGTCGAGTCGGCGGTGCCCCGTCGCGCGATCAGGTCCTCCTGTCCTGCGGTGAGTTGGGGTAGCGAGGTCTGGCTGGTCTTGACCGATGTGATCGTCAGAGTGTCACCGCTGACGGTAGCGGTCGCGACTGTAGAGGCTCCGATCGACGTCGCGCCCAGGTAGGGCGTCACCGCGGTGAGGCCGGTCTGGTCTATCCGGTTAAGCGCGACCAGCGTGCGCGTGCTGCCCGTGGTGGTGTCATCGACCGTGCCGGTGAACTTCTCGGTGGCAAACTGCATCTGGCCGTTAGTCAGCACCTCGAGGTCATAAGGCCAGGATGCTACTGGGCTCGCCTCGAGCACGCCGTTCTGCACCACCATGCCCATTGGCTGGCCGGTCGCGTTGATGGCGAAGAAGTCAGCGTTGACCCCGGCTACCGCACCGGTCCGGTTGGCCATGGACGAGATCGTCTCGTCGGCAGGGTCGATCAGCTTGTCGCCAGCTTCGACCGCGCCGAACCGGACGTTAGGGTCGGTCAGGTCGACGTTCATGACCCGGGCGCGCTGCGCACCGCCCACGGTCTGGTAGGTCTCGGTGTGCACGTCCACGCCATGCGTGACGGCATGCGAGCTGCCCGACTGCTCGCCCACCACGAGCGGCCAGTAGGCGGGGGTGGGCGGCAGCCACGTCTCGCCCGGCGTCGGAGTTCCTGACGCGGACGCGGCGGTGGCGCCAACCGCTGCCCCGGCAACCATTCCTGCCGCCAACATAATGGCCACGACCGTACGTCCGAGCCGCATGACGTCTCCGTTCCGCGGTGTCATAACTGGCACAGCAATGACAGCAAAAAGAACGGAACAAAAGGCCACAAGAAGGTGTCGCATATCTGGCCGTTGCGGAGCACTCGGGCGTCGGCCCGCTGGCTAGACCCGCCGGGCCGGCCGTGGGCTCAGGCCCGGTCACACGCAGTCCGGAAGGCGCTGGCCCGGAAAAGCGTTAGCCCTTGGGCACGGGTTGCGGCCATCCTGAGATGTTGGCGCCCGTATGCGACCTGGTGGGATTTGGGCTGTCTGTTAGCCTGCGCCCGCTTTGCGCCTGACGCCAGTCTGGTCCAGTCGCTGTCCGCCCTGACCCTGCCAGCTACCTGGAGAACCCTGCTGTGACCGCTTCGCCCGCGCAGTTGCGAGCGCGTCTGCCGGCGCTGATGCTCGCCGATCAGCGCAGGCTGACCCGGCGCGCGGACCGGGCGCTGACGATGCGGGACGCCGCTGCCCGCGAGCGGGCACTCGGGCAGCTTGCGGCCGATGTTGCGGCGGCTGAGCAGCGCATTGAGGCGCGGCGCGGCATCGTCCCGGTCATCACGTACCCAGCCGAACTGCCGGTCAGCCAGCGCAAGGCCGAGCTTGCGGCGGCGATCAAGGAAAACCAGGTCGTGATCATCGCGGGTGAGACCGGCTCGGGAAAGACAACCCAGCTGCCGAAGATCTGCCTGGAGCTCGGCCGGGGCATCAACGGTCAGATCGGGCATACCCAACCGAGGCGTATCGCTGCCCGTACCGTAGCCGACCGGATCGCCGCGGAGCTCAACACCGAACTCGGGACGGTGGTCGGCTACAAGGTCAGGTTCGCGGACACCACCAGCGACAACACCTTGATCAAGGTGATGACGGACGGCATCCTGCTGACCGAGATGCAGCGGGACCGGTTGCTGCTGCGCTACGACACGCTGATCATCGACGAGGCGCACGAGCGCAGCCTCAATATCGACTTCATCCTCGGTTACCTCAGGCAACTGCTGCCGCGCCGCCCGGACCTGAAGGTGATCATCACCTCGGCCACCATCGACCCGGAGCGGTTCGCAAGGCACTTCGCGCCCGGTGAAGATCAGCACCGTGAAGATCAGCACCGTGAAGATCAACCAGGCGCGCCGGTCATCGAGGTATCCGGCCGCACCTACCCGGTCGAAGTGCGATACCGGCCCGTTGCTGATCTCGCTCTGGACCCGGAAGCCGAGCCGCGCGACCAGGTTCAGGCCATCGCCGACGCCGTGGCCGAACTCCGCCGCGAGGGACCGGGAGACATCCTGATCTTCCTGAGCGGCGAACGGGAGATCCGCGACACTGCCGACGCGCTGGCCGGGGAGCCGGGCCTGGAGATCCTGCCGCTTTACGCGCGGCTATCGGCTGCTGAGCAATACCGGGTGTTTCAGGCGCACACCGGCCGCCGGGCGGTCCTCGCCACCAATGTCGCTGAGACGTCCCTTACAGTTCCTGGCATCAAGTACGTCATCGACCCGGGTACTGCCCGCATCTCCCGCTACAGCCAGCGGACCAAGGTGCAGCGGCTGCCGATCGAGCCCATCTCTCAGGCCTCGGCCAACCAGCGGACGGGCCGTTGCGGCCGGACCAGTGACGGCATCTGCATCCGCCTCTACAGCGAAGAGGATTTCGAGTCGCGGCCGGAGTTCACAGATCCGGAGATCCTGCGGACCAGCCTGGCGTCGGTCATCCTCCGGATGGCCGCGCTCGACCTGGGTGCCATTGCGGATTTCCCGTTCGTGGACCCGCCTGACTCCCGGCACGTCGCCGACGGCCTGCGCCTGCTGGAAGAACTCAGCGCCATCTCCGCCGGCAGTGGCAGGGCGGGGAGCCCGCGGCTGACCGAAACCGGCCGCAAGCTCGCCGAACTGCCGGTCGACCCGCAGTTCGGCCGGATGATCCTGGAGGCTGGCCGGAACGGCTGCGCGCGCGAGGTGCTGATCATTAGCGCCGCGCTGTCGATCCAGGATCCGCGCGAACGTCCTGCCGACGCACGCGACGCGGCCGACGCCATGCACCGCCGGTTCGCCGAACCCGGGTCGGACTTCCTGGCGTTCGTGACCCTGTGGGATTACTTGCGTGAGCAGCAGCGTGAACTGTCGTCGTCAGCGTTCCGGCGCCGTTGCCGCCGGGAGTACCTGCATTTCTTGCGAGTACGTGAATGGCAGGACCTCTACAGCCAATTGCAGCAGGCGGCCAGGGATGTCGGGGTCGTGATCGGCCGCGATCATGGTGCGGCGGGCCGGGCGGGCTCCGACCGGCCAGGGCAGGCGGCGGCCGACGGCGCGAGCCGCTACAGCGCCGACCTCGCTGACCGCGTGCACCAGTCGCTGCTGTCCGGCCTGCTCTCGCATATCGGCATGCTGGACAACGACCGCAAGTCCGCCGGGCGATCAGCTGCCGACAGATCGGCCGCAGACCGATCATCCGCCCGGCGCCGCGGCCCGGCCGAGTTCCTCGGTGCCCGCGGCGCGAAGTTCGCGATCTTTCCCGACTCCGCGCTTGCCCGCAAGCCACCGCACTGGGTCATGGCTGCCGAACTAGTCGAGACCTCCAGACTGTGGGCCCGCACAGTGGCGCGGATCGAGCCCGAGTGGGCCGAGCCGCTAGCAGGCGACCTGGTCCGGCGCAGCTACAGCGAGCCGCGCTGGGATGCGCGCCGCGGCGCGGTGCTGGCTACCGAGAAGGTCACTCTGTACGGCCTGCCGATCGTCGCCGCCCGCCAGGTCAACTACGGCACCATCGACCCGGCCGCTGCCCGCGCCGAGTTCATTCAGCATGCTCTGGTTGAGGGTGACTGGCAGACCCATCACAAGTTCTTCGCCCGCAATCAGCGCGCTCGCGAGGAAGCCGCGGAACTTGAGCACAAGGCTCGCCGTCGCGGCCTGGTCGCCGATGACGCCGCCGTGTTCGACTTCTACGACCAGCGCATTCCGAAGACCGTTACCTCTGCCCGGCACTTCGACAGCTGGTGGAAGCGCGCCCGTGCCGATGAGCCGGCGCTGCTCGACCTCAGCCCCGCCGATCTGGCCGGACCGGCCGCCGACGAGATTAGCCCGGCGGACTACCCGGAGCGCTTCGGCCCGTTCCCGCTGTCGTACGAATTCGCGCCGGGGGAGCCGGACGACGGCGTGACGGCGGACATCGCGCTTGAGGAGCTTTTTGCCGGCAACGAAACAGGTTTGAGCTGGCAGGTTCCGGGCCTGCGCACGGAGCTGGTGACCGAGCTGATCCGCGGGCTGCCTAAGGACCTGCGCCGCCATTTCATCCCGGCCCCGGACACCGCTAGGGCCGTGCTGGCTGAACTTGGCGATCCGCGCGGCGACCTGCTCGACGCGCTCAGCGCGGAGCTCACCCGGCGGAGCGGCGTTCGCGTCCCCAGGTCAGCTTGGAACGTCGCGGACCTGCCGGGCTACCTGCTGGTGACCTACCGGGTGCGTGACGGCGATCAGGTGCTCGCGACCGGCAAGGATCTCGACCAGTTGCGCGAGGAACTGCGGCCGCGCCTTGCCGCCACGCTCAGCGAGGCAGCTGCGGGTATCGTGCGCACCGGAGTGCGCAGCTGGGACTTCGGCACGCTGCCGCGAGTGTTCAGCGCCGGACAGGTGCATGGCTATCCGGCACTGGCTGACACCGGCAGTGCCGTCGACGTGCGCGTATTCGAGACCGAGGCCGAGGCGGAGGCGTCGATGCGGGCCGGCATCCGCCGCCTGCTGCTGATCGCGGTGCCATCTGGCGTGCGGTCCATCGCGGGCCGGCTGCCGATGAACCAGAAGATGGCGATGAGCCGGCATCCGTATCCGGGTGCGGCGGCTCTGCTCGACGACTGCGCGGCTGCCGCGGCTGATCAGGTCATCGCTGACGCGGGCGGGTCGGTGTGGGACGCCGACGGGTTCGCGAGGCTCGTCACCGCTGCCCGTGACTCCCTTGCCCCGAACACCTCACGCGTGCTCGAGCATGTCGCCCGGATACTCGGCGAGGCGCACGAGGTTGAGATCAGGCTGGCCAGCGCCGGCCCGGGTGTTCCGGCGCTGGCCCGGTCGCTCAGTGATATCCGGGCCCAGTTTGCCGCCCTGATCTACCCCGGATTCATCGCCGAGACCGGCAGTTCGAGGTTGCCCGACCTCATCCGGTACCTGGCGGCCATCGTCCGGCGGCTGGACAAGCTGGCGGGGGAGCAGGCGAAAGATGCCGAGCGGATGGCCGCGGTACAGCGGGTGACAGCGGAGTATGAGGAGGTCCGCAGGCAGTTGCCGCCCAGTGCCCGTTCCCGGCCTGATGTGCAGGCGATCCGATGGCTGATCGAGGAGTTCCGGGTCAGCCTGTTCGCGCAGGCACTCGGCGCACGTGGGCCAGTGTCGGAAAAGCGGATCCGGGCTGCCCTGGACGCTCTGCTGCCCGGCTGACGTCAATATCCAGATGCCGAGGATCTGGCCTGCTTGGCACAATCGGGTCGGTGGAGGACGACACTGGCCCAAGTACGGGCCTATCACCCGCCGCAGCGCGGGTGCTGGCCACCCTCGGCGATCCTGGCGTGCTGGACTGGCTGGCGGAGCTGAACGGCAGCGACTTCACCAGCCTGATGCTCGAGGTCGCCAGGCGGCGCGCCAACTCCGAAACGCCCGCCACCGTGGCGCGCCGGTACCGCGCTGACCGGTTCGTCCGCCCGGCAAGTTCGCCCTGGCAACAGCTGCGCCACGCCGAGGACCTGATGACGGGCAACCTGCCGGCGAATTACGAGCTCCTGACGCTATCCCCGGTGGTCCCGCTGGGGACCCACTCGGCCCTGGGCACTGTCAGCCAGGACAAGGTCGTCACCGCGATGCGAGCGTGTGAAGTCGCCGCTGATCCGACCAATGCCCTCGCGCTCGAGGCGGCGGTCCGCCGGCTGGCCGATCCTGCGGGCATCGTCCGGCTGGCCGCGGTTCAGCGGGTCGTGCGAGCCCAGCAGACCGCGCCGGGATACCTGCCGCACTTCGGCTTGCTCGGGCTGGCTACCGGCGGGCGCGACCGCGGCGGCCGCCAGTTCGAGCGAGAAGCAGTGGCCGAGCACGTCCGGGCGCTTGCCGCCGGGCTAGCCGCCGCCGGGCTCGCGCCGGTGCAACTCGCGCTGACGCCACTATCGACGGCCGGCGAGTCGGTTGCCGCCGCCGTCGCTGCGGAACTAGCCGGGCCGCTGATCGAGGTGACCGGCGACCCGCAGCGGCAGTCAGGCCGCGGCTACTACCAGGCCCTGTGCTTCAAGATCAAGGTTCGGTGCGCGGGGGCGTGGCAGGAAGTCGGCGACGGCGGCTTTACCGACTGGGCCGCGCAGCTGACAGCCAGCAGCAAGGAGCGGCTGCTCATCAGCGGACTCGGCATCGACCGGCTAGCGGCAATGGTGCCTGGGTAGCGCTACGGCGCGATAGGCTGCTGGTCCCGTGAAATACGTCCTGTATTACGAGTCTGGCGACGACGTGGCGACGCTTGCCCCGCTGCACTTCGCGGCGCACTCGGCGCGCTGGAAAGAGTTCGCGGACCGCGGCTGCCTGCTTGCGATCGGGCCGTTCACCGACGGAACGGCAGCCATGGGCATCTTCACGACCCGGGCAGACGCTGAGGCTTTCGTGGCCGGCGATCCGTTCGTCCACCACGGGGTAGTTCGCAGCTGGGCCATCAGAGAGTGGAACGAAGCGCTCCTCTAGCCGTCACGGTTAGCTGCCGTGGTATCGGTTGTTGTCGCGGCGCAGCCAGAGGAACGCGATGAGCCCGAGAAGCAGCCAGGCGCCGATCGAATGTGTCAGCGTGTGCACGAGCGTGATCAACCCGATCACTGCCGCCACGAGCACCAGCATCAAGCCGAGCGGCCGGGCCCGGTTGCGTCGGGCGGTTCGCCGCTTCCGGCGCCGCTCGTGCTTGAGGTGCAACCGCTCGCGCTCCAGTTCGGCCCTCAGCACTTTCCCAGCGGGTTCGTCGTCGGGCAGGTCAGACAGCAGGCCGGTGAGATCAGCCATCGTTGTGGCTCGCATCGCGCGGTCCAGGCGCTCATCGAACTCCGTCTCGCTGAGCCGCCCGTCGACGAAGTGCTTCGCCAGCCGGTCGGCGATCGCCATCCGCTCGGCCTCGCTGACGCGCATCTGGGCGTTAGCCCAGCTGGCCCGCAGTAGCGCCGGACCGGTCTGCTGCGGCGAGCCAGCCGGACTGGACATGATGTCCCGCCCCTCTCTGGTTAGTTGCGCCATTCCTGCACGCTGCTGGTGAAGTCGGCGGCGATGGAGTGCGCGGCGTCCTCGTCCGGGATCAGTAGCCAGGAGGCCAGGTACAGCGGGATCCCGATCCCCCCGACGAACGTGATCACCGCGAACGCGATCCGGACGAGAGTCACGTCGACGCCGGTGTAACGGGCGACGCCGGATGCCACCCCGGCGAGCATCCGGCCCTGCCTGGTGCGGACCAAGGACCTCGGGCCAGCCTGGGAGGACTGCTTGTAGCCGGTGGTGAATTGCTCGGACTGAGGACCGGCGGCCGGCGAGCTAGGTGCTGAAGTGTTCATGCCAGTCAGCCTGCCGGTCGGCGCGGGGCGGTGGCTATCGGGATGTACCCTGAGCCGACCCTGACGGTCACGGCCTAGTTCAGGGACTATCCGGATGGCGCCCGGCCGGGCCGCGGCGCGAAGATGAGCTCATGGTGGATCAGGCCAATGCCGCATCCAGGAAGGCCGCCGCTCAGCCAGGCGGCCAGTTCGGCTTGCCATCGGACCCGTGGCAACCCGGCCAGGCTAACTGGATGACGCGGCTGGAGAGCCGCGGCATCCGACTGACACGCGGGCCGGCCACCCCCGGACCACTTCGCCGCGCGTGCGATGGCCAGCTATTCGGCGGAGTGGCGGCCGGGCTGGCGAAACGAACTGGCTTTTCTGTCGGACTGATCCGCGCCGCGATTGTGGTTCTCGCTCTCATCTCGACTGGCTACCTGGCTATGCCCTACGTTCTCGCCTGGCTCCTCATCCCGGCGGAAGGCGCAGACAGCAACATTGCCTCGAAGGCTCTTACCGACAAGCGCGGTATCGGCCTGGCGGCTGGCCTCACCTCCGTGCTGGTTGTGGTATTCATCATCGCCTCCGCCCTGAACGTGTCGTGGTTGCCCGCGCTCCCGGTCATCGTCTGCGCAGCGGGGCTCGTGCTCATCTCCCGGAACGCCCCAGAAGAAGAGCTGTCGTACCTGCGCAGCCTCGGCGATCCGGCGGGCCTGACGGCGACCGCGCCTCGCTCGCGGCGGGTGCTCAGGTTCGCGATCGGCGCCCTGCTGATCACCTTCGGCCTCTACGCGCTGCTGCAGGGACATGAGCGACTCGCGTTGCTGCGGCCCCTGGCGGGCGTCATGCTGCTGGTCGGCGGGATCGCCCTGGCACTCGGGCCGTGGTGGCTGCGGATCGCACGGGAGGCAGTCGCCGAGCGCCAGGCCCGAATCAGGGCTGAGGAACGGGCGGAGATGGCCTCGCGCGTTCACGACTCGGTACTGCAGACGCTGGCGCTGATCCAGCGCCGAGCAGGTGATCAGCAGCAGGTGGTCCAGCTGGCCAGGGCTCAGGAGCGCGAGCTGCGGGCATGGCTGTTCGACGGCCGCCCGCCGGGCTCGATGGAGGGGCACGCCGCGACGGTCGCCGACGGAGTACGGCTGATCCAGCAGGAAGTCGAGGCCCAGCACGGCCTGGCGGTCGACGCAGTGACGGTGGGGGACTGCGAGCTGGACGATGACATGGGCGCGCTGCTGGCAGCAGCCAGGGAAGCGACCGTCAACGCGGCGAAATGGTCCGGTGCGGACACGGTGTCGGTGTTCGCCGAGGTCGAGCCTGACTCGGTGTCAATATTCGTGCGCGATCGTGGCCGGGGCTTCGACCCGGCCGCCGTCCCTGCCGACCGGAAGGGGCTAGCAGAATCGGTGCGAGCGAGGCTGGCCCGCCGGGGCGGCTCGGCCACCATTCGCAGCTCGCCCGGAGAGGGCACCGAGGTCTCGCTGCAGATGCCCAGGTCCGCTGATGACCGGATGTCGAGGCGGTCATGACCAGACCGCGGGTGTTCCTCGTCGACGACCACAGCATGTTCCGCGCCGGCGTCCGGTCAGAGCTGGCCGGAGCGGTTGACATCGTTGGCGAGGCCGCTGACGTGGCGCCGGCCATAACACAGATAGCGGAGACCCTGCCAGAGGTGGTACTGCTCGACGTCCACCTGCCGGGCGGCGGCGGCCAGGACGTCGTCGCGGCGGTCAAGGCAGAGAATCCGGATGTGAAGTTCCTTGCGCTGTCGGCCTCGGATGCGCCGGAGGACGTGATCGCGGTCATCAGGGCTGGCGCGCGCGGCTACGTAACTAAGACGATCTCCGGCACCGAGCTGATCGACGCGATCCGCCGGGTAGCCGCCGGCGATGCCGTCTTCTCGCCCCGGCTGGCTGGATTCGTACTTGACGCGTTCGCCGCGGGGCACTCGGCCGACCTGGAGCGGCCGTCGTTCGACCCCGAGCTTGACCAGCTCACTGGCCGTGAGCGGGAGGTGCTTAGGCTCATCGCTCGCGGTTACACCTACCGCGAGGTCGCCAAGGAGCTGTTCATCTCGGTGAAGACCGTCGAGAGCCATGTCTCGTCGGTGCTGCGCAAGCTGCAGTTGTCTACTCGGCACCAGCTCACCAGGTGGGCAGCCGAACGCCGGCTGACCTGACTCGCCGCGCCGCTAGCCGACTCTAGCTTCTGCGCGCAGCACCGCAGCTAGGTCATCGGGTCCCGGCGTGCCCGGGGCGACAGCGGCCAGCCCGCGTGCCGAGAACCATCTGCCGACGTTCCCGGCATCGCGGTCGAGGAAGTCGCCGCCGCGCGGATTGGTGATCACGTCGACCACTTGCGGTACGTCGATCATGATCAGCTGTTCCTGGTGAACCAGCAGGTTATAGGCGGACAGGTCGCCGTGCGCGAAGCCGAGCCTGGCAAGCGCGGACATGGACTCGACGAGCTGGTGCCACAGGCCGGCCAGCTCGCCGCCGCGGAGGCTGGTATCGGCTAGCCGGGGCGCGGCGGTGCCATCGGGCTCGCCGATGAACTCCAGCAGTACCTCGGTGCCGAGCACCTGAACCGGGTAGGGCACCGGCACGCCCGCGAGGTAGAACTGGCAGAGCGCGGAGAACTCGGCGTTCGCCCACTGGACCGCGATCATCTGGCGGCCGACCGCTGTCCTGTTCGCCATCGCCCGGTTGTCGCGCGACTCGCGAACGCGCCGTCCTTCCAGGTACGCGCTGTCGCGATGAAACAGCCGGTGCTCAGCCGAACGGTAGCGCTTGGCGGCCAGCAGGCACGACCTACCGGTGTCCGGTCCGCCGCGGCGCAGCAGGAAGACGTCGGCTTCTTTCCCGGTCTTCAGGATGCCGAGTTCGGTGTCGGTCGCGGCAAGGTCGGTGACCAGCCAGTCTGGGTGGGGCAGCGGGCCTCGCTCGCTGAGCGTCGACTGGTCCCAGGTCGACCAGCGATCTCCGGCCGGCAGGCCGTCGGTGGCATCGAGACTCTCGAGGGACTGCAGGTGGCGGCGATGGCGGTTGCGCTTGACGAACGTCTGCTCGTCGTCGAATCGCGGCTTAGCGCGACGGGGTGCGTACTCCGAATCGGGCACGTGAGGGACTCCTCAGGCAAGTGAAGAAGGGCAGCATGAACTTCGAAACATTGGTCATCTGCGTCCTCCTTTCTGCCTGAGCCGTGCGGCTGGTCCGATGGGCAAGAGTCGCACGCCGCTGGCCGGCGCCGCAACGGGATTTCCCGCTGTCGCGTGCGCCCGCCCGGATGCAGAAAGATCCTCGTGTTGCGGATGGAGGAACTGCGACGAGCCGCCACCGATCGCCTGCCGCCACCCGTGAGCGAGCACTTCAATCAGGGCGAGCGCAAGCGGCCGGCCCGCGGACTGTGAGCGAGATAACAAGCGACCTCGTCGCCTGACGTGCCTCCGCCGGGCGGACTGCCCGTCCGGGAGGAACAGCGCGAAGGCTATCTGTGATATTTCGTCCGGTTCGGGGTCAGAATCCAGGTGCGTGAGCACAAGCGGGATGCCCGGTTGTGTCACGGGCGCCCCAGCAGGTCGCGTCCAGCGGATTCCACCGTGTGCTGTCGCCTACCGTAGTGGCATGAAAGCGCCAGGAGACGGGTCGGGCACTGAACCTGACGACGGGAGCCCGAGCGTGCTGGTCGTCGAGGACGATGCCAGCATCGCCGCGCAGCTCGTTCGCGGCCTGACCAGGGGCGGTTACCAGGTTGATCATGTGATGACAGGCAATGCCGCGCTCGCCTGGGGTGAGCCCGACGTCGTTTTGCTCGATCTGGAGCTGCCGGACCTGGACGGCGTACAGGTCTGCCGCAAGCTGCGCGAGCGCAGCGATGCCGCCATCATCGTCGTGACCGCGCATGGCGAGGAGCCGGACCGTGTGATGGCGCTGGACGCGGGCGCCGACGACTACTTGGTTAAGCCGTTCGGCCTGGCCGAGCTGCAGGCGCGGATCCGCGCCGTGCTACGGCGTATGCGACCGGGAGGTGACGTGGTCCGGCACGGGCCGATGACTGTCGACATCCGCACGCACCGGGTTACCGTCACCGGCTCGGAGGTCTTCCTGACACCCAAGGAGTTCGACATCCTGGAGTGCCTGGTTACCGACCCTGGCCGGGTAGTCAGCCGCCAGGAGATCCTGGAAAGTGCCTGGGACGCGCACTGGTACGGGCCGACGAAAGTGCTCGACGTGCACATGGCCTCGCTGCGGCGCAAGCTTGGCGTGCCAGGCCTGATCGAAACCGTCTACGGCCGGGGGTTCCGGCTGGGCGAGGCGTAGGTGGCCCGGCGGATCGTCCTCGCCGTACTGGCACTGGTTGTGGCTATTCTCGGCGTCGTCGCCGTGCCACTCGGCCTGGTCACCGCGAGCCAGGACACGCACGACTTCCGGGATGAGGCGGCCGCATCGGCGACGACGCTGGGCAATACCGCAGAGGAATGGCTTGATGACGGCAACCACGGCCGGGCGCTCGATAGCACTGTGCGCCAGCTGGCCGACGCCGGGGACCGGGTGCGAGTCGTCGACACCGCCGGCCGTACGGTCGCGAGCACTGCGACTGCGCCGTCAGCGCCGCGGGCGCAGCTCCGCCAGGTGCTAGCGACCAGCAGGTTGGTGGCTTACCCGGTCGACGACTACTACGTTGTGATCGCGCCAGTGCAGAGCGACCAAGGCTCCGGCAGCGTCGGCGCGGTCGTGCTGGCCAGGCCAACGGAGGGCGTTAACCGGCGGATCACCGCGCTGTGGGGCATCATCGCCGTGATCGCCAGCGCCGGCCTGGTCGCTGCCGCCCTGGTCGCGATCGGGCTGGCCAAATGGGTCAGCCGACCGCTGAGTGAGCTTGAGCGCGCCGCGCAGGAGCTCGGCGACGGGGAGCTCAGCACGCGGTCGCCTGATGGCACTGGCCCGAGGGAGGTCCGGCGGCTCGCGGCCAACTTCAACCTGATGGCCGCACGACTGGAGGCGCTGGTACGCGGGCACCAGGCGACCATGGCCGACGTGTCTCACCAGCTAAGAACGCCGCTGGCCGCGCTCAGGCTGCGACTCGACCTGCTAGCACAGGACAGCGATGCGGCGGCGGCCGCCGAGCTCGCGGGCGCACAGGACGAGATCGCCCGGCTGTCCAGGCTGGTCAACGGCTTGCTGGCGGTGGCACGGGCGGAGAACGCCAGCACGCAGCATGTCGCGGTGGCGGTCACCGAGCTCGTCAGGACCCGGGTTGCGGCATGGCGTCCGGCAGCCGACGAGCGCGATGTGACCCTGCAGGCGGATCTCGACCCGGTAACTACCCGGATGGGCGAGGGACAGCTCGAGCAGATCCTGGACAATCTGATCGCGAACGCGCTCGACGCAC
This sequence comes from Streptosporangiaceae bacterium, assembly GCA_036488155.1. GTDB lineage: Bacteria > Actinomycetota > Actinomycetes > Streptosporangiales > Streptosporangiaceae > JAJYUU01. The sequence continues at coordinate 1,642 of DASXIA010000391.1, read as the reverse complement.
TGCCGCCTGGCGGCAATATCCGCATCACCGCCGCGGCTGCCGGTGACAGGGCCCGGATCGCAGTTGCCGACAACGGACCAGGCATGAGCCGCCAGCAGCAGGAGCTGGCCTTCCGCCGGTTCGCTACGAGCAATGGCGGCGGCACGGGGCTCGGGCTGGCGATTGTCGACCGGCTGACGGTCGCCAGCGGCGGCACGGCATCGCTTTCGGACACGCCTGGCGGCGGACTGACCGTCACTATCGAACTGCCCCTGGTGCGCCCGGACCGCGGCTCGCGGCGGCATTCCGCTGCGGGCCGTGCCCGGCCTGTCTGATCAGCCATAACGAGGGCGGCGGTCAGCTCGGCCAATGGTAAAGATCCGCCCAACTGATCATGACTTAACCAGTTCTGAAGGTTTCCTGAACCGGACGTCAGGATCCGGCAGGGCATGCTGTGTGAAGTTCCAGGACCTGGAAATGCCGCCGGCGGATCATCGCCAGCCGATGCGGCGGTCCTGGGGCTGGTGCCGGGTGTCCCGGATCCGGCCGGCCTGGCCGGGAAGGGATCGCCTGACAGCCGTGCCATTGGGACCCACAACAGGGAGTGGATACTGCATGCGAGAGTACGCCAGTAGCGCGTCCCGCCGCCGCGATGAGCGCCTTAGCCGCATCAGGAAGCTCTCGCTGTGGATCACCGGAGGCGCTGCAGCAGCCTCGCTCGGCATGGGCACGGCCTTCGCGCATGCGATTCCCGGGCACTCCACGACGACTCGGGGCAACGTGCCCGCCACCGGCACAACCGGCGGCTCCTCGGCTGGTGCCGGCAGTTCTGGTGCTGGCGGTTCGGCGGCCGGGAACGGCGGGACGACCACCCGGCAGGGCAGCGCCCGCAAGACCGGTGGCCATCACCGGCACAGGCTCGCGCCGCCAGCCAGCGCTCCCGCGGCCGCTCCCTCCTCCCCAGCGCCCGCCCCTCCGCCGCCGGTTGTCAGCTCAGGCGGTTCCTGAACTGATGGCGAGCCTGCCCGATGGCCAGCTCTCGCTCGCGGCCGGTCATCTGCTAGCCGCGGCCAGCTACGGTCCGAGCCCGCTGTGGTACACAGCCCGTGCGACTGGGGTCGTCGCCCTGATCCTGCTGACCATCACGGTGGCCCTCGGGGTAGCCGGAACAGCGCGCCTGTCGACCGAACTACTGCCCGCAATTGTGCGTTCCGGTTTGCATCGGAACGTGTCGCTCCTGACCGTCGCGTTCATCGTGGTGCACGTGCTGAGTTCGGTTCTTGACCCGTACGCAGGGATCAAGCTCACCTCGGCCGTCGTGCCGTTCAGTTCGGCCTACCGTCCGTTCTGGCTCGGCCTGGGCGCAATTGCGTTTGACATGTTGCTGGCGCTGATCCTGACCAGCCTGCTGCGGTCCCGGTTGTCGCAGCGGACCTGGCGCGCCGTGCACTGGTGCGGCTACGCCTGCTGGCCGGTTGCGCTCTGGCACGGTCTCGGGACGGGTACCGACAGCCGCCTGTCCTGGCTGCTCTTGCTGCTGGGCGGGTGCGCCCTGGTAGTGGCCGGAGCGGTTGCCTGGCGGCTGAACATCGCAGGCCAAGACCTTGAGCGGCACGGTCTGGTCCGGGCCGCGGGACTGGCTGGCATGGCTGCGTTCGCGCTA
>DASXIA010000319.1:0-16790 GCA_036488155.1 Streptosporangiaceae bacterium | reverse complement strand
GGGTCGACCGCCCAGGTAACGCCGTCGTAGCCAGACAGGCTCTGCGCCTGTCCGGACCTCACGGCGTGGTTCTGGGCCGTCCGCTGCGATCCGGCCGCCACAGAGTAATCCTCGGCGGTACCCGCCGACCCCCGGCCGGCGGCGAGAAGCCGGCCGAGCCGACCGCTGCTGCGCAAGCTTGCAGCCAGTGCCTGCGCCTGAGAGACCTGGCAGCTACGTTTCCAGGGCTGACCGAGCAGCGGCTTGTCGATCAGCGGCATGACCCAGGAGATCTTCGTCGGGGCCGGGATGGAGGACCCGAACGGGCCCTTCTTGGCTGGCATGTAGGGCAGGTACGTGCTCGTGGCGGCGAGCGGCACCCCAGTCGGCCCAGACTGCGCCCGGGCGGCCAGCGGGTACACGCCGAACCTCTTCATGCCGATCAACTTTGCCTTCACCTTGACGGACCAGGTGTCCGTGCTGCCCGGCTGCAACTCGCTGCCGGACTTCCAGGTGCCCCGCGGGACCGGCGTGCTGGCTAGCCCGTCCTGCCCGGTCCTGCCAGGCCGCAACTCGGCTGAGGTGCTGACTGGCGTGCTCGACGCGAGCAGCTGCACCGACAAGTTGCTGATCGGCTGCCGCGAGGAGTTCGTCACTGTGCCAGTGAGGGTGATTGTGGTGCCGGGCCCGGCATGCTGCGGGTTCATGCCGGTGATGGTGACGCTGACGTGGCCCTGCGCTACCCGCTTTCCAGCCGCTGCGGCAGCCGGAGCCTGGTTTGCGAGCAGGGCGGCTGGCATCCCCATCGCGGCGAGTGCGAGCGAAGCCGCCAGGGCGCGGCCAGCGCGCTGCCCCGTGGTCCGGCCAGCCGTGGTCCGGCCAGCCGTGGTCCGCCTGCCGCGCGACCTGCGGGATACGCCACCGCCGGTTGCCGTTAGCCGGGCAGGCGGGAGCACGCGGGATCCGTGCTGCGGTGACATGTCCAGAATGTTATTGCGGCCAGCAGGGTGCCCGAGGCCGCGCTGCGGCGAATGCTCGGTTCCCCTGCGGCGGGCAGTATTCTGCGACACATCCTCCGGGCTTCCGGTTCTAACGTTTCCCACAGGCTACGCGCAGGACTTAATCTCGATGGCCGTGCCAGATCCAGATTCGCTGAAAAAACGCCAGCTGCAGGCTGCCGCTGCGTTGCTTGCCACCATTTCGCCGCTTGCCGACGAGCTAGGCGGCCTGTTTGCCGCGGCCGGTCATGAGCTTGCCCTCGTCGGCGGGCCGGTCAGGGACGTCTTCCTCGGCCGCAGGTCCGGTGACTTCGATCTCGCTTCGGACGCGCCGCCCGACCGGGTACTCGAGATCACCCGCGACTGGGCTGACCAGTTCTGGACGATCGGAATCGACTTCGGCACCGTGGGGCTGCGCAAGGGCAGCTCGATCTTCGAGATCACTACCTACCGCACCGAAAGTTACGACCGGACCTCCCGCAAGCCGGAGGTGTCCTATGGCCGGTCGCTCGAAGTCGACCTGTCCAGGCGTGACTTCACGGTCAACGCGATGGCGGCACGGCTGCCAGGGCACCAGCTGGTCGACCCGTTTGGCGGCCTTGCCGATCTGCAACGTAGGCTGCTGCGTACGCCGGGCACGCCAGATGCGTCGTTTACCGACGACCCGCTGCGGATCTTGCGCGCCGCGAGGTTCACCGCCCAGCTCGGCTTCACCGTGGTGCCGGTGGTCCGGGAGGCGATGACCCGACTGGCCGGGCTCGTCGCCCCGCCCCAGGTCTCGGCCGAGCGGGTCGAGGGCGAGCTGACGAAGCTGCTGCTGTCCCCGCTGCCCGGCGGCCCCGCAGCCGGCATCGCGCTGCTTGTCGACACCGGGGTGGCTGACCAGGTGCTGCCGGAGGTCGCGGCGCTACGGCTGGAGTCGGACGAGCACTTCAGGCATAAAGATGTCTACCAGCACTCGCTGACAGTACTGAGCCAGGCGATCGAGCTAGAGCAAAAGTACGGCCTGCAGCCCGATATCGTGCTCCGGCTGGCGGCGCTTCTGCACGACATCGGCAAGCCGCGGACCCGGTCCAAGCTCGCGGACGGGCGGGTCGCCTTCCACCACCACGAGGTCGTCGGGGCGAAGATGGCCCGGAAGAGACTGGCAGCGCTGCGGTACCGGAAAGAGATCGTGGCGGATGTCAGCCAGCTGGTCGAGCTGCACTTGAGGTTCCATGGTTACGGCGAAGGCGGCTGGACGGACTCGGCCGTCCGCCGCTACGTGACGGACGCCGGACCGCTGCTGACCCGGTTGCATGCCCTGACCAGAGCGGACTGCACGACCCGGAACCGGGCCAAGGCGCTGCGGCTGGCGCAAGCGTACGACGGCCTTGAGGCGCGCATTGCCGAGCTTGCCGCCCAGGAGCAGCTGGACAACATTCGGCCAGACCTGGACGGCAACGAGATCATGTCCATCCTGGATATCCCGCCAGGGCCGTTGGTCGGCCGGGCCTACAAGCATCTGCTGGAGCTGCGGATCGAGGCGGGGCCGCTCGGGCGCGAGCGCGCCGTTCAGGAACTGCGGACCTGGGCCGCGTCGGCCGGGATCGTGCCGCCGGCGCCGGGCCCGGCGGAGTGACGGCCGGTGAGCCAGTAGCCTGCCGCCACCAGGGCGTACCCCACGGCGATCACCCCGATGAGGGTCGCAGAATGACCGCTCGGCGGCATGAAGGGCGCGCTGATCAGCGCTCCGACCGCGAACGTGATGTTGAACATCATGTCGTAATAGGAAAATGCCCGGCCGCGGTAGTCGTCGGGCAGCTGCTCCTGCAAGATCGTGGTGGCGCAGATCGCGATGCCCTGTCCGGCCAAGCCGAGAAAGAAGCCCATGACGATGTAGCCGACCTGATTGAAGGTCGCGCCGAGGAAGCCGGTCACCACCGCGCTGGCAGCCAGCATGACGGTGATGTAGGCCGGCTTGGTCAATCGCCTGGTGACGGGGGGAGTGACCAGTGCAGCGCAGAAGTAGCCCAGCGCGACGGCCGCGACAAGGTAGCCATAGTGCGCCTCCGCCGTGCTGGGCTTCACTCCGCGATAGAAGAAATTCCGGTACAGCAGGATCGACATGAGGAACAAGATCCCGTAAAAGAACCGGTTACCGCCGGTGGCGGCGAGGGCGGTCGACGGGCCGCGGCGCGTTGCGATGTGGCGGACACCTTTTGCCAGGCCGACCGCGACCACCCGGAGTTCGCTCAGCACCCGGCCAGGCTTCGCCTGGTCCGGCTGTCGCACCGGGCCGAGCAAGTCTCGCTGCATAGTCCTGGCCACCAGGCCTGCGGCCACGTAGCACGCTCCAGCGGCCAGCAGGGTTATCGATGCGCCCGCCTCGGTATCGCCGGTGGCCGCGTTCACGCCGAGCCCGACGATCCCGCCGAGCGCGGCCAGGGTACCGCCGACGGTGGGTGACACCGCGTTCCCCATCACGAGCTTGTCCCCGGCGACCACGTGCGGGAGCGCGGCGGACAGTGAGGACAGGAAGAACCTGTTGACGCCCAGCACCAGCAGCACCGCAACATAGAGCGGCACTCCCAGGTTCCCCGACGCCATCAGCGCCGCGGTCGCTACGACAAACAATGACCTCAGCAGGGCTGAGTAGGTCAGGATCTGGCGCCGGGACCAGCGGTCGATGAAAACCCCGGCGAAGGGGCCGATCAGCGAGTAGGGCCCGTACAGGACGGCAAACGCCGCCGCGCCTCGCGCCGGGTTCGGGAACGTCGAGACATTGAAGAATACGTACGTGCCGAGTCCGGCAGTAAAGATGCCGTCACCGGTCTGGGAGATCATCCGGGTGGACAGCAACCGGCGGAAATCTCGCTCGGCCCACACGACGCGCAGATCGTGCACGAACGAACTCCTCGTCGCAGGCCTTCCGGGCGCGCCAGGCGGTGGCTCCTGCGCTGGAGCTGGCGCTGCCGGATGCGGCTCCTGCCACGACACTCGCTCAGCCTATTGGGCAGTCCTCCTCGGGGGCCAGCGCGGCACTGTCGCAGCGCCAATCCAGAAACGGCTGCCGCTCTGCCATGACACCGGCCCCGGCGGAGCCACCTCCGTTCGGACGAACCGGCCGAACTGGGAGCGAGCGGGCTGCGCTGACGCAGAAATGCGCGTTCCCGGCCCTAACGGGCTTGACCCTGTCGGGCGACGCCGATGGGAGCCACGGCCCAAGGGCCCTGGCTCCCATCGGAAAGTGACCTGCCGGCTACGCCGTGGAAGCCGCGGCCGAGGGCCCTGGCTCCCATCGGAAAGCAGGCGGTTAGCGGTCGAGTTCGCCGCGGATGAACTTGTCGACCGCATCGCGGGCGACGTCATCGCTGTACTGCTCGGGCGGGGACTTCATGAAGTACGAGGAAGCGGACAGGACCGGGCCGCCTATCCCGCGGTCCTTGGCGATCTTGGCTGCGCGAACCGCGTCGATGATCACGCCGGCCGAGTTCGGCGAATCCCAGACCTCGAGCTTGTACTCCAGGTTCAGCGGGGTGTCCCCGAAGGAGCGGCCCTCGAGCCGGACGTAAGCCCACTTGCGGTCATCTAGCCACGGCACGTGGTCGGACGGCCCGATGTGGACGTCCGCCTTGGCCATCTCATGCGGGATCTGCGAGGTCACCGACTGCGTCTTTGAGATCTTCTTGGACTGCAGGCGCTTGCGCTCCAGCATGTTCATGAAGTCCATGTTCCCGCCGAAGTTCAGCTGGTAGGTGCGCAGCAACTCGACGCCGCGGTCCTCGAACAGCTTCGCCAGCACGCGGTGGGTAATGGTGGCGCCAACCTGGGACTTAATGTCGTCGCCGACGATCGGCAGCCCGGCTCGGGTGAACTTAGCCGCCCATTCCGGGTCGGACGCGATGAAGACCGGCAGTGCGTTCACGAACGCGACGCCCGCATCGATGGCGCACTGCGCGTAGAAGCGATCCGCCTGCTCCGAGCCCACCGGCAGGTAGGAAACGAGCACATCGGCCTGGCAGTCGCGCAGCACCTGGACCACGTCGGCCGGCTGCTCGTCCGACTCGGTGATGATCTCCTGGTAATACTCGCCGAGCCCGTCCATCGTCGGCCCGCGCTGCACGATGACGCCGCTCGGCGGCACATCGCAGATCTTGATGGTGTTGTTCTCGCTGGCCACGATGGCCTCGGTGATGTCCCGGCCGACCTTCTTGGCATCCACGTCGAAGGCGGCGACGAACTCGATGTCGCGGACGTGATACGGGCCGAACTGGACGTGCATCAGGCCCGGTACCCGGCTCGCCGGGTCGGCGTCCTTGTAGTACTCAACACCCTGAACGAGGGAACTTGCGCAGTTCCCGACGCCCACGATGGCTACCCGTACCGAACCCATGAGGATTGCTCCTTATCTTGTGCCGCGCAGCGACGATCGCTCGCCGGTCCTTAGGCGACGGTTGCCGCTCCGCCGCTCTATCTATTTCCCCCGGACGGGCTGCCGGGCGGGGGACCCGACTGCCGCTCCGAGGCGATCAGCTCATTCAGCCAGCGGACGTCCCGCTCGACTGACTCCAGGCCGTGCCGCTGAAGCTCCAGCGTGTAGCTGTCGACCCGCTCCCGGGTCCTGGTCGCCGCCGCCCGGAAGCCCTCGAGCCGCTCTTCCAGCCTGCTGCGGCGGCCTTCGAGTATCCGCATCCGCACTTCGGCCCGGGTGAGGCCGAAGAAGGCGAAATGCACGCCGAAGCCGTCGTCTTCCCAGGTCGCAGGCCCGGACTCGCCCAGCAGGTCGTTCAGTCGCTCCTTGCCCTCAGCCGTCAGCCGGTAGACGATCTTGGAGCGGCGCGGCCGGTCGAGCGGCCTGCCGAGGCTGCCGTCGGTGCCCGAGTCTTCGGCAATCAGGCCCTTGCCGAGCAGGTCCTTCAGCGCCGGGTACAAAGACCCGTAGCCAAACGCGCGGAAGGCGCCGAGCAGGGAGTTGAGCCGCTTGCGCAGCTCGTACCCGTGCATCGGGGTCTCGTGCAGAATGCCGAGAACCGCGAGCTCGAGTACGCCAGACCGCTGGTTACTCATACCCGCTCGCACCTCACATTCCACGCACGGCTAGCATGGTGGGCAGCTTTCGCCCATGATGTATCGGGTTGACCGTTCGCCCATTCGCAGCGGACCGCCGGTGCTCGTCAGTTAGCCCCGAAGCCGCACGGTTTCGGTAGCGAGCGACCTGTCAGTTCGATGTATCGAGTTGATACATCGAAACGATATGCGGTCCGGGCTTCCGCCGCAAGTCCGGGGTGCGGGGCGGCTCGCGAAGGCCGCGGTCCGGACCTGCCGGTGAGCGATGACCAGTCAAGCCTCCTGTCACGAGCAGTTCCGTCGTAACCTGTCGGGCATGAGGCGATCGGTCGTTGACTACGGGCTAGCCCGGCGGGCGACGCTCGCCTCCGTGCTGTCCGGCCGCACGACGATCACCGACGTGTGCGACGCGCATCCGTACCTGCTGCGCGCGGCCAAGTTCCACGGCGAGGCGACGGATATCGTCTGCCCGATCTGCCGTAAGACCAAGCTGACCCACGTCACCTACGTCTACGGCGACGAGCTGGGGCGCTACGAGGGCCGTGTGAAACGTGGGCCAGAACTCGACGAAATGGCCGCGGAATATGCGGAGTTCCAGGTCTACGTCGTCGAGGTCTGTCAGAGTTGTGCTTGGAACCACCTCGCGTCGTCCTATGTGCTAGGCACTGGCGAGCCGACACCCCGGCGCAGTCGGCGTGCCAGGGCAGGCGAGTAAGCGGTCGGTTCGACCGCACCTCGATCGCTGATCGCAGGCGGGTCGGCTGCGAGAGTGATGCAATACGGCCGGGAGCGGAACTACCGCCAGGTAACGTGTCTTGTCTGGCGAACCATTGCTCGCTTGCGACCACTCCTGACCCCCGACCAGTGAGGACGCGTGAGTAATCCAGACTTGTCCGGGCCGTACTGGCAGGACCAGGACGATGCCGGATATGGCTCAGCCCGGCGCGCCAGCCCCGGACCGACGTCACGCCAGCAATCGGCATGGGATGACGGTGGCGGCTTCTGGCGCGATGACCGCAGTGCTGGCGCCGGGCGCGATAACCGCCAGCGCCGCGATCAGGGCGGCCGGTACGGCGACGGCCAGGTGCCCGCGCGCGGTTCGCGCCGGCCCGCGGCCGGCGGTGAGCCCGGCGGCAGCGACGGATCCTGGGCGAACATGCTGGCGGGCCGCTCACGGCGCGAACGGCAACCGGACGACAACTGGGGCTCGCATCGGGCCTCCGGGCGGTCGGCAAGCAGGGCGCGTACCTCGGCTGACAGCGACCGAGGGGACTGGACGGGCCGGCTGAGCCAGACCGCCGGTGACTTGCGCAGCAAGCTCGGCAATATGCGCACGCGTGCGGCGGCTAGCCTCGGCGGCGACCGCGGGCAGGCCGCATGGCGCGGTGCCGGGGAGAGCGACTTCGGGCGCGCGACCGCGGCGGGCAACGGAATGGGCGGGAACGGAACCTCTAGCAGTGCCCGTGGCGCGGGCAGGCGCGGGCTTGCCGGCGCCGCCGGCAACGACGATTGGGCCGAGCAGGGCGGGCGCCGGGCAGGATCGGCGGCCCGGGGCAGCCGGTCCGCAGGCGAGGCCGTCCCGGGTCGCGGTGCACGCCGGGCCACGCAGGCTGGCGGGTACGGTGCCGGTCATTACGGGCCCGGTGATTACGGGCCTGGTGATTACGGTGCCGGCGGTTACGACAGCCGGACGGCGGCCGGTCGCACGGCCCTGCGTGAGCCAGCCGGGGATCTCTGGAACGAGCCTGACGGGACTAGCCGCGGGCAGCGGTCCAGGATCGCGGAGCGGCGGTTCACCCGCGGTGGCGGGAACGGGCGTGGCGGCGGGGGTCACGGCGGAGGCCGCTCATACCGCGGCGGTCCGGGCGGCCGCGGCGGAGGATTCAAGAACTGGCTGCTGTACGGGAGCTGGTGGCGGCACTGGACCTTGAAGAAGGCGCTGGCGGTGGTGGGCGCCGGGATCGCCGCGTGCTTCCTGCTGGGCATCGCGGGCTTCTTCATCCTCTACGAGATGACGCCGATCCCCAAGGCCACAGACGTCACCGCCAAGTGGCAGTCGTCGACGGTGTACTTCGGCAACGGCAAGCAGATGGGTACCTTCGACACCAGCATCAACGGGGTGACCATCGACCGCATGCTGCTGACTCCGGCGCAGATACCGGGGCTGATGACGAAGGCGATGACGGCCGCTGAGGACCGCCACTTCTACACCGAGGGCGGAGTCTCGCTTACCGGTCTGATGCGTGCCGCGTACGAGGACATCAAGGGCAACGGCAACCTGCAGGGTGGATCCACGATCACCATGCAGTACGCGAAGAACTACTACGCCGGCGTTAACAGTGGCCAGAACCTGAGCACAAAGCTCAAAGAGATCTTCATCGCGATGAAGCTCGGCCACAAGGAGTCCAAGCAATGGGTCATGACCAACTACCTCAACACCGTGCCGTTCGGCGCGACGATCGACGGCCTGGGCGCGGCTGCGCAGAGCTACTTCAACATTAACCTGACTCAGCCCGGCGCGAAGCTGACGCTCGCGCAGGCTGCGTTGCTGGCTGCCATGCCGAACAATCCCGCGGTATTCAGCAGCGTGGTGCTCTCGGCTCATCCGAGCAAGACGCCTGCCTACTCGTTGCTCTTGGGGCGCTTTAACTACGTGCTCGGCAACATGGTGAAGGACGGCAACATCAGCGCCGCCACCGCTAAGGCCACTACGTTCCCGAAGATCACGCCGCCGGCCGCCGGTAACGGCGAGACGGGGGTCACGGGCTACCTGATGAACATGGTCGAGCAGGAGCTCGAAGCGCCGCCGGCCGTTGGTGGCTACGGCCTGACCCAGCAGCAGGTCGACACCGGCGGATACAAGATCAAGACGACCTTCGACATGGCGAAGATCAAGGCGCTTGCCCGGTCTGTCCATAACCAGAAAACCCGGATGCAACAGCTCGGAGTGTCGTTCCCGAGCTACGACCGGATCGGCGCGGTTGTCGAGAACTCGAAGACCGGCGCGATCGTCGCTATCTACGGCGGTCCCGGCTACAACGCGAAGCACTGCGTTGCTTCCAGCTGCTACATCAACATGGCCGAGTCCGCTCAGCAAGTCGGATCCTCGTTCAAGCCGTACGTGCTTGCCTCCGCCGTCAATCAGGGCATGAATGTCTTTACCAGTAAGCTCAACGGCTACTCGCCGATCTGGATCCCGCTCACTTCGGTCGGTGGCATGCCAGCCCAGCAGGCGCTGTCACCGATTAGTGCACCGCCCGGTTGCTCACGGCAGGCGCGGAACGGCAGTGTCTGCTTCTCGGCCAACGGCGCCAGGTATTACGTGTTCAACGAGCCCACTGAGAGACTTGGGGTGCTTGCGGTCAACAAGGCCGCAGCATTGTCCTCCGACCCGGCCTTCGAGGATCTCGCGCACCGCGACGGCATCGACAACGTCATCAGCATGGCCCAGAACTTCGGCGTCGGCCAGAATGCATTCGTCGCGCCCTGCGCCGCGACGAGTAACCTCAACTCGGTCACAGTGGCGCGGACAATTACGCTCTGCAACGACCTGACCGGCCCGGACAACGGCCTGATTCCCAACTTCAGCCCGACGCGCGCTTCCAAGAAGGCCCAGGGAAACGGAACGCCCGGGTCACCGGCTATCGCACTTGGCGAGAACCCGCTCACACCGATTGAGCAGGCCACCACGTTCGCCACCCTGGCCGATGGCGGCGTATATCACACCCCGCACGTCATCGCGTCGGTTCAGCAGGGCGGCGCCAAGCTTGCGTCGCACCTGACCACGAGGCACGTGCTGAGCCCGGCTGCTGCGGCCAACGTCGACTGGGCGCTGTCGTTCGATAACAACATGACAGGAGGCACGGCCGACGGGACTGTCTCGTTCCGCCGCGGGGACGTGATCGGCAAGACCGGAACGCTAGGTGTCGGCAGCGTCGCCTCGCAAGCCTGGTTCATCGGCGGGACCCCGAACGGGTACGCGATGTCCGTGGCGCTGTTCACTAACCTTTCGCAGAAGCAGAACCTGGACAACCTGCCTACCGTTGACGGGGCGCCAGGATCGCAGGGCGGCGGCTGGCCGGCGAGCATCTGGAACGACTTCTTCACGTCCGAATTCACCAACTCGAAGTTCATCCAGTTGTTCCCGCAGGTGCAGGCCGGATTCTTGCCCTGGATCCAGGTACACGCCCCGCCGAAGCCTAAGAAGCAGTTCTGCCAGCAGGGCTTCGGTGGCGGCAACCAGGGTGGCGGCAACCAGGGATGCGTCTGCCCGAAGCATTCGACGTTCTGCGGAACCCCCAACCCGCAGCCGTCGTGCAACGGCAATGGCCATGGCAACGGTAACTGCGCCCCCTCACCGACTCCGACGCCGAGTTGCCAAGTCGGCGTACTTGGCGGTCAGTGCAGCACTTCGCCCGCGCCGTCGACTACGCCGACTACGCCGACGCCGACCTGTAGCACGGGAGTACCGCCCGGTCAGTGCTCGACCACGGGCCTAACAAGCTACGTCCGCAGTTCGGCGAGCTCCGGCAGTTCACCCGGCTCGGCAGCGAGCATCGTCGTGCTTGCCGCCGAGGAGGCGACCACCAGGCTGGCGGGCCTGCTCGGTCTAGTGATTTAGGCCGCGTCTCGTAGATCTCTGGCGGCGCGGATCGGCCGAGATCTACGAGACAGCGCCTGGCGGAGCTAGTTATCAGCCGGGCGCTTAGCTGAGTTTGGCCCGTAGCCAGTGGACGTCGGCTGCCGGATCCGGGGTCTCACAGATTGCCGTCGCCCCGGCGGACCGCACCACCTCGACGAGCAGCCCGGGGTCGATCGTGCCCGACTCCATCCCGGCATGCCGGTCGCGGCCAGAGCCGAACTCGTCCCGTGAGTTGTTGCAGTGCACTAGGTCAATCCGTCCAGTGATCGCCTTGACCCGCGCCACGACAGTCGCCAGATCTTCGCCCGACGCGAAAGCGTGACATGTGTCCAGGCAGAAGCCGACTTCGCCGCCGCCGTCGGCCGCGCTTCCGATGGCGTCCCAGAGCCGGGCTATGCCGTCGAGACCGCGAGCCATCGCGCCATCGCCGCCTGCGGTGTTCTCGATCAGCATCGGCAGCGGGCGCTCGATACGTTCGATTGCTTTGCGCCAGCTGTCGTAGCCCTCCTGGGGGTCGACGCCCGCAGTTACGTGGCCGCCGTGCACAATCAGGCCCTTCGCGCCGATGGATGCGGCGGCCTGCAGTTGCTGCTCGAGCAGCTTGCGGCTCGGGATCCTGATCCGGTTGTTCGGCGAGGCTACGTTGATCACGTAAGGCGAGTGCACGTAGGCGTCAATGCCAGCGGCCGCGAATGCAGCGCGCACCTCGGCGGGCTCACCGGGGAAGGCCGGCGCCTTCCAGCCCTGTGGATCGCCGAGGAAGAACTGGACGGCATCCGAGCCGATCGCCTTGGCCTGGGCCAGCGGGTCGCCGTCATGGAGATGGGCACCGATCCGAGTCATCTGCCGAGCGTATCGGCAGCCGCCAACCGCGGAGCAGCCAACGGCGGACGTGACGGCTTGCCTACTGCCTCGCCCGGCTATCCGAATCCGCCGTGCGCGAGGCCGAGACCCGCGCCAACGCCCGCCGCGATGACGCCCGCCATGATGAAGACCCGCTGCTCCCTGGTCGCGGAGAACAGCTGTGCCACCATGCCGACACCGAAGGCCACGATGCCGAGGATGGTTGCCGCGAGGTGAGCGCTGACCACCAGGCCAAGCGCGAATCCGGCAATGCCGCCAAGGAACGTGAAGACAGTGGCAGCATTCAGCATCGGGTGGCGCTGGTCGTCAGTGTTCAGAGTGAGCTGCGGCACGCGGGAGTGCGCCTGTGTGCCCTTTGTCTGTGTGCCCCGCGTCTGCATGCTCGTGGCCTCAGGCATCGGAACCCCCAACGATGGGTCAGGATCGATTGCAGGGTCTGCTGCCTACCAGTGTCTTCCCGTCGGCGCCAGAAAGGAACCCGCAGAGCCCGGTCGCAGTGGCCGGACCGGCGGGAACTGTCCGGGCCGGCTGGTAAGCTGGCGCAGCTGTGATAAGGCCGCCGGACGGGCGGCAGGCAGCTCCTCCTGTCACGGAGATACCGTGACCGCCAGAGTCCAAAGGAGGCACTCTTGAGCATGCGCCAGTACGAGATGATGGTCATCCTCGATCCCTCGCTGGAAGAGCGCACCGTGCAGCCGTCCCTTGACCAGTTCCTCACGGTTGTCACTTCGGCCGGCGGAACTGTCGACAAAGTGGACGTTTGGGGCCGCCGCCGGCTGGCCTACGAGATCGACAAGAAGTCCGAGGGCATCTACACCGTCATTGAGCTCAAGGCCGAGCCTGACACCGTCAAGGAACTCGACCGCCAGCTGAACCTGAACGAGGCGGTCATGCGGACCAAGATCCTCCGGCCTGACGCGCACTGAGGTCAGGTCAGCGGTCAGCCAGGCAGCAGATAGCCCCAAAGTCAGGGCAGAACAAGCTCGACCTAACCCGACCCGAGCGAGCGGGAGAACCCCCGATGGCAGCAGGCGACACGAACATTACGATCATCGGCAACCTCGTCAATGACCCGGAGCTTCGGTACACCCCGACCGGTCAGGCTGTAGCTACGTTCCGGGTGGCATCGACACCCAGATTCATGGACAGAACCACGAATGAGTGGAAAGACGGCGATTCGCTGTTCCTGTCCTGCAACGTGTGGCGCCAGGCCGCGGAGAATGTAGCCGAGAGCCTCCAGCGCGGCATGCGCGTTATCGTTTCCGGCCGGCTGAAGCAGCGGTCCTACGAGACCAGGGAAGGCGAGAAGCGCACCGTCTATGAGATCGAGGTCGACGAGGTGGGCCCGTCCCTGCGGAACGCCTCGGCCAAAGTCAGCCGGTCAAGCAGGTCGAGCGGCGGGGGCGGCTTCGGCGGCCAGTCTGGCCAAGGCAGCCAGTCTGGCCAAGGCGGCCAGGCCGGGTATGGTGGGGGCGCCGGGCGCGCCAGCGACGACCCGTGGGCAGCTGACCCAGCCGACAACGGCTTCTCTGACGAGCCCCCGTTCTGACAAGCCGCCCCGGCTAACCCGTTAGACAGAAGAAACCGACCATCCCCGCCGCAGGCGGGGCTCTGCCAACCTTCCCGGCCGGTGGCCGGGACAGCGAAGGAGCACCACGATGGCCAAGCCACCGATCCGCAAGCCAAAGAAGAAGGTCTGCCTTTTCTGCCAGGAAAAGGTAACCAGAGTGGACTACAAAGACACCGGGCTGCTGCGGAAGTTCATCTCCGACCGCGGCAAGATCCGTGCGCGGCGGGTGTCCGGTAACTGCACGCAGCACCAGCGCGACGTCGCCACCGCGATCAAGAACGCCCGCGAAATGGCGCTGCTGCCCTACACGAGCACGGCTCGCTAGGCCGAGGGAGGCACCGAAGCCATGAGCGGCAAGCCAATGAAGCTCATCCTGACTCAGGAAGTGACCGGCCTGGGCACGCCCGGCGACGTAGTCGAGGTGAAGCCCGGTTACGGTCGCAACTACCTCGTTCCGCGCAGCCTCGCCATGCCGTGGACCCGCGGCTCAGAGAAGCAGATCGAGCTGATCAAGCGGGCCAGGGCAGCGCGGGAGATCCGCAGCCTCGATGACGCCCGGGAAGCAGCCAGCCGCCTGAGCGGCCTCAGGGTCCGGCTGCAGACCAGGGCCGGAAGCGGCGGGCGCCTGTTCGGCTCGATCTCGACCGCGGACATCGCCGAGGCGGTCAGGCTCGCGGGCGGTCCCGAACTCGATAAGCGCAAGATCGAGGTCAAGAACCCGATCAAGACCATCGGTTCGCATCAGGTCGCAGTACGGCTGCACCCGGAAGTGAGCGCCAGGCTCGATATCGAGGTCGCGGCGAACTGACCGCAGCGCGCTAGGGCCGGGGGAACGACGGTGTCCTTCCCCCGGCCTTTTGCTGTGCGCTGTGGACATGGCTCATGGGAGCCGAGAAGGAACGGGCTACCGGGGGCTCGACGTGCCCGTTCCCGCAGTTAAGGGTGTTAAGAAGGCGAGTACCGAGCCGTCCGCGCGGCTAGCTCGGGATCGGCCGCCGCGATCATCGCCCATGCGTCAGCCAGTTGCACGGCGAACTCCGGGCCGGTCGCGTCGTCGCCCGCGGTTATCGCGGCCGCCAAGGTGTCGACGGTCTCAGCCACTGCGGCAGCCGTGTCGGCCGCTGTCGGCTCACTCGGCCCGGCGTTCGAACACATACTCGAACTCTAGATGCTCGCGAACTAGCGCGCATGCCAAATCGGCGGATCTGCTGGCTCCCTCGGCCAGGCCCGGCGAAGCTCCGGGGTGACGTTGGACGTCAAATTCTGAGTGTGGATAACTTATCGCCGCCGGGCGCGTTCTCACCGAGCCAAAAAATCTTGTATGCACACCCTGGGCAGAACGTTCTCGCAGGCCGCAGCCGCATTTCGCGGCAATCCGGTGGTATTTCCACAACCGTATCCCCAGGCTGCGCACAGCACCCCCGGCGTGTCTGCACAGGCTGTCCACAGGCCTGTGCACACGACGACTCGACGGCTCGCGCGACACGCTGAAGACTGTCGGAGGCGTTCGATAGAACAGGCTCGGGAACTGGTGGCGGCTGGTACGGAATTGGCAGCTGTTGCGAGATCCCGAAGCCGTGACAAATGGTGCCCTCTGGTGAGGGGGGCGTCCACGGGGCTGGTTGGCACCGGCGCAATGGCGGGGGCTGGCCAGAGAGGGGAAGGCGCCGGTGAGCGTTGCGGAGATCGCGCCTCGGGGCGACGGGCTGGAGCGGACGCCGCCGCACGACCTAGCCGCCGAGCAATGCGTGCTGGGCGGCATGATGCTGTCGAAGGACGCGATCGCCGACGTGCTTGATGTCATCAAGGCACACGACTACTACCGGCCGGCCCACCAAATAGTTCACGACGTCATTCTGGACCTGTACGGCCGGGGTGAGCCTGCCGACGCGGTAACCGTGGCGGCCGAGCTGACTCGCAACGGTGACATCGGGCGGATGGGCGGCGCGCCGTACCTGCACACGCTGATCGCGTCCGTGCCGACCGCCGCGAACGCCGGCTATTACGCGCGGATCGTGCGCGAGCGGGCGATCCTGCGCAGGCTAGTGGAAGTTGGCACCCGGATAGTGCAGCTCGGTTACGCCGGTGACGGTGAAGCGGACGAGCTTGTCGACCGGGCTGAGGCAGAGATCTACGGCGTAACCGACCGCCGGGTGAGCGAGGACTACCTGCCGCTCGCCGAGATCATGCCCGGTGCGCTGGATGAGATCGAAGCAATCGGCAGCCGGGGTGCGTCACTGGCCGGAGTCCCGACCGGTTTCGCCGACCTGGACGCGCTGACCAACGGCCTGCACCCAGGCCAGATGATTGTTATCGCCGCGCGCCCGGCAATGGGCAAGTCGGCGCTGGCACTGGACATCGCTCGGGCTGCGACCGTGCAGGCTGGCCTGACGGCGGTCTTGTTCAGTCTGGAAATGAGCCGGAACGAGATCACGATGCGGCTGCTGTCGGCGGAGGCGCGCGTGCCGCTTCAGGCAATGCGCACGGGCCAGCTCGGGGAGGATGACTGGACGAGGTTGGCGCGGCGGATGAGCGAGGTCGTTGACGCGCCGCTGTACATCGACGACTCGCCGAACATGTCGATGATGGAGATCCGGTCCAAGTGCCGGCGCCTGAAGCAGCGCAACGACCTGAAGCTTGTAGTTATCGACTACCTGCAGCTGATGAGCTCGCCGAAGCGCGTCGAGAACCGCCAGCAGGAAGTGTCTGAGTTGTCTCGCTCGCTGAAGCTGCTGGCAAAGGAGCTGAACGTACCGGTGGTCGCGCTGGCTCAGCTCAATCGCGGCCCGGAGATGCGTACCGATAAACGTCCGTTGCTGGCAGACCTGCGCGAGTCGGGCAGTATCGAGCAGGACGCGGACGTCGTGATCTTGCTTCACCGCGAGGACGCCTACGAGCGAGAGTCGCCGAGGGCCGGTGAGGCGGACCTTATCGTGGCCAAGCACCGGAACGGTCCGACAACCACTGTGACCGTCGCCTTCCAGGGTCACTACAGCCGATTCGTCGACATGGCACCGATCTAGCCGCGCCGCTGTAGGGAACGGATTTAGATGAGCATTCGCCTTTGTACTTGAGCACTGAATGGGCAGTCAGCGGGGTAAATGAGCAGTCGACCTTTCTGCCGCTGTTCGTCAGCATCGGGTACGAGGTCCGAGCCAACTGCGCCCGGGCTCGCCAAGGGCACGCTCACCGCAGATGCGGTGGTGGTGAATGTCCGCGGCCGCTACCCATTGCCCCGGTCCGGCTTTCAGCCCGGATGCGGACACGCGCCCATCACCGAGCTGAGCTCGGCCTCGATCAGCGCCTGATGAATCGTCTCGGCCAGGTCCTTATTTCGCTCAGGCGGATCTGTGCTGTCCCGTGGGCGGGGGCCATGAACAGTCGGCGCGGAAGCGCAGATCGCCTTCGGCGAAGGCTTCGATGGGCGTCATTCCGGCGGCGCGCATCACTGCTGCCGAGCGGTGGTTGAGGGCGTCGCATTCGCGATCACGGCAACGCAGGCCAGCAACACATCGAGGCCGAGGGCTGTGCTGCTCAGGGCGGGGCGTGGCTCGGCGGACCGCGCGAAGGCGGTCAGCCGGGCAGGCCAGGCACGCAGCTCGGAAAGTCTGATCATGGGCCTATTCTCGCGCTCCGCGGCCCTGCTGACGTCCACCATCAGCGGTAGCCCGTTACCTCAAAAGTATGA
>DASXIA010000268.1:0-24742 GCA_036488155.1 Streptosporangiaceae bacterium | reverse complement strand
ATAACGGGCTGCGCCGGGCAACGCCGAGCTATATTGGCGCAGCTCACCGGCTCACCGAGCCTCACCCGGCAACGTCCCGCGACAGTTCAATCGTGACTGGGGGTCAAGGGGTCGCGGGTTCAAATCCCGCCGTCCCGACGGTTTTTCGAATATCTATTTGCTGTTTGGGGAGCCAAAAGGGGAGCCAGTCTCCCTCGGCCTGACTCCTTGACGACAGTCAAAGAGTCAATATCGACTGCCCCGTGCCGGACACCGCGCGCCACTCCCCCAAGCACACCTGCAACGCGGCCTGTGCTCTGCGCTGCACACCGGACAGCTGCGTCCGGCGCCTCGCAAGCCGACAATCGCGCATTTCTAGCACGCCGCGCAACGCGCGTGAGCGCTGGACTGGCCGCTCAAGTATCTTGGTCGGCGGCATGGGGTGGGCGACAGGTCTGTTTCGTCCTTACTAAAGCGCGCTCCAGGGAATAGGCACGCCTGGGCAGGTGCTGGACTCACCACAGAAAGACCCGCGCCCACTGAGAAGTAGTGTATAAGGATGGCCAGGCAGGAACCGGCTGCGCAGATGCGAGAGATACCGCTGACCGCCCGAGGAGCAGCAACGCGGGACCGTATCGTCCACGGCGCCGCTGACCTGATGTACGTCAAGGGAGTGTGCGCGACCACGCTCGACGACGTCAGGGAAGCGACCGGCACGAGCAAATCGCAGCTTTACCGGCACTTTCCGGACAAAGCAGAGCTGGTGCGTGCTGTCATCGCGCTGCGCGGCCAGCAGATCATCAAGCGGCGGGAGACCGACAGGCTGGGGAGTTTCAGCTCCTACAGCGGCCTGGTTCGCTGGCGCAACGCCCTCATCGCAGCCACCGCCCTGCAGAGCGGTGCTCACGGCTGTGCCCTCGGATCGATGGCCAATGAAATGGCCGATCATGACGAGGAGGCGCGGGCCATGCTGGCAGGCCTCTTCGCGGCCTGGGAGGAGCTGATCGCTGCCGGACTGCGGCGCATGCAGGCCAAGGGAGCACTCAAGCCGGATGCCGACCCCGATGAGCTGGCCGTGGCCCTGATGGGCGCCGTACAAGGCGGCTACCTGCTGGCCAACACCGCTCACGACGTCCGGCCGATGGAAATCTCTATCGATCTGGCGCTAGAGCACCTCAAGTCCTACCTAGCCGAGCCCCAGTAAGCTGACTGCTCGAGGTCCGTCGATCGTGGCCGTCCGCGACAGGTTCCCTGCCTGCTTGCCCTTTGCCGACGCAGGGACCAGGGGCTGACGGAATGCGTTGTCGCGCTCGAGGAGCCCGGCCGCCGGTACGTCACTCACGGGGAAAATCTCACCACTATCCTGTATCAGCAGGACTAAATAGTCTGTATCTGAGCTGGCAACGCGCGCGGGGCCGACATGTCACGCGACCGCGGGGGCCGTCCGGGCAGCTTGCCGGCACAGAGCCAGCCCGCGGTTCCGTTCCCCGCGGACGAGCCGTGTTACCGGCGGCCGGCCTGGGCGTTCTGGATCAGGGCGGATGCCTCGCCGAACGTCATGCCGGCCGTCGCCGACGCGATGTCCCCGGCGGCCAGCTGTGCGGCGGCGGTCTTGAGCGCGCCCATGGCGTGGGTGTAAAGGGCAACGCCCATGCTGATCCGCTTGACGCCGGCCTGCTGCAGGTCGCTGGCGGTGACGACCTGGTCGCCGGGGCTGACCACGACGTTGACCGGCTTCGGCGCGACCGCCTTGACGATCGCCTTCACTGAGTTCATGTCCGGCGGGTACGGCGCGTACAGGACGTCCGCGCCCACCTCGGCGAAGGCAGTGAGCCTGCGGATCGTGTCGTCGAGGTCGGGCCGGCCCTGGATGAAGTTGTCAGTCCGGCCCGTCAGCACGATGCGCCCCCGGGCGGCCGCTGCGGCGGCCCGCACCCGGGCGACCGCGTCATCGAAGTCACGGATCGGGGAGTCCGGATTCCCGCCGGTGTCCTCAACGCCGATGCCCGCCAGGCCGGCTTCGATCGCCGCCTGGACGGTGGCCGCCACGTCGTCGGGGCTGTCGCCGTAGCCGTCCTCGAAGTCACCGTTGACTGGAAGTCCGCTGACCTGGCCGACCAGCTGCGCGTGCCCGAGGTGCTCTTCCCTGCTCACCGCGTGGCGGCCGTCGAGGCGGCCGAGGGTGGCGGCGAAGGCAGCTGACGACGTGCCGATCGCCTCGAAGCCGGCCTCCTTGACCAGCAGGGCCGACAGCGCGTCCCAGGGGTTCGGCATGATGAATCCTCCCTCGCGGTGGTGGAGCGCAAGGAAGCGGTCGTAAAGGTCGGTGCTTGCCATAGTTCCTCCCGTCGGTCCCGTCGGCTCGCCCGCCGGGCCCGTGATCACTTTGCGGCGCCGGCCTCGCCGCTCGCGATCGCGCCGCGGGACGCCCGGACGAGCCACGGTGAGTGCTTCTTTAGTGGACTATCTGGACCAGTTTGCCAGCCTAGCAGGTCCGGCCGAGCAGCACGCCGAGACACTGTCGAGAATAGGAGGACCCGCGGCTGGAAGGCGATAGCGGCGTTGGTCTCGTTAGGTCGGGCATGCGTTTTCAGTACGGTTTAAGCGGGGCGGCAGTTTGGTCAGCCCCAACCTGGAGACGACCCAAGTCATCCAGTAGGCACGGCCTGGGACATCGCAGTCCCCCCGGCAGTCGAACAGCGCTGACGTGCCAGCATCACTGCGCACGATCCGCAGAGTTTTGATGCTTTTCCTGTTGCCAGCGGCGAGACAGCTAACCCATGCCAGGTGGTGGGGGCGATCGCCTAGCCAACGCCAACTGGCGGTTGTCGGTCACCTCGACGCGCTACACCTGGGCCGGCGGCCGCTGGGGTCCTGATGAGGTAGCCACTCATGGCGACGTCATGGTCGGCGAGGGACCCGGTGATGAGGTTCTCCGCCGCGGGAGCGTAGTTGCCCGCAAATAGCCATCAGTCAGCTGGGCTGTCCTGTCCAGAGGAGAACTGGAGCGGCACCGATCGGGCAAGCCTCGGCTGGCCATCAGTGGTTTGGAGCGGCAGTGTCCCTAACGGTCGTGGCGGTGCGTCCTCGTCTGGCCACGGGCTTCTGGACCAGAACTATAGTGGACGATTTAGTCCATAGACCGTACACAAAGTGTGTAGGCGAGGACTGGCTACAGCGGGGTGCCTCATGAAGGCGATCGTGGTGACGGACCAGGCTGCGGGAACGGCCGGGATGACGCTGGCGGAGCGGCCTGGGCCGCAGGCGGCGATAAACGACGTCATCGTTCAGATTCATGCGTCGGGGTTCGTCCCGACGGAGCTGGCGTGGCCCTCGACCTGGACCGATCGCCTCGGCCGTGACCGAACACCGTCGACTCCTGGGCACGAGCTGGCCGGAGTGGTCACCGCCCTCGGCTACGGCACGACGGGGCTGTCGGTGGGACAGCGGGTGTTCGGTCTCACCGACTGGCATCGCGACGGCACCCTTGCCGAGAACGCGGCCGTCGAGGCACGCAACCTCGCGCCGCTGCCGGGCGATGTCGACTTCACAGTCGGCGCGAGCCTGCCAATCTCAGGCCTGACCGCGTGGCAGGGACTGTTCGAGCACGGCCGCCTCGAGGCGGGGCAGACTGTCCTCGCGCACGGCGCGGCCGGCGCAGTCGGGACAATGGTGACTCAGCTCGCACGTGAGGCTGGCGCGTACGTCATCGGCACCGGGCGCGCCGCCGACCGCCAGAAGGCGCTTGACTTCGGCGCGCAGGAGTTCGTCGACCTCGACAACGACACCCTCGAAGACGCCGGCGGCGTCGACCTTGTTTTCGACGTCATCGGCGGAGACATCCAGAAGCGGTCCGCCCGACTGATCCGGGCCGGGGGAACACTGGTGTCCGTCGTCGGGCCGCCCGAGGCGCGGCCCGCCGACGGCCTGGCGGTCGACTTCGTTGTCGAGTCCGATCGCGCCCAACTGGGTGAGATCGTCCAGCGGGTGCGGGACGGACGACTGCGGACGAACATCGGCAACGTCGCGACCCTCGACGATGCCGTCGCCGCCCTCAACCCGACCGAGCGACGCAACGGGAAGACGATCATCCACGTTCGCCCGTAAGGACCCTGAGAAAGCGGCAGGTTCTGCCCAAGTTCGTTGTTGCGGAAGCGCAGTGGGATTACCCAACCGACGGCCCGTTCACGTGAGGCTTGAGCGTGGAAACCTAATCGTCCCTGACACGGGCCAGTTTCACCACGTGGCGGTGATCGTCGACGCCACGCTGAAGAGTGGGTCCACCGCCGAGAGTTGCCGTGGCGCGCACGTGTCAGGCGGGCTGTCGCACCGCCGTCCCACGACGATTGTCGATCAGGTTCCGCCACAGTCCATCCGCGCCGCGGCGCGCGACATCGCTTGCCGAGCCTTCGACGTGCACGTGCTCGCCGTCGGGACCTGTGCCATCAATTGACCAGTCCAGCACGATCTCGGCGATATCGCCGGCAACGAACACATGGCGCGCCTTGGCCTCCAGCGGCAGACCGAGGCTGAGATCGCGCTCAAGTTCGGCAGCGATCTGGGCGCGATCAGTGACGGTTCGCCCGTCGTCCGCGATGAGCACGGCCTCCGGCTCGTACAAGCCCATCATCGCGCTGATCTTGCCGGAGTTAAATCGCTCAATCAGCGACGCGGCCATGCCTTCGGGTTCAGTGGGAAGTGAATAGGACTCGGACATTGCCGTCCCCTGTTCGTGTTGGTTGAACCGCGATGCGGTCATCATACGCGCCAGTTACTAAGCCGCTCAAAAGGAGGTCGACTGGTTTAGGTGGTGATGTAACGGAGGTTGGGTCGGCGAAGAATCCTAGGACTAGTTTAACTTTTAACCTGTATTCCACTCTCATATATCTGATTGCCGTACGCCGAACGGCCGTTTCCTTCACTCTTGATGTCGCGATACATCCAAAGAGAGAGGAAACGGCCGTGCGGCCTACCCGCCATGCCCTGGTGCCGGGCTGCCAGCCCTTCCGAAGAACCCGGGCGCTCGGCGCGCTGCGAGAGTTCCCGGAGCGGCTGCTGGGGTGCTTGACGGCACGGGGCGATGCGATGCTCGAGCTGGCGGACGCTGTTTGTGCTTCGCCTCCCCGCTCATGGGTTGTTTATCGCGGGCCCGGCAGGGATGTGCGAGCCTGCGCGCCGGGGCGGGGAGCCGACGTGCGGCATACCCCTAAGCTGGCCGCGTCGGCAGAACCTTGGGTCAAGCGCAGACCCGGGCCGTCTTAATCAGAACGTCGGCAATATAGCTCTGTCACCAGGGCTCTCGACTCTCGATCGGTTCACTGGAGCTGGAGCCCTGGACTGGACCTGCCGACGGTGCTGTCGCGCTCCGGCTGCAAGGCCGGCGTGCCATCGGCGCTGCAGCACGGCCGTATGCCCGACCCGGATCGGTCATCCACCGTCGACCGTCACCGGTGGGTGCTAGCGCCTCGTTGGCCAGTGCGCCCCAGGTCGCCGAGGGGCAGCATGAGCTCCAGGGTGGTGCCTTCTCCGGGCGGGCTGTACATCCGGAAGCGGCCACCGAGGGCCTCGGCCCGGTCTCTGAGGCCGACCAGGCCGGAGCCACGGCTGAAGTCCGCGCCGCCGCGCCCGTCGTCGCGGACTCGCACGTGCAAGAGGCCGCCACGCTCCGCCACTTCGATGCCGGCGGCGGTGGCGCCAGCGTGCTTGGCGGCGTTCGTCAGGGCTTCGGCGACGGTGTAGTAGGCGGCGATCTCGACTTGGTCAGGCAGCCTCCGGTCGACCTGGATGTCGAGGCAGACGGGGACGATGGATCTCCGCGCGAGTGTCTTCAGTGCCGGTTGCAGCCCGCCCTCGGCCAGGATCGCGGGGTGCAGGCCGCGGGCGATCTCGCGCAGTTCTTCCAGAACATCGTGTAGCTCGGTGCCCACGCGGTCCAGCTGCTGAACTACTCCGCCGGTCCCTTCCTCCGCGGCTATTCGGGCGGCGCGCAGGTCCAAGGCGAGGCCGACCAAGCGCTGCTGGGCGCCGTCGTGCAGGTTGCGTTCGATACGGCGGCGGGCGGCATCAGCGGTAGCTACGATCCGGGCCCGCGATGCGGTCAGGGCGGTCTGGGCTTCGGCGTTGGCGATGGCGGTGCCGGCGAGTTCGGTAAACCCGGCCAGGCGAGCCTCGGTGCCGGCCGGCAGCGGCCCTGCGCGGGATGCCACGACCATGACGCCCCACAGCCGGCCCCCCACCCTGACCGGCACGCCGACCGCCGCGCGCTGGCCGAACTCACGGACGGCGTCCGCGACCGGGCCCGAGGCGCTGGCGTAGTCATCGATCCGCGCCGGCCGGCCCGTCTGGAACACCATCGCGTGCAGGTTCTGCCCGCCGAGGCTCCACCTGGTGCTGACAAGAATGGTAGGGCCGGCGCCGTCCCACGCCGCAACCACTGTTTCCGCACCGTCGGGGCCGTACCGGCCCATCGTCGCGCGATCGGTATGCAGCAGCCGCCCGGCTTCCGTGGTGACCGCGGCGAACACTTCCTCTGGACAGGCTCCCTGAGCGACCAGTGTGGCTACCCGTCGCAGCGCGGCCTGCTCCTCGGCGAACTCGCGCAGTTCCACGCGGGCCTGAGCGTTGGCGATCGCGGTGGCGGCCAGTTCGGTAAACCCGGCCAGATGCGCTTCAGTGCCAGCGGGCAGCGGCCCGACGCGAGATGCCACCATGACGGCGCCCCATAGCCGCCCCTCGACGCTAACTGGCACGCCGACAGACGCGCGCAGGCCAAACTCGCGGACGGCGTCGGCGACCGGGCCCGAGGCGCTGGAGTAGTCGTCGATCCGGGCAGGCATCTGGGCCTGGAACACCAGCGTGGGCACGTTCTGCCCGCCTAGCCTGGCCCGGGTGCCGATCGGAAAGGCATCGCCAGTGCCGCTCCACGCCGCGACGATGTGCTCGCCGTCCGGCTCATACCGGGCCATTGCGGCGTAATCGGCGCCCAGCAGCCGCCCGGCCTCCGCGGTGACCGCGGCGAACACTTCCTCGGGCGCCGCGGCGCGAGCCACGAGCGTCGCCACCCGGCGCAGCGCCGCCTGTTCCCCCGTGAAACCGTCATTGCCGGCTCGCCGAGACAAGGCCGCCATCTTCTGCAGTGTATCCGCGCCCGGCATTGTGGCTGGTCAGGATCCAGTCTGGGATGAGGCGAGTGCAGAATCTTAGAGTTAGGACGGCGAAGCGGCTGCGGCTACCGCCTAGAGCTCGATCGCGGCCCTAACGGACGCCGCCTGGGCGCCACCGGGAGTTGCGGGCTACTCCGCGGAACCTGCCGAGATCGCGTCGAACGCGCTGTTGTGCGCAGCTCCGAGAGGCTGATCTTCTGACTCCGCAGCCGCGGCCAAGACGCCTGTTCTCATCATCTCTGGTGACGACGTGCTCGTTTCTTGCGCGGTCGGGGCTTGGCGGGGCCGGCGCGTGGGCGCACGTGATTGCCAAAGCATCGGGCGTCCATCTCCCGGCGGTCGGCTAGGTGCTGATGTGAACGTCGTCATTGTTGACATTGCTCAAGACGGCCCGTATGCCTCATCTCCAGATTCTGGAAGGCAACTATACCCGGTGTTCGGTTGCGCCCAGCAGCTCCGGGCGATGCTCTTTGAATTAGTGGGAGACCAAGATCGCTAAGAAAGAAGTAGTGGAGGGAGTTCGCGTCAGCGATGCCTGGCGTGGTAGTGAATGTCAGAAACCTGTGCGATCCAATCCTCCCAGACTCGTCTTCCTTAGCAAAGGCGATGCCCCTTCCCAGGCGAAGACGTTACTCAGGACGAGGTCTCCGGGATGAATCTCAAAGACTCTCTTCTGTCCCAGCATGGCGCCCGAGATTGGACTCTTATGAAAGATGCCTTTCTAGAGGACTGAAAACCTATCTTCTGATATGTCTCGTTGTGCTCGATACTGATTAGGTCGGCAATCAGGTCCACTGGCGGCCTGTGCGCTAGCTCGTCACCGGCGCGCGGATTCCGCAGGTCAAGATTGAAGGCCCCTTCGGATATCTCACGGTCAGGCACTCGCTTCAAGCTCTGGGATCCGTTCGTTCACCTCGACGACGACGATTGGCTCAGTTAGCGTGTTGTGATGAAGGGCACCATGCGAATCGCTGTAGCCGGAGCGACCGGCAATATCGGTGCCCGCACTGCCTCGTTCCTGGAGCGCGCAGGGCACGAAGTCATACCCATCAGCCGCTCTCTTGGCGTTGACCTGATAACGGGCCGGGGCTTGGACGCGGCGCTGAGAGGCGTTGACGCAGTGGTCGATGCCATCAGCTCCCCGCCGGTCAGCCCCGACGAGACGCTCGCCTATTTCGGCACTGCCACGAGAAACCTTCTCGCCGCCGAGGAGCGCGCGGGGGTGCGACACCACGTACTGCTGTCGATCGTCGGAATCCACCGGATCACAGGCGGTACGGCCCACTACTCGGGCAAGCGCGAGCAAGAGCGCCTGATCGAGGAGGGTCGGGTGCCGTATACGATCGTGCCCGCCACGCAATTTCACGACTTTGGGGCGTTGGCTGCTAGCTGGACAGAGCGCGACGGCGTGGCCACCATCGCCCCGCTACTTGTTCAGCCGATCGCACCCGACGACATAGCTCACGTCTTGGCCGAGGTCGCGAGCGGGGAGCCGCAGGGCCGCTACGTCGATGTCGCCGGCCCTGAGCCGCAAGACCTAGTCGACATGGCCCGCCGCACCAATGACCTTCGCGGGCGCAAGGTGAAGCTGGTTCCGACGTGGTCGGGTCCCCTTGATGAGTCGATGGCGGGCAATGTGCTGCTGCCCGGCGAGAACGCCCGTATCGCCCCGACGACGTTCGACCAGTGGCTGGCGGCTGGCGTGAGATAGGAGGAAACGATGGACCCCTATGAAAAGGCGAAGAACACTCGGACCGATCTTCAGAGCATCACCCCGCCCTTTATGCCGGCAGAGGCCGAAGTGATGACCGTGCGGATCGAGTACCCTCCCGGCGATCCCGGGGTGCCGCCACACCGCCATCCCGGCGGGCCGTGTTTTGGCTACATCCTGGAGGGCGAAATGGTCTTCGAGGTGCAGGGCGAGCCGCCGCGAGTGGTCAAGGCCGGCGAGGCATTCTGGGAGCCCGGCGGGGACATAATCCATTATCAGGACGGCAACAACCGCACCGACAGTCCGCTGGCTTTTGTCGTGACCATGCTGATGGCTCGCGGCCAGCCGTTGCTGGTCTTCCTGGACGATGACGAGCTTCAGCAGAGCGGTTGGGTGAGGCGTTCACCAGCCTGAGGGCGAGGGCGAGAGCCTGCTCGCAGCCCCCTGGCTGGCGATCAGGCGAGGTAATGTCCGACCTGGCTGCCGGGCGCCTGCTCTACGTCGGTATAGCACGGACACAGAAGCGCTCGGCCTTCTTCAAGGTGGGCGGCTCATCGTCACTTCGTCGCCTAAGCTGGGGCTAGGCAACGCGCGAGGAGCACCATGGGGACGATTGATCTCCTAGACCGGCGTGTGATGACCGCTCCGGAAGCTGCGCGTCAGCTGGGCATCCCGGCGACCACGCTTATCCGCTGGCTTGAAGGCGAGCACCGGGGCGGCAAGTGGTATCCCCCCGTTCTGAGGGAGGACCCGACCGGCGCAGCCGACATGAGCTGGGGCGAGATAGTCGAGGCCCGCTATCTGCGCGCCTACCGAGCGAAGAACGTGCCGATGCAGCGGCTGCGGCCTTTTATCTCGGACATGCGCCAGCGGTTCGGCGTTCCCTATCCGCTGGCGCATTTCAAGCCGTTCGCGAGTGGCCGGCGGCTGCTGCTGGAAGTCCAGGAGCAGGTGCACCTGCCTGAAAACCTGCGGATGGTCTACGAGGTCAGCACAGGGCAGCTCATCCTTGACCCGCGCGTCACCGGCTTCCTGGACCGCGTGGAGTTCGCTGACACCGGGAACGAGGAGGCTGTCCGCATCAGGCCCGCCGGGAAGGATTCCCCCGTTGTTATCGACCCGCTGATCTCCTCAGGCGCGTCGACCGTCCGCGGCACGCGAACTGAGATCCTTGCCGAGCAAGCCAGCGCCGGGACTCCAGTCGACGAAATCGCTGAGGACTTCGGGATGCCAGTCGAACTGGTCAAGGCTGCCTTGTCCTACGAGTGGTCGGCTGAGACCGCTGCAGCGTGAGCCGGAGTGAAGCCGCGGTGGTACGTCGACGCTGACACTCTAGGGTTAGCCCACGTGCCCATCCGGGCGCGGCCGGACGTTACTTTCCCAGGCGACGACGGAGAGCGCCACAAGATCTCCTGGCGGTTGCCTCCGTGCGTGATCACCGACCCCGCGACCCACGACGACGTCTGGATACCGGCCGTGGCTAAAGCCGGGATGGCGATCATTACGCGAGACAAGCACATCGCGATGCGGACTGCGGAGATCAACGAGGTCATCGACTCCGGGGCTCGCATGTTCGCCATCACGAGCCCCGGCCAGCTGACGATATGGGACCAGCTCACGATCGTCGTAGAACAGTGGCAGCACCTCGAGCGGGCTGCTCAGGAGGACGGCCCGTACATCTACTCCCTGACACGCACCGCCATGAGCAAGATCGACCTTGAAGCGGCCCGGCACGGGGCGCTGACTCGTAAGTGGCGCTGGGCGCCCTGATCTGACGCCGTGTTGGCCCTCGTAGCGCTGAGTTCTTGCTGAAACTTCAGCCGCGCCTGCCGTACAACCTGATCGGCCACAACTACGAGATCATCGCCAACATGTGCAGCGGAAACTGGACAGAGAGCTACCAGGTACGCGGTTCCTTCGGCGCCCGCGCCTGGATGACCTTCGCCCGCGCATCCGGTTCTGCGGCCGATCGCGCGCAGGCCTGCCCTGTCCGCGATGCGTAACTCCCTTGGCCGTCGGGTCGGTGGCCCTCATGATGGCCACGATCGGCACGTACAACTACCAGATCAAGAACCTCTTGGACGAGATCATGCACGACCGACTCGCCCTTGAGTAGATGCTGGACCAGGACCTGCGCAACAGCGTGCTCCGCTTCTGTCATCATCAAGTCCCGGATGGCCTTCGACTACACCGAGCCATCAAGATGATCAAGGCGGCCCGGCGCGGAGGCTGTACGACGGTGCTCCGGCGAGCTTCTATTTGGGCGGCAGCGAGCGCGCGTACCCAGTGCCGATCTCGACCCAGGGAGCTAGCTGGTCGTTGGCGCGCAGATCATCGGAACTGACACGCAGCCAACCAGGCATGTTCCGGCCGCGCATCTGCACAAGCGTGGCCTTCGTCGCCGCCAGGAGGGAGTCTGACTGCGCGGGGTCGACGCGGACCATGGCGCCACCCTCGCTGCTTGCGGCGATGGCCATGTTGCCGCGGATCAGAAAGGCAAGGCCGCCGAACATCTTCTTTTCGGTCAGTTCGGCATCGCTCCCGATGAGCTGCCGGATACGCCCGGCGAGCTCCTCGTCGTAGGCCATGGCAACGATCGTACAGAGCGAAAACAGCAACGTCAGCGTGGCGGTCCGGCTGGGAGGCACGCCTCCGGGCCAGGCGTCACCTGGCCACCCAGGTCGCGTGGATCTGCTTGCAGGCATCGGCTTGCCGGACCCTGGTATTCATTTCCGGTGGCGCTGTCGGTGGGCAGTGGCCGGGCGAAGCTGGCGCAGCGCGCTGATAGTGGTGCCGCGCCGACGCCGAACCAGGGCCCGAAGCGTGCTGGTGTTCTGGTAGCCTACCGCCGCGGCGATGGCGTCAACCGTCTGGCTGGTCGTGCGCAGCAAGAAGGTCGCCTCGTCCAGCCGTACCTCCTGGAGGAACTCGATTGGCGACATGCCCAGCACGCTTGCGGTGGCGCGCTGCAGGGTGCGCTCACTGACGCCGATCGCGGCCGCCGCGCCGCTGATCTGCAACGGGTCGGCGATGTGGTCGCGGACCCACCGCTCGAATGCGGTCACCGTCGGGTCGGTGCCGGCCAGATGCGATGGGACCGCGAAGACGGCCTGGGACGGGCGATCGCCGATCACCAGATAGCGGGCGACCAAGTCGGCCAGCGCGAGGCTCTCTCGCGCCACGATAGACAACGCCAGGTCTATGTGCGCGAACGCGGCGCCCGCGGTGGTGACCCGCCCATCTCGGGCCAGCGTCCGGCTCTCGTCGAGCCGCACGTCGGAATAGCGACGGCGGAACGCCGGGCCCAGCCACCAGCTGGTAGTCGCCAGCAGGCCATCAAGCACGCCGGCCTCAGCAAGGAAGAACGTCCCGGTGCACGCCGCGGCGAGGTCACTGCCAGCCTCATGCAGGGCCGCAATGTGAGCCACGGCGGCATGGTTGCGCACGATGTCCACAATCTGAAGCGGCGACTTGAGACCGCATCCGACCGCTGGCATGACTAGCAGGTCGGGTACGGTTTCCAGCTCGGTGAGCGGCGTGGTGGCCAGACGCAGCCCGTGCCCGGTCCGCACAAAGGCTTGGGTGCCGGCCACGGTGATATCGAACGGGCGTACGGAGGTCGCGATGTCCTCGCGCAGGGCGTTCGCGGTGGCCAGGATGTCCAGGACAGCGCTCAGCCCGGAGTCGAACAGGTCCGGCACGGCGAGCAAGGCGATCTGCATGTCGGGAACAGTAACATTCTCGGCGGATCCGCCACTGTCGGCGACTCTGGGCGACGGTCTAGCGTTAAGCGAACCCAGCGAAAGGATCTTTCATGAGCGTCGACAGAGGGCTACTCGTCATCCTGGAGGCCCAGCCAGGTAAGGAAGATGAGCTCGCTGCCTTCCTGACCCAGGCGCGGCCACTGGCCGCGGCTGAGCCTGGCACGGTCACCTGGTACGCCTTCAAGCTCAGCGACACCACCTACGGCATTTTCGATACGTTCGCCGACGAGGACGGGCGGCAGGCGCACCTGAACGGCCCGATCGCCGCCGCGCTCGGCCAGGCCGGTCCAGGCCTGCTCGCCAAGGACCCGGACATCCGGATGGCCGACATCCTCGCCGCGAAGTAAACCGCCCGCCTTGGACCGACGGCCAGACGAGCCTTGCAGGTCTGTCCCTGGTACCCGCAAGCTGTCGGCCTGATCGGACTCGTTGGCGGCGTCGAAGACCCCGCGGCGAACGCGGTGTGCATGGATCCGACCGCGTCACACCGGTGTCGCAGATGCGTCCTACTCGCTCAGGTACCGGATCAGGCCAATGTCTTCCTCGGGAACGACAGCTGCGTGGGCAAAGCACCCCCATTCATCACCGCGGCGGCTGGGGAAACTTAACTGCTAGCAGTGCGACGTGGTTCCGCTGACCAGCGTTATCAACCCGGCGAAGTCCTCGCCGCATGGACCGCAGGCGTGCAGGTGGGCTGCCAGGCCCGGGTAGCGAGCCTCTATCGCGGCGATGCCCTCTCTGATCACTGCGTCGACGTAAATGTCGAGCAGTTCCATTGCCTGACCGCAGCCCACGTCCTGCGGATCGGTTTGCAGGAACTGGTCGAGCGCATCCCATCCGCTCATAACTTCCTCGGTTCTTGGTCGTGCAGATATCCGTGAGCGACCAGATGCGCGCGGATCTTTCGCCGTGCGTCGAACATCGTCTTGTAAATCGCGTTACGCGTTGAGCCGAGCTCGGCGGCTAGCGCGTCAATGGGGATCTGCTGGACGACAAGGGCGACGAAGACATGTCTCTGCCGCTCGCTTAGCTCGGTGACAGCCTCGCGGAGGGCTGCTGCCAGTTCGCGCGACTCGGCATGCTGTGCGGGGTCGGCGCCAAGGCGGTCCGGGATGCCTTCCCATGCATCGTCGTCGACCTGAACCGAAGGCTTGCGCCAAGAGTGACGAGCCAGCTTGGCTGACACCTCGAAGATGACGAACTTATACGCCCAGGTGGTGAAGGGCTCTCACCGCGAAACCCGTCCAGCTTGTTGGTGATCGCCAGCAACGCGTCGTCGGCGGCCTGATGCGCCAGGTCATCCAGCTCCCGGCCGTCGACGCGAACGGCATGACGGCGCCGCCGAAGCTCCGCCTTGGCTGCCCGAAGCAGCATCTCGTGCAAGCGGGCCAGAGCCTGGTCCCGCTCGGTAGTGCTCGGCGCCCTGGGGCCGCCAACGGCGAGGCACCTAAGCCAGTCACTCGATTCTTCATCGAGCCGGCCATGCCTGATGACGTCCCGAGCTGTGACGCTGTCAGCCAACGACATGCTCAGACTCTGTAACCCCCATGGCCAGGACAACGGCGGCGGAGTGATCCTGGTTCACGCGCCGGCCTATCGCTGCGGTTGCTCCAGTGCGGCGGCCTGCCGAGGCCGAACGGCTACCAGGCCACCGGAGATGTTAGCCCCGGCCAGCATTCGATCAGGCAAATGCACACGCGGGCTGCGGCACAGACGGTCGGCCGCGGTGCCTCGACGTTGACATTGGACGAGCCAGTTGTGCGCCGTTGACCGGATGGCGCAGGTAAGAAGGCTGCGCGGCCGCTCGCTAATCGGGTGAATCGCGGATCACTGGCGATCCGCTTCTAACCGAGGGGAAGGGTATGCGCAAGAGTAAATGGCTGGCAGCGGGCGGCAGCTTGCTGGCGGCATCCATCGGTCTGTTCGGCGCGGCGGCTACTGCGAGTGCCAGCACATCGCCGGTGGTCGGTTACACCTACATCGACGGGAACACGGCCGCAGCCAACACGATCGACGGGTTCGCCCGCCACGCTGACGGATCGCTCACCCAGCTTGCTGGTTCTCCGTTCGCGGCCGCCGGGGCGGGCCTGGGCACGGCCTGGCCTCCCAGGGCGCGATACAGGCGACGCGGGACGGCAGGTACCTGCTAGCCGTGGATGCGGGCAGTAATCAGATTTCGGTACTGCGCGTCACCGCAGGCGGCGTGCCAGTGCCTGTCGGCCGGCCGGTATCGTCCGGCGGCATCGAGCCGGTCAGCGTCGCGGTCTCCCCGTCCGGTCTTGTGTACGTGGCAAACTCCGGCGCGGACGGCAGCAACTACACCGGCTTCCGGCTGAGTCTGGACGGGACTCTGAAGCCGATCCCTGGCTCGACGTACGCCGTCCCGGCTGACTCCGGCCTGGGCGACGTGTTCTTCAATGCAACCGGCAACCACCTCATCGGCACCCGCACCGGAACCTCGCAGATCGACAGCTTCGACGTCTTGCCCAGCGGGCGCCTTCTCGCCGCGCCCGGATCGCCTTTCACCGGACAGGGCCTCGGCCAGCTCGGCGCGGAGTTCTCGCCCGTCCGTCCCTCTCAGCTGTTCGTCAGCAACGCGCACAACGGCCCTGGCCTGGGCACGGTATCGGCGTATCGCGACAGCTTCTCCGGCCAGCTATCCCCGATCGGAGCTTCACCGGTTGCTGACGGGCAGACCGCGCCGTGCTGGGTGGAGATCAGCCACGACGGCCGCTACCTGTTCACGGTCAACACCGGCTCGGGCAACATCTCCAGCTACTCCATCAACCCCGACGGCTCGCTCGTCCTGATCGGCAGCTTCACGATCAGCGGCGGCGGAGCCGACATCGACGCCCGGCTGACCCCGGACGGCAAATACCTGCTCGTCGACGGGTCGGGCATGCATTTCGTGTCGGTGTTCGCAGTCAACGGCGGAACCCTGACCGAGTTGCCGAGCTCGCCGACGCCGCTGCCAGCCGGGGTCACCTCGTCGTCAGGGATCGTCAACATCTAGGAAAGAACAGGCCTGCTTACCGGCCAGCGGTCCCTGGCCCGCCCGCGGCGGGCCAGGGACTTCGGGTCCTAACAACGCACCAGATTTGCGCCGCGCGGGTCGCCCGCACCTTCGCGGCTGTGGGGACTCGTGTCATGGCTACGCGCGTTTCAACCAGCAGGAGCGAGGCGAGGGACACCGGTCGAGTGTCATAAGCAAAGCAGGCCCGACGGTGCTAGGTACGGAACCCCTCGCGACGGTGTCAGTGAATCTGCATTGGCGGCGCTACTGGCTCCGGCATTGCGACTCTGGCGATTGATGCGCAGCAGCGCCAGCTCACCGTCTGCGACGTACGAATGGACTTTGCCCGCACCGACCGGGAAATCCTGCCCGCTCCGGCAGTCGTGCCGGCCCGGTTGTACTTACTGTTCGAGCTGGATTAACAACGAACGCGGGCATGAGCTCGAGGACTGCAAGCGGAGCGAGCGATCTGCTTGTGAAGAACCTTCGCCGCGAGCTCGAGGAAGACCGAGACAGTCCAGAGGCTGTCAGGTTGTGGTCCGTGGCCGGGACCGGCGCGACCTTCCGGGCGATGACCGACTCCGGCGTCGGCCCGCGTCGACGGCGTTGGAGCGCTCAGCCTTCGCCTAGGGTTGACGTTCCTCTCGATTGCGCTGGCAGTGATCGCGCTGGTTGCCGCCTTCATTGCGGTGCTGGCACGGGGCGAAGTGTCCGATCTGGCCAGCCGCCGGGCGGGATTCGCAGGTGCGCTGCCTCGCAGGCCAGTAGGAACCGCAGGGGTGTCAGCGGGCTGGCTGTTTCTCGGAGCCGCCCGGGCCGCGCAGGGCGGCGGCCTTGGCGGCTCGCACGGCGGAGGTGAGGGCGGCGATGTCGTAGCTGCCGTAGTGGCGGCGGCCGTTGATGAAGAACGTCGGCGTGCCCGAGACGCCGCTGAGGTCGGCGGAGTCCACGTCCTCGGCGATTCTGGCGGCGCCGCCGCGGCGGGTGAGGTAGTCACGGAACCCGGCGGCGTCGAGGCCGGCGTCGCTGGCGTAGCGGATCAGGTCGCGCATCTGCAGGGCGTCCTGGTGGCTCAG
This sequence comes from Streptosporangiaceae bacterium, assembly GCA_036488155.1. Classification (GTDB taxonomy): domain Bacteria; phylum Actinomycetota; class Actinomycetes; order Streptosporangiales; family Streptosporangiaceae; genus JAJYUU01. Next base: position 8,036 of record DASXIA010000268.1, on the reverse strand, counting down.
GAGCAGGTCATGCATCGGCCAGAACGCGCCCTGGTCAGCGGCGGCCTCAGCGGCCTCAGCGGCGAGCTGGGCATGGGGGTGGACGTCGTTGAGCGGAAGATGCCGCCACACGTACCGGACGTCGCCGTGGCCGGCGAGCAGTTGCCGGACAGCCGGCTCGGCCTGCCCGCAGTAGGGGCATTCGAAGTCGCCGTACTCGACGATGGTCACCGGTGCTGTGGCGGGGCCGCGGATATGGTCGCGGCCGGGCTCGACCGGGGCGCCCAGGTCGACGATGGCCTCGGCGGACCCGAGCAGGGCGCGGATCTGCAGCCGGGCCGGCAGCAGCGCGGTGGCGCGGAACACTAGCCAGGTGACCGCCGTGGCGCCCAGCACGGTGGACAGCACGCCGAGCTTGGCTTCCTGCAGCTGCCGGCCGGTGAAGGCGAGGGTGGCGATGAGAATGGAGACGGTGAAGCCGATCCCGGCGATGGTGCCGGTGCCGGTCACGGCGGCCCAGCCGACGGGCGGGCGGAGCCGGCCCTTGCTGAGCCGGGTCAGCAGCCAGGACGCGCCGGCGATGCCGGCCGGCTTGCCGACGACATAGCCGAGCAGGATGCCGAGGGTGACCGGCGAGGTATAGGCCGCGGCCAGGAAGCTGCCAGTGATCACGATGCCCGCGTTGGCCAGCGCGAACAGCGGCACGATGACATAGCTGGTCCACGGGTGGTACAGCTGCTGCAGTCGCTCGTTGGGCGACAGCGCCGCGGCGAGCCCTATGCCGGCCGAGCGCGCCAGCTCGGGGGTGGGCTGCTCGCGGAAGCTGCGGAACAGGTCGCTGGCCCGCTCCAGGTCCGTGCGGGCGGGCGCGTAGGCATAGGTGGCCAGGCCCATGACCAGCCCGGTGACCACCGGGTCAATGCCGGATTCCAGCACCGCCACCCACGCGGCGATGCCCAGCAGCCCATAGACGATCCCATACCGGATCCCGGCGCGCCGCGCCAGGACCACCACGGCGAGTATCGCGGCCGCGACGGCCAGCGGGAGCATCCTGATCGCCTGGCTGTAGGCGGCGCCGATGACAACCAGCGAGACCAGGTCATCCACCACCGCAACCGACAGCAGGAACGCGCGTACCCGGTCAGGGAACCGCGGCCGGGTCAGCGCCAGCATGCCCAGCGCGAACGCGGTATCGGTGGACATCGCCGCGCCCCAGCCCCGCGCCGCCGATCCCGCATTGAACGCCAGGTAGATCGCGACCGGTACCAGGAGGCCGCCCAGCCCGGCGGCCACCGGCAGCGCCAGCCGCCGCCGCTCCCGCAGCTCGCCCATGTCGAACTCGCGGCGGGCCTCCAGCCCGAAGACGAAAAAGAAAAAGGTCATCAGGCCGCTGTTAATCCAGTTCCGCAGCTCCAGCGACACCCCGGCACCGGCCAGCCGCACCGACAGGTGCGCGGCCCAAACGCTGTCATACGACGAGGCGTCGATGTTGACCCATACCAGCGCCGCCACCGTCATCGCCACCAGGACCCCGGCGCTGCCGGTCTCAGTACGCAAGAACACGCGCAGCGGCGTCTCCAGGCTCCGCGCCCACGCCGTCCGCCCCGACAACGGGCCGGCCGGGGCGGGCGGACGCTCGTCAGTCACCTCACGCTCCTCACAGCCAGGACGGCGGAAAAGTCATGCTAGCGGCACAACTGGCCGCGCACGCTCCCCGAGGATCGGCCGATGCAGGGCCACGACAGTAACAGCAGATATGTATGACGCCCGCTGCGCCTCAGCGCCGATCGTGGCCTTTCAGCGCGAGAACGCGCGAATGTCGTCTGGCGGCCCGCCGTGCCGAATCCTCGGTCCGCAAGCTAATGAATCCTCCGGGCGGGCTCGATCATGTCGGCCGTACCGCTGAAGACGCGCTCGCCTCGCTCGCCGATGACAGCGGGATGCGGACGCATCGGGCTGTGATTGGCGCTCATTGCCCTGCTGCAGCCCGCGCCCCCGGATGGCCTGCCTACCAGCGGATGGCATCAGCCGAGCAGTTCGTAGGCGGGGTTGATCAGGACGGTCCCGGCTTCGCTTGCACTGGCTGTGCCAGTGAAGCCGGACATAGCTGCCTGGCCGCAGGCCTGGTTTGTGGTTGCGTCCGTAATTCGCTGATGAGATCCCGTCACACGACAGCACTCCCAGCCCCGGCGGCTTCGACAGCCGCTCGACGCGAAGCTGATCGCTGGCCGGGCTGCGGAGCGCACATTCCCCCCCAACCCTGGCGCCTGGCTGACCACCACCGCCAATCTCAAGGCCGCAGACCGGGTCCGGCGCGAGACGCGCCGCCGCCTCTGCGAGCGCGCTGGCTGGCGGCTCGTCGGTCTCGGCCTCAGGCTGGCCGTCCAGCTGGACTCGGGCCGTGCCGCGACGGCCCGGGCGGCCGGATCCTGACACCAGCGGCGGTTCAGATCGTGCGCGACGACAAACAGAAGGAGGCTCGGCTGTTGTGCGACGACGACCCGGCCGAGCCTCTCGACGTCGTCGACGACGAGCGGCTCCGGCTGATCTTCACCTGCTGCCACCCGGCGCTCGCGATGCAGCCCGCGTGGAGTTATGCCTGGCGTTGCGGTGCACGCTACTCGCGGGCAACGGGGAGGTCGCCTGGTCTGCGGCCACGGGGTTCAGGCTGGGCCAGGATGCTGCCGTAGGTGAGGAGCGCGGTGATGAAGCCGGCTGCCATGGCGTATGACCACCAGTTGCTTTTGGTGAGCAACGTGAGGACGCCCGCCGCAGTTGTCACGCTGATGGCTGCCGCACCCAGGACGGCCTGCTTGCGCCACGTCGTCCTTTTGTCGGGGATGGCGCGCAGGAGCATGACCGCCCCCAGGACCATGCCCAGGGCGATGAGCACGTGCGCGGCGAGGAAGGCAAGGCTGGCGATATGCGCGCCGCCGCTTGTCTGGGACGGGAGGCCGATCAGGTTGACCGCCATGCCGAGAAGGAACGTGCCGGTAAGCCCCATGATCTGGTGGCGCGCCAGATGCCGGACTTTGGTGAGATCGGCTGGCAATCCGGGACCGGCTACGGCGCCGTCCCTGGCTTGGCCGGTGCTCGCCGCGGTCACTGGTGCTTGCCGTAGAGCCAGGCGGTGAGCGGCGCGAAGACCGCTGTCAGCGCCGCTGAGGCGAGCAGGACCAAGGTGATCTGCCCGGCCGGCGGGTGGCCGGCTAGCAGTCCCCGCTCCGCATCGACCAGGTGGCTGACCGGGTTGACTTTTACGAAGGCTTGCAGCCAGCCGGGCATGGTCTGGGGGCGCACGAAGACGTTGCTGGCCAGGGTGAGCGGGAACAGCACGACCGTGCCGGTGCTCATCACCGCCTGCGGGGTGCGCATGACCAGGCCGAGGGTGGTCCAGGCCCAGGACAGGCTGAGCGCGAAGACCAGCAGCAAGCCGGTGCCGGCGAGCATCCCGGGCGGGCCGCCGGCCGGGCGGAACCCGATCGCGAGCCCGAGCCCGGCTACCAGTCCCGCGGCGAGCAGGTAGCGGGCGACATCGCCGAGCAGGGCACCGGTGATGGGTGCGGCCCGCCAGATGGGCAGGGAGCGGAAGCGGTCAGCCAGCCCCTTGGAGATGTCGGTGTTCAGCCCAACGCCCGCGTACATGCTGACCAGCAGGACAGCCATGACGAGCGTGCCGGGGAGGATGAACTGCAGGTAGCGGTGGGTCGAGCCGGCCAGGGCACCGCCGAAGAGGTAGGTGAACATGAGGGTGAACACGACCGGGATCGCGATCACGTCGGAGAGCTGCTCGGGAGCGTGCTTGATCTTGAGCAGGGCCCGCCATCCGAAGGCGGCGGATGCGGTCATGGCGCTGGCCGGCTGCGGGCGCGGCCGGGCGGGGAGGCCTGGCAGGTCAGGCGTGCCGAGGGAGGCGATGCCGGGGGCGGCGGTGGTCATGAGTACCTCTTTCTGTGGCTGTCGTTGCTGGTGAGGGCGATGAATACGTCGTCGAGGCTGGGCTGGCCGAGGGCGAACTCGCCCACGGGAATCCCGGCGCTGGCGAGCTGTGCGAGTGCGTCGGTTGCCTGCTCGCTGGGCGCCTGCGCGGAACCGGCGGCCGGGATGGCGGCGGTCAGCATCACCGGGTCGGTGTCGGCCAGGGCCGGCTGGCCGAGCAGCGGGGTGAGCAGCTGTATAGCCCGCGGCCGGTGCGCCGGGTCGGCAAGCCTGATCCGCAGGGTCCCGGTGCCGGCCGCGGCCTTGAGCTCACCGGGTGTCCCCTCGGCGACGATCGTGCCGCGGTCGATGACCGCGATCCGGTTCGCTAGCTGGTCGGCTTCCTCCAGGTACTGGGTGGTAAGCAGCACGGTGGCCCCGGTCGCGGCGAGCGAGCGGATGATCTGGTGCACCTGGGCGCGGCTGGCCGGGTCTAGCCCGGTAGTCGGCTCGTCGAGGAAGTACAGGCCGGCCGCCGCGATCAGGCTGGCGGCCAGGTCCACGCGCCGGCGCATCCCGCCGGAGTAGGTCTTGACCTGCTTGCCGCCCGCTTGCTCAAGCCCGAACGCCGCCAGCAGGTCGGCTGCCCGGGTTCTGGCTGCCTGCCGTCCGAGGCCGGCGAGCCGTCCGAGGAACACCAGGTTCTCCCGCCCGGTCAGGTCGTCGTCGACGGTGGCGGACTGGCCGGCCAGGGCGATCTCCCGGCGAACCGCGCCGGCCTCATTCACAACGTCGCGGCCGAGGACCCTGGCCGTTCCGGCGTCGGGAGCCATCAGCGTGGCGAGTATCCGCACCGTCGTGGTCTTGCCCGCGCCGTTAGGCCCCAGCAGGCCGTAGACCGTCCCGGCCGGCACCATCAGGTCTAGGCCAGCCAGCGCACGGGTCGTGGCGAACCGCTTCACCAGGCCGGCAGCCTCGACCGCGGGCGCTGTGCTTCCCGGCGGCCGGATTGGCGTTACGCCATCCACGGGCGTTCCCTCCTCCGCATTGTTTCTCATACAATGTTGTCAACGATAAGTTATCTCTTACATAATTGTCAAAGGTAAGCGCGTTATGAACAGGCCGACTCGAGCGGGGGAGAGCGCCAGCCTGCCCAGCGCGACGCCGGGAGTCCGGCGCAGGCGGCAGCGGGCTGACGCCCAGCAGAGCATCGCCGCGATCCTGCGGGCCGCTGCGGAAGCCCTGAACGCCGATCCCGCGGCCAGCGTCGAGGACATCGCCAGGGCCGCCGGGGTCACCCGGCAAACCGTCTACGCCCACTTCCCGTCCCGGGACGCTCTCATTGAGACGGTCACCGAGCGGGCCACCGCGGAGGTCGTCGCCGCGTTCGAGACAGCCGGGCTCGACGAGGTGCCGCCAGCCGTCGCGCTGACCCGGCTGCTGGACACCGGCTGGCGGGTCGCGGCCCGTTACCCGTTCCTGTGGCACCTGCCCTCAGTCAGCGCCGGTCAGGACCGCGACCGGCATGGCCCCGTCCTGGACCGGATGCTCGCCATCATCGAGCGCGGGCAGCAAACCGGCGACTTCGACCGGGCGCTCTCACCCAGCTGGCTGCTGACCGCCGCCCTCGCTTTGGGCCGCGCAGCCGAAGACGAGGTCCAGGCCGGAAGAATGACCATCGACGAAGCCAGCCACGCCGTCCACCACAGCTACCTGCGCCTCTTCCGCATCCAAGACCCCGCGCCAGGCTGACCTGCCCCACGCCGGGCGTGCACACAGGACTCGCACCCGTGGTGCCCCGCTCGCCGTCAGCCCCGCAGAAGACACGACTTCACGCCGCTTCATAGTCGTTAGGCGCTGTTCTGATCAGACCGTGACACGCGCCGTGCGGCAGAAGCGGAGGCGAGATTCGGCCGACTCAGAGTGCTGAGCGCAGTACTTCGATGGGGCACCGTGGGCCGGTGGATCGTGCCAGCTTCGCGTCGCCGGTAAGCAAGGTCAGCTCCAGCGCCTCGGCAATGGCGACGTATCTGGCGAGGTAGATCGTCAGGTGGTCGCGAAGTTCCCAGCACCGGGCAAGCAGGGGCTGATGGCCAGCCCTGCGCAGCGGAAGTGCGGCCAGGTCAGCCAGAGCCAGCGCGGCCCGGCGGGCGTCCACGGCACCATCGCGGATCTGCCGCCGCCACACCGAGGCGACCTCGAGGTCGAGAAGGCCGGGCGCCGTCAGCTGCTCCCCGCGCAGGCGGGCCTGTGCGTGATCGCCGTCCTGGCCGTCGTCGGCGAGTGCGACGGCCAGGACGCTGGCGTCAACGACGATCACGGTCGGCGTGCAGGGTCGCTACCGCCTTCATTAGCGGCACACGGCCGCCGAAGCGGCCGCCGGCCCGGTCGCCAGTTCGCTAGTGCGCGGTCACATGTGCGAGTGTTCGGTGGTTCGTGAGTTGGTGTGTTCGGCGAGGCGCGCGATCTCTTCGACGGGGACACCGTCGGGCGTGGACGGATGGACTGCGCGGTGGAGACCGTGGCCGTCACCGGCCGGGCTGCTGGCAGGCCGGCGCTGGCATAGCCCAGCCCGAATGGGCCGCCGATCGGCACCGACACGCGCTTTGACGGAAGAATGATCCCCGTGTCCCGTATTTTCATCACCGGCTCCACCGACGGACTCGGCCGCGCCGCCGCCAGTGTCCTGATGGGTGAAGGCCATGACGTTGTCCTGCACGCCCGCACCCTCGAGCGGGTCGCGGCTCTCGGCGAGCTCGCCGGCGACGCCGCGGGCGTCGTCGTCGGCGACCTTAGCAGCGCAGCCGAGACCCGAGAACTCGCCGATCAGGTGAACGACATCGGCCGGATGGACGCTGTCATTCACAATGCGGGCGTCTTCCTTGAGCCGTCCCGCTCTGCGACCGCCGAAGGTCACGCGAAGACCCTCGCTGTGAACACCCTCGCCCCCTACATGCTCACTGCGTTGATCGACCGGCCGGACCGGCTGATCTACCTCAGCAGCGGACTGCATCACGCAGGTGCCGGGTCTTTGCGGGATATCGACTGGACCGGGCGGCGGTGGAACGCCGCGCAGGCCTACTCCGAGAGCAAGCTGCAGGTAACCGCGCTCGCGCTCACTGCAGCGCGGGCTTGGCCGGAGGTACTGAGCAGCGCCGTCGATCCGGGCTGGGTCCCGACCAAGATGGGGGGCCCCGCCGCAACCGACGATCTGGAGCTGGGATACCTCACGCAGACATGGCTCGCCGTCAGCAACGACGCAGAAGCGACCGTGAGCGGCGGCTACTGGTACCACCGGCAGCAACAGGAGCCCGAAGCAGAAGCCCGTGACCTGGTATTCCAGGACCAACTGATGGACCGGCTGGCCGCGCTCACCGGTGTCGCGCCCTTCTAGCCCCGCAGTTGCCTCCAGCGAGACCCGCAGAGAGCCCGACCAGTTGCGGTGGTCGGCGTCGTCGCGCTCCGTTGTCGACATCCCCGAGAGATATCCCGAGCCGCCGCACTGCGCGCCGACCTAGGTTTGTAGGCATGCCGTAACCATCGTGCCGTGTAGACCCTTATGCACGTTTACTAGGTCAAGACCGCCTGCTCGTAGCGCCAGCTCCCGCTACTAAAGCAGGAGCCAGGCCGCGCGGGCTCAGGCGCTGACGGGCTGCTTGTGTACCGACGCCTGGTAGATCTGCTCGATCGACGACTCGAGCTGGGCGTTGAATTGCTCGTCGGTCTGGTTTGCCGTCAGCCCTTCGAGAAGCGCGCGTGAGAAGCTGGCGATAAGGGTGGGATCGCGGGCGAGCCGAGCACAGGCCTCATCACGGCTGTAACCGCCCGACAAGGCGACGACCCGGAGGACACGCGGGTCAGAGGCCAGGTCGCCGTAAAGTCCAGGCCGGGTCGGGATTGTGACTTTCAGCATCACGGTAGCGGTTGGAGGCAGCGCTTCGACGTGCTTGGCGACGGCGTCGTGCAGCATTGTCTCAGCCAGCTCCTTGCGCGGGCTGGAGATGCTGACCTCGGGCTCGATGATCGGCACCAGCCCCGCGGCCACGATCCGCCTGGCGTAGTCAAACTGCTGGTCGGCGATCGCGGAGATCCCGGCCTCGTCGGCATCGTTGATCACCGACCGCATCTTGGTGCCGAAG
>DASXIA010000266.1:0-1898 GCA_036488155.1 Streptosporangiaceae bacterium | reverse complement strand
CTTCGGAACCGCAGCCGGAGCTGTCGTGCCGGCAGGTGTCTCAGCCGGAGCCGCAGCCGTCTCGCTGGCTGGCGGCGGACCGCCGCGCAGATACGTCGTCAGTTGCAGCCGCAGGTTGACCGTCCCGCTCTGCTGCCCGTTGAACGTCACCGCACGGATGACGAAGAACATTTTGTCGCGCTCGAGCGAGTTGAGGAACATCATCAGCGGCCTGTAGTCGCCGCTTAGCCGCGAGTCGATGCCCAGCTCCGTGACTTGCCCCGGCGAGTTCGGCAGCATGATCGCAGGCGTGTACTGAGCGCCCGTAAGCCTCACCCCGGCCTTCCGCGTCAGCACGCCCAGCTCGGATGCAACCTCCGAGTACGACTGCGGCAGGCGGTTCTTGTAGAACTCGTCCGCGCCCTTGGTCGCGGCACTCAGCTTGTCGTCCAGACCGCGCAGCGGCTGCGCCGCCACCGTCGCGATGCGAAGCTCTGTCCGCTGCTGGTCCATGGCCGCGGCGTTGTAACTGGTGGAGAGATGCCACAACACAACCATGTGCACCAGCAGGTAGACGTTCACGAGGACCAGCAATCCCACCGCTGCCCAGTGCAGGTTCAGCGGAGTCGCCCAGTTGCGCGGTGAGCCGGAACCGTTGCGGGGTGAGCTTACCGGACGCGTGACCGTTGCGGTACTCATCGCGTCCCTCCTGGGGGCTGAGGCGGCGCCGTGCCCGAAGGCTGTGTCCGCTTATGCTTCGCGGCCGGCGCTCCAGTCTTATCTGCTGAGGAAGTCCCAGTCTTCTCCTTCTTCGCTTCGGCCTTCTGCGCCGGCAGCGGGTTGTAGCCGCTTAGAATGTCAAACTCGACCGTGCCCGGCGCCAGCCCAGTCGCGACCGGCCGGCTCTGTTCCTGCGATTGCGCCGACTCATTCACCGGCCGCGGCGAAATGAACCTCTGGCTGCGCTCCAGGTTGCGGATGAGGTCCACCTCGCGCTCGCGATCGCCGCTGACCCGGAGCTGGATGTTTACGTCCCCGTCCGGAGTAATCACCGGCTGGATGCTGGTGACCTGCACGCCGGTTGGCAGCACGTTCTCGAGATCCATCATCACCGCGGTCCAGCTGAAGCTCTTCCGCTGGAAGACGTCGTTGAGGACCCGCGAGCGCTCGAGTACTGCCTGGTTCACCGGCTGGCGCATGCGCCCTTCATTGGCGTGGCGCTCGTTATCGAGCACCGAGGTCTGCACCGTCAGCTCACGCATCCGGCCCTCGGCTGCGTTGACGCGCTTCGACATGAAGTGCAGCCAGATCGTGAGGCCGATGGCCAGAACAGCAAGTGCTGCCATCACGATCCGCAGCCGGGCAAAGATCGGCCGCAGTTCGACAAATGGCCGGGTCGCGAGATTGACGGAGATACGCATCAGACTGCCAGCGCCCCCCAAACGCCCGCCAGCCAGCCCAGCGGGATTGCGCTGCCGCCGGTCGAAGCGCCGACGCCGAGCATGTTGCGATCCACGATCTCCTGTACAGCGACCGGGCGCATGTCCGCGTCGTCAATGATGCTGGTCAGCTCATTCGCACCGAGCGTGCCTGCCGACAGAACGATCGCCGGCGAGGCGTCAAGCGTGTCCTCGAAGTACGCCGCCGCGACGCTGACCGCCTGCGCCACTTCGGCGCGGCCGTGATCGAGCCTGGGCTCCGCCGTAACCGGGGCCTCCGTGACCGCCGTAGGCCTGCCCGCGGCGGCAAGCCGCGCGGCGATAGCCGAGATAGTGGTGTCCTCGGCCGCCATCGCCGCAGGCTCTTGAGCTGGTTCCCGTGCTCCCGCGGGCGCGGAAGCAAGATCGACGGTCCGATGCAGAAGCAGAACACCGGAGCGCACGATCGCCGTGGTCACGGCATCGTCGCAGGCATTCACC
>DASXIA010000236.1:0-1785 GCA_036488155.1 Streptosporangiaceae bacterium | reverse complement strand
ACGGGTCGAGATCAAGGACGTCTCGCTGCCCGAGTCGATGAAACGCTCCATGTCGCGGCAGGCCGAGGCCGAGCGGGAGCGGCGGGCGCGGGTCATTTCCGCCGACGGGGAGTACCAGGCATCCAAGAAGCTCGCCCAGGCGGCGGCCGTCATGACCGCCGACCCGGCCGCGTTGCAGCTGCGGCTGCTGCAGACCGTCGTCGAGGTGGCCGCGGAGAAGAACAGCACCCTGGTCATGCCCGTCCCGGTCGAGCTGCTGCGCTTCTTCGACCGCATCGCCCCGGTCACCGGCACGGCCGCCCCCGGCCTGGACGCCGACGCCCCGCTGCCTGTGCCCGGGCTGCCCGCCCCGGCGGGGCCCGCAAGCATCCCCGCCAGCGCCGGCCTGTCCACACCTGTCAACGCGGCCCCGAAGACACCGGCCACCGCCTGAACGGGCAGTAACGCTGGACAGGACCACGATCGCAGCCGCGCGCACCCTGTGCGGCAGCGGGCCGAGCGCGCCTTGGCCAGGCCGGCTCGCAGGAGACCGGGTACAGGTTCACTAGGCGGGCCGACCGGCCGGCGACGGGCCGGCCGGCCCGCTGTTCCGCCGCCTGGCCGCCGAGTCCGGCTGCCGCTGGTCACCCTTGCGCGGGCTGCGCTGACCACACCAAGAACGGCCTGAGCAAGCTGATGGCCACGGATCCGGCTGATCTGACCGCCTACGTCACGCCCTGCCAGCCAGTTGGAAACACGCTCCGAATCGGCAGGGAGGTGCCGCTCCCAGTGGAGCTAGCCAAGCCAGCACGCTCCGCGACAGCGCAATGCTCGATATCGGCGATGATGAATTCCGAGTACGCATAATTGGGGCGACAGGCGTATCGGGCTCGGCGGTGCCCATCAGCTCTCTTCCTCGCTGGGCAAAGTGCCGGGTGGCACGACCTCGGTATCGGGGCGCGCGACTGCCCGACGGCCACTGGCCTTTTGCCAGTAGGTCTCCTTGCCCAGTAGCGACTCACCGAACCTGTCGAACTCGGCGATGACCTTCTGCGTCGCTGCGGTAATGGCCTCGCTGGTACGTTCCCCCAGCTCTTCCAGCTGCCGGGACACCTCCAGCTGGATCTGGGCGGCCACCTCATCCCTGGCCAGGGCACGCAGTTCCTGCCTGGCCTCACGCACCGCGGCCCGCAGGTCCTTCGTCGCGGCATGGGCTTCGCGGACCATCTCCCGGCATTCGCCCATAGCCGCTTCCAGCCGGTCCAGGTCGCTCATGGCACCCTCCTCACTGGCCGACCGGTCTAAGGCCGCTCCAGTCCCCGGCCGGCCATCCAGCCGCGCACTGCGGTGACGATGTCCTGCGCGACCAGCAGCCCGCCGGCGACATGGCGGGCGGCTCGGCGGATTTCATGGACCAGCGGACCTGGCCATTCCTTGTCCTGCACGCCCGCGAGCAAGCGGAGCGGTAACTCGCCAGGCTATCAACCAGCACGATGCCGGCTGGCGCTCGCATCGGATAGCGTCGGCACGTGACAGCGGTGCAGCAACTACTAAAAGCGGCCAGAGCACCTCAAGGGTATGAACCACGCAAACTAATCCGACCGGGGATGATAGAGCGTTTCAATAACCGCCTGATCTGGACGTTCTGATCACCCGGGCTGCTGGTCCGCGAGGGCGCACAGGTCCGGTCGATCTGTATCACCCTTGCCAGGCTCCGCGGGGAAGCCTGCGTGTCCGGCGCCCTGCGATGAGACGCCTCCTGCGATGACAATGGCCGTCTGCCGGAGTCGGTACCGGCGGATGCAG
>DASXIA010000212.1:0-11509 GCA_036488155.1 Streptosporangiaceae bacterium | reverse complement strand
CGAGCACGTGCGGGAAGTGAAAGCCGGGATACGGATGCCGCCCGGCACGCGCGGCGAGGTCGAGCACGCGGCCGACGCTCACCGCCGCGACCTGCACGAGCACCTCACCTGCCGCCGGGGCCGGGGTCGCCACGACTGCCTCCCGGAGCACCTCCGGCTGGCCGAATTCAGGCAAGATGACCGCGCGCATCGTCGCCGCTGGCGGGATGGCGGCTGACCAGGAATCGCATCCGCCTGTCCACGCTGGCGGCTCGCCGTACATGCTGCTCTCACCCGATTTCGCCGGAGGTCAATCCCGTCGATTCAGACGATAACGATGTCGCCCGTCGGCAGGAACTCGCCCTCTGGGCACGTGCAACCGAATCGGCCCGGCAAGCCGTATCCTGCGCAGGTCGGCCATCGAAGGCCGGCCGGGCTCTAGACCGAACCGGGTTCTGATTGGCAGGATCGGCTTGAAGCTTGCTGAGGGCGAAGTAACCGGAGTGGAGCGATAGATGGGCGGACTGCAGGTCGAAGTCGAGGCGGCCGAGGTCGGATTCGATCAGAAGCGGCTGGACCGGATCGACAAGCACTTCGCCCGGTACGTCGACGAACACAAGCTGGCAGGCTGGCTGATCACGGTTGCCCGGCACGGCAAGCTCGCGCACGTTTCCTGCTACGGGCAGCGAGACATCGAGGCCGGCCTGCCGGTCGAGCCGGACAGCCTGTGGCGCATCTACTCGATGACTAAGCCGATCACCTCGGTCGCCGCGATGATGCTGTACGAGGAAGGCGGCTTCGAGCTGACCGACCCGGTGTACCGCTACATCCCTGCGTTCCGCGACGTCCGGGTTTTCGCCGGCGGCAGCGACATCAGCTACAAGACGGTGCCTGCCACCGAGCCGATCCGCATCTGGCACCTGCTGAGCCACACCTCGGGCCTGACCTACGGTTTCATGCGTAATCACCCGGTGGACGCGATCTACCGGGCACGCGGGTTCGAGTGGGGCTCGCCGCGCGGCGCCGACCTTGCCGCGATCTGCGATCAGTTCGCCTCGATGCCGCTGCTCTTCCAGCCCGGTTCCGAGTGGAGCTATTCGGTCGCGACCGACGTACTCGGCCGCGTGGTGGAGGTCGTGTCCGGCCAGCGGCTGGATGAGTTCTTTGCCAGCCGGATCTTCGGTCCGCTCGGCATGACGGATTCTGCCTTCTCCGCCAGCCCTGACGATCACTCCCGGCTGGCCGCGCTCTACACGCGGAGCCCCGAGGACGGTACGGCGACCAGGATGGACGCGATGGGCAACGCGGCACTGAAGCAGCCGGCCTACCTCAGCGGCGGCGGCGGGCTGGTGTCGTCCGCGGGTGACTACAACCGGTTCACCCAGATGCTGCTGCACCGGCCAGACAGCCCGGCGGGCGAACTGGACGGCGTCCGCCTGCTCAGCCCGCGCACCGTCGCCTACATGGCCAGCAATCACCTGCCCGGCGGCGCGGACCTGGAGACCTTCGGGCGGCCGCTCTACGCCGAGACGGTGTTCGCGGGCGTGGGCTTCGGCCTGGGCTTCGCCGTCGTGATCGACCCGCTGGCGACCAAGTCACTCGGTTCGGCCGGGGAATTCAACTGGGGCGGGGCGGCCTCGACCACGTTCTGGGTGGACCCGGCTGAGCAAGTGACGGCCACCTTCTTCACTCAGCTGCTGCCGTCCAGCGCTTACCCGATCCGGCCGCAGCTTCGGCAGATGGTCTACCAGGCGCTGGTCGGCTAACGGCCAGCGGAGGATGCTCCGCTGGTGCGCAGCCAGGCTGCGGTATCTGGCGGCAGCTTGCCGTCGTCCAGCTCCCCGCTCGCGAGCAGCACCTCGGCGTCCGGGGGAAGCGGTACCGGTGCAGCCGAGATGTTGACCACGCAGGCGAACCGCCCGGGCCGGCTGAAGGCCAGTACGCCGTCGGGAGCGCTGAGCCAGGTCAGTGAGTCATCGTCGAGGCAGTCGCGGGCCGCTCGCGCCCGCAGCGCGGCGCGGTAGTGCGCCAGCATCGAGCCGGGGTCGTCGGCCTGCGCGGCCATCGCAAGCGGCCGCCATGCCGCTGGCTGCGGCAGCCAGGGCGCAGCGCCGCCGGCTGGCCCGAAACCGAAGCCAGACGCGTCCGGATGCCACGGCAGGGGCACGCGGCAGCCATCGCGGCCGCGGCGGCGGTGCTCGGTGCGCAAGAAGATAGGGTCTGCGATGAGCTCGTCCGGGATGTCTTCGACCTCCCAGAGGCCGAGTTCCTCGCCCTGGTAGAGATAAGAACTACCGGGCAGCGCCAGCGACAGCAGGACGGCGGCCCTGGCGCGCCGGGTACCAAGAGCCAAGTCCGTGGCGCCCGGATCTGGCCGCCAGTCCACGCCGGTGCTGATCCGCCCGTACCTGGTCAGGTGCCTGGTCACGTCGTGGTTTGACAGCACCCAGGGCGCCGCCGCGCCGATACTGCCGAGCGCGGTATCGATGACCTGCCGCAGCCGCCCGGCGTCCCAGGGCGCGCCGAGGAAATCGAAGTTGAACGCTCCGTGCAGCTGGTCGCCGGCGAGGTAGGGCCGCAGCCGCGTCAGCGGCTTGATCCACATCTCGCCGACAAGCACCCGGTCCCCTGGATAGGACTCGATCAGCCGCCGCCAGGACCGGTAGATATCGTGCAGGCCGTCCTGGTCTTCCCACGGCATCCGGGCGCCCGCGGGCAGCCCGGCCACGTCCGGCAGCGCGGGATCCTTGACCAGGAAGTCGGCCACATCGATGCGGAATCCATCGGCGCCGCGGTCCAGCCAGAAGCGCAGGACGTCCTCGAACTCGGCTCTCACCTCGGGGTTGTCCCAGTTCAGGTCCGGCTGCTCCGGGGCGAACATGTGCAGGTACCACTCGCCAGGGTTGCCGTCCGGCTCGGTTACCCGCGTCCAGGCAGCTCCGCCGAACACCGACTCCCAGTCATTCGGCGGCAGCTCGCCAGAGGAGCCGCGGCTCGGCCGGAACCAGAACCTGGCCCGCTCGGCCGAGCCAGGGCCCGCCGCGACCGCCGCCGTGAACCAGCGATGCTGGTCAGAGCAGTGGTTGGGCACTATGTCGAGGATGACCCTGAGCTGCTCGGCGTGCGCGGCCTGGATGAGCGCTTCCGCCTCCGGGAGGGTGCCAAAGACGGGGTCGATGTCGCGGTAATCGGCCACGTCGTAGCCGCCGTCTGCCATCGGCGACCGGTACCAAGGATTGAGCCAGATCGCGTCCACGCCCAGGTCGCGCAGGTACTGCAGGCGGGCCGCCAGCCCGGCCAGGTCCCCGATGCCGTCGCCGCTGCCGTCGGCGAAGCTGCGGAGGTAAACCTGGTACACCACGGCCGTGTGGTGCCAGGCCGGCTCGTGCGGTCCGTCCCGGCCGGGGCCGCCTAGCGGCACAGCGTTCGGTGGCGGCACAGTGTCCGGCAACGGCACAGAGTCCGGCAACGGCTCAGGGACCCCTGGCCGGTCGCTGACTGGCGGCGTTCCCGCGCTCAGGTCAGGATCCGCCGTTTCGGCGGTGACTGTGCGGCTTTCCTGGCGTAGCCGGCCCGGAGGTCCACGCCGTCGTCTGCGCGTCCTGGCTCAGCCCGGTCCCTCTGGTCGCATCGGCGATGCCGCGGGCCGCCGCGGCGCTGGCAGCCGCCTCGTCGGTGCGCCGCTCCCTGCGGATCTCGCGGGCTTTGTATGCAATGAGACCGACGAGCATCAGTACGACCACCACCGCCAGCGCGTTGCTGGCTTGGGAGAAGTGCTTCGACACCTTGCCCCAGTCACTGCCGAAGGCGTAGCCAAGCCCGGACAGGGCGGCTGCCCAGGCCAGGGTCCCGAGCAGGTTGAAGAGCTCGAACGGGAGCGCAGGAACCTCCATGAAGCCCGCTACCAGGCCGGTGAAAGCACGCACGAGCGGGATGACCCTACCGATAGCGACCGCCCAGGCACCCCGTCCGGCGAAGAACCGCTCGGTACGTTCGAGGTCCTTCTTGGTCATCAGCAGGAACCTGCGGTAGCGCTCGACGGTGCTCCGCCCGCCCAGCCGGCCGAGGCCGTAAGCCGCTGACGAGCCGGCCAGTTCGGCAAGCGTGCCGATGACGATCACCAGCGCCAGGTTGAGGTGGCTCTGATAGGCCAGCACGCCCGCGAATCCGAACGTGATCTCGGACGAGATCGGGATGCAGCACGCCTGGACGAAGGCAAAGACAATCAGGGCCCAGTAACCGGCGTCGGTCAGGAAGGTCGTCATGGACACAGTTTCTACAGCATCGGCGTTGTTGAGCGTGCCTGCACCGCCGGACTGCCTGGCTCCCATGCTGATCCGCCTTGTGATGCAGATCGCGCCGTGACGCTGGACGAAATCGTCGCGGGCGCGGCTTGTACAGGTAAGAGGAGCAAAGTGAGTAGCAGCAGCCTGACCACCCTGATCGTTCTCGTCACCGTGATTCACGTCGCCGCATTCGTGGTCATGATCGTGATTCGGGTGCGGCGGAACGAGGTCGATGGCACCGCGGGCACGAGTGCGCCGATCACACCATGCGCTATGTGCGGCGAGCCAGCTACCCACCGGGGCTACGACGGGCTCGACCCGAACGAGCGGCGCGACCCGCACACTGGCCGGTCCTACTCCACCGACCTGACGCACTACCAGCCGCTCTGCGCGGCCCATGTCAGCAGCAGTTGACGCGATAGCGGCCAGCGCTCGAGCGCAGTCAGCCTGGCAGCCGGGTATCGGTCAGGATCTCCGCGGAGCGCTGACCGGCCTGGCGGCGAGTCCGCCGGCGGCCCGCAGCGGCACGGACGAGCCCGGCTAGCGCGGCCAGTGCCGCGATTGTCACTGCCACCCACGGCACTAGATCGCCGATCCGGTCGAACGGCGTCCGGTAGCTCGCGGGCGGCAGCTTCAGGTGGACGAGGAGCGCGCCGCGGTAGCTCGTCCCGGCCCAGGCCAGGGTGCGGCCCAGCGGATCGAACGCGGCCGAGTCGCCGGTCAGCGCCGCCTGCACGACCGGCCTGCCTGTCTCGGCGGCGCGCACCGCACTCAGCGCGGCGTGCTGGGCCGGTGCCCAGCTGTCCTCGAAGGTTGAGTCGGAGGTCTGGTAGATAATCAGCCGGGCGCCGCGGTCGGCATCCACCCTGGACATGTCCGGGAAGGCGGATTCAAAGCAGATGAGCACGCCGACCGTCAGCGGGCGGCCGTCAGGCAGGGTTGCGTGCAGCACATGCGCGCCAGTGCCGGGCACGACGTTCGTGGGCGCTGCGCGGCTGATCTTGGTGAGCCACCCCAGCACCGGACGGAGCGGAATGTACTCTCCGAACGGGACCAGCCGCGTCTTGACGTAACTGCCCTTGACGCCGGTTCTGCTGATCAAGGTTGCCTGCTTGGACTGGGCCCCGGCCGCGTTCGACGCGTCCTGGTCGACCAGGATCTGGGCTCCGGCCTTGCCGGACAGGTGCTCGATAGATGTCAGCAAGGCCGGATCAGTGCCCAGGTTGTAACCGACGCTGCTCTCGCCCCAGACGAACAGGCCAGCCCGGCCCGCCTTGGCGGCCGTCAGCTGATCGTTTCGCTGGACCCTGACCGCGGGGCCGCTGGTCAGGCCGGGCTGCACCAGGGCGATCGTGAGCGGCTGGCCAGCCGGCACTGGCGCGGCTAGCGCGAGGGCTACCGGGCCTGCGGCGACTGCGGCCACCGCGCCGGCAAGCCCTGCCAGCCGGACCACGGGCCCCCTTGCGACCAGGGCGATCAGCAAGCCGGTATTCGATGCCACCAAGGCGAAGGTGATCAGCCACACGCCGCCCGCTGCGGCCAGCGCGAGAAACGCCGGGTGCTGCCACTGGCTCGCCCCGAGCACTGCCCACGGGCCACCGATGCCCTGCCAGGACCTAACCCATTCGGTGACGAGCCAGGAGCTCGGCACGACCGCGAACGCCGCCGCGGCGCGCGCGAGGGTGACCGGCCGGTGCAGGAATGACCAGGTGGCAACCCCGACCGCGCTCCAGAGGAAGCCGATGACGAGGGCGACCAGCAGCAAGCCGGGGCCGATATTGGGAGCGAGCCAGTACATGGCCGCCAGCAGATAGCCAGCCCCGTACCACCAGCCGCGGACCGCTGCCTCCCGCCGGGTCGGCGCTGAACGCATCAGGGCGAGGCCGGGCACCAGCCCGGCCCACGCCAGGAATTCCAGGTTTGCCGCCGGGAAGGCTAGGACCGGGATACCTCCCGTGACTAGCGCGGCATACCGGCTCGGCTGTCGCAGGCTGGGCCAGGTTCGCACGGTTACCTATTGTGCTGCTCCGGCGGGGAATCTGCGCCTGCGTCGGCGCCGGATTTGCTGGGCGATAACCCAGCCCAGTGCGGCGATCGTGCCCCATGCGATCACTGCCTCGGGCCAGCCGCCGAGGCGGTCGGCCAGCGTAGTCGAGGTCAGCAGCGGCACTCTCGCCTCGATCTCCGCCTGCGTCCAGGTCCGGGTGCTCGTCAGCAACTGGCCGTCCGGCGCGATGATGGCGCTGACGCCGGTGGTCGAGGCGACCACGACGGCACGGTTGTGCTCAATGGCCCGGATCCGGGCCATGGCCAGTTGCTGCAGTGTTTCGCCCGTCTGCCCGTCGATCTCGAAGTCTGCGTCGTTCGTCTGCACAGTCAGCAGGTTCGCGCCGGCCGCGACTTCGGACGACACCAGTCCGTCGAAGCCGACCTCGTAGCAGATCACGTCGCCCAGCCGGACCTTGCCGAGATCGAATACGACAGGGCGGTGCCCGGGCGTGAAGTTGACTGGCTCCAGTGAGCTCGGCAGCGACGTGATCTTGCTGATCAGGCTGCGGAACGGCATCACTTCTCCGAACGGCACGAGCCGGCGCTTGAGGTAGACGTCGACCGGACCCCTGCCTGGCAGCCACAGCTGGCCGGCGTTCCTGACCGGATTCTGCAGCACGGCGCCAACCAGGACAGGGCGCCCGATAGCTGCCACGGCCGTGGCGATCGTGTTGAAGATGAGCGGGTCTTGGCCGGGATCCAGGTCGGTCGAGTTCTCCGGCCAGATCACTACGTCGGGTGCCGGGGCCGCGCCGCTGCGGACGCGCGCCGCGAGTTTCTGCGTCGCGGCTGCGTGGTTCTGGGTGACAGTCGTGGCCCGCCAGAGGTCCGGCAGGTTCGTGGCGTGCGGAACATTGCCCTGGATGGCCGCGATCACCGCGGTCCGCTCCCCGGCTGTCGCCTGATCTGCGGGCAGCAGGGCGCCCGAGCATGCCAGCGCCACGCTGGCTGCGAGCGCCGCAGCGGGCCAGAGCCTGGCCCTCGCCCGGGACTGGCCCTGTCCTGCTGACAGCGGACCGAGCAGCACCCAGGCGAGGCATGCCCCGACGAGGGCGATCAGGAAGGTCAGGAACGGCGGTCCGGCGACGGCAACCCAGCGCGCAGTCGGAGCTGTTGCCTGGCTCATCACCAGCCGGCCCCAGGGGAATCCGCCCCATGGCCAGCGGTCGCGTACCGCCTCGGCCGCCACCCACCAGCCTGCCATCGCCACCGGCCAGGCCCGGAGGCGCAGAAGCAGCCATAGGCCGCCAGCGAGAACCGCGAAAATCACTGCCTCCGCCAGGGCCAGTGCGGTCCAGACATACCAGGCGACGTTGACTAGCCAGGACACCAGCGGAAAAAAGAAGGCCAGGCCGAATACGAAGCTGGCACCGAGCGCCACCCTGGCCCGCTGCTGCCACAGCGCCACCGTGAGCAAAGCCGGCCCGATGGCTGCCAGCGGCCAGACGCCGGCCGGCGGGAAGGCGGCAGCGAGCGCGAGTCCGCCAGCCAGCGCGGCGACTAGCGCCAGCGACGGCCGCAGGTGCGAGCCTGGCTGCGGCCGCGCGGGCGTTACGGCCGTCGAGACGGCCGAGCCCGCGCTCAGCAGCCGCATTGTTCCTCCCCGGACAAACGCCATGTTTCCGGCGCCTGTGAGTGCACCCGGTGCCTGCGAGCGTAGCCGGGCCCGGCGAACACCAGCGTCAGCAGAGGTAGTGCAAGTGCAGCAGACGCTGCCCCTGCAGCAGTTAGGCTCGGCACGCAATTGCGTTCAAGACGGCCGGCCAGACCGCACGGCATCTTAACGGTAGGCGAACCCGACAATCCTGATCCGGGCCGCACGGCTCCGTGGCGCAGGACCTTACGCTTGCCCGGCACGGGCAGAGGAGGAAATGGTGAGCCGCCGCGGCTGGTGGTTGTTCGCAGCGATGAGCGTGATCTGGGGTATCCCCTACCTGCTGATCAAGGTCGCCGATGGCGGAGTGGCGCCAGCGGTCCTGGTGCTGGCTCGCGTCGCGATCGGCGCCGCACTCCTGCTTCCGGTAGCCATCTCCAGGCGTGAGCTCGCACCTCTGCTGTCGCGCTGGCACTGGGTGGCGCTGTTCGCGCTGGTGGAGATCATCACCCCCTGGTTGTTGCTGTCCGAGGCGGAGACGCGGCTGTCCAGTTCGCTGAGCGGGCTGCTGATCGCATCCGTGCCGATCCTGGTCGCAGTCATCGGACGGGCTACTGGTAGCCAGGACCGGCTCACCGCAGTCCGATGGGCCGGCCTTCTGGTAGGCCTTGGCGGCGTCGCGCTGCTGGTAGCGGGTGGCGGTACCCACGGGCAAGCGGGTCAGGTCGTTGAAGTGCTGCTTGTCGCAGTGTGCTACGCGATCGGGCCGTTGGTCGTCGCCCGCAAGCTGAGCGATCTGCCTTCGCTCGGCGTGACTGCGGCGAGCCTTGGCTTCGCCGCGATCGTCTACGCGCCTATCGCGGCGCTGACCTGGCCGTCAGCTGTGCCGGCCCCCAAGGTGCTGGCGGCGCTGGCCGCGCTCGCCGTGGTCTGCACTGCGGTAGCGTTCCTGGCCTTCTTCGCGCTGATCGCTGAGGCCGGGCCTGCCCGCGCCACTGTCATCACGTACGTGAACCCGGCAGTCGCGGTAGCACTCGGCGTGCTGGTGCTCGGCGAGCGGCTGACCGTGACCATGGGCGTGGCCTTCGTGGCCATCCTCGGCGGATCGGTGCTGGCAACCAGGACCAGCCGCCCGGCGGCGCAGGCTGGCAGCACTGGCACTGGCAGTACTGACACTGGCAGTACTGGCTCTGGCAGGGCGGCCGGCGCTGAGGAGGTGACGGCCGGCGGGTTATCAGAGCGCGCGCCGCGGGCCACCAGACTAGACTCGCGCGGGTGATCGACCTCAAGGCCGCCAGGCAAGATCCGCAGACCTATCGTGCCGCCCTGGCCAGGCGCGGCGCGGCAGATGATTTTGACGCGCTGCTGGCCGCTGATGCCAGTTGGCGGTCGCTCACCGAGCGCGCTGAGGCCCTGCGCGCGGCGCAGCGCAGCTCGTCGAAGGGCAAGCCGACTCCCGAGCAGATCGAACAGCTCCGGGCGCTGAGGGACGAGCTCGACCAGGCGCAGGAAGAACTCAGCGCAGCCGCGCGGCAGCGCGACGAACTCCTGGCCCGGATCCCGAACCTGCCCGATCCCACCGCGGCCGACGGCATGGACGAGGAAGACGCGCAGCTCGTCAGGACCTGGGGGGAGCTCCCGGACTTCAAGTTCGAGCCGAAGGATTCCACCGAGATCGCCTCCGCCCGCGGCTGGATTGACATGGCGCGCGGAGCGCGGCTGAGCGGCTCCCGGTTCGCCTACCGGATCGGCGATGTCGCTCTCAGCGAGATGGCACTATTCCGGTACGTCATCGACAAGCTGACCAATCGCGGCTTCCTGCTCGTGCTACCGCCGATCCTGGTGAACGAGCGGGCCATGTACGGCACCGGCTTCCTGCCGACGGAGGAGTCGAACCTTTACCACCTGGAGCACGACGACCTGTATTTGACCGGGACCTCCGAGGTCGCGCTGGCGGGCATCCACACCGATGAGCGGCTGGAGGAAGCGGATCTGCCAGCCAGGTACGCCGCGTTCACCACGAACTTTCGCCGGGAAGCCGGGGCGGCCGGCAAGGACACCAGGGGCATGTTCCGGGTCCACCAGTTCGACAAGGTCGAGATGTTCGTCTACAGCCTGCCCGAGCAGTCGCGGGAGATCCACGACCAGTTGCTGGCCATTGAAGAGGAGATCGCGCAAGAGCTAGGCCTGCCATACCGGGTGATGAATATCGCCGTCGGTGACCTCGGCGCTCCCGCCGCGAAGAAGTACGACATCGAGGCATGGTTCCCGGTCCAGCAGCGGTACCGCGAGATCACCTCGTGCTCGAATACGACTGACTATCAGGCGCGACGACTTAACATCCGGTTCCGCCGCGACGGCAAGCTGGAGTACGTGCACACCCTGAACGGCACCGGCGCGACCGCACGGGCGCTGCTGTCGATCATGGAGAACTTCCAGGACGAGAACGGCACTGTGGCAGTGCCGGAGGTGCTCCGGCGGTTTGGCGCTCCGGCCACGATCGGCGCGCCACCGGCCGGCTGAGCCCGGTTCATGCCGCACAGCTCGACTCCGTGGTTCGTTGCTGGCCATAAAAGCCGCGTAACGTTCCCGGAACGCTATGAACGACTAGGGAGTCGTTCTAGCCGCCACCTGATCCGGCCGGGCCGCCGCCCGCCGAAGTCCCGGACAGCCTCGCCAGGAGCGCAGCGCCGACCGGAACCCCGAGCCCCGAGCAGGCATCCCAGCCCGGCCCGGCCCGGTACGCGCCATTGCTGCCGCTGGTAATGTCGCGCAACCCGGCGACCGGCTGGCCCGGCTCGGCACCTGCGTACAGGGCCTGCTGCAGCAGGCCCTGCGGCCTCCCGAGCGACTGGACGAGTCTGGCCGTCAATGCGGCCCACAGCGGCGCGACGGCGCTGGTCCCGCCGATGACGGTCTGCTGTCCGTCGACTAGCACCTGGTAGCCGGTCGCGGGGTCAGCGTTGCCGGCCACATCGGGAACGCCGCGGCCGGGCTTGCCAGCCGGGTTCGCAGGGACGCCAGCGGTCGCCTGCCAGGCGGGCAGGCCGAACGTCTCGCTGATGCCGCCACCGGTCGCACCGCCCTGGCTGCCGTCGTTCCAGACGGTTTCCGAGGTCAGCGTGCCGGTGGCCAGGTCCGCTTGCAGACTGGTGCCGCCGCAGGCCAGCGCGTGCGGGCTGGACGCGGGGAAGTCGGTGTGCGGCGTGCCGTCGCTGACCCCGTCGCCGCTGCCGTTGTCCCCGGCCGCCGCCGTGACCGTCACGCCGAGCGCCACGCCGTCCGCGATAGCCTCATCGAGCGCCGTCATCGACTGAGCTGTCCACGAATTTTCCGGCCCGCCCCAGCTGATGCTCACCGCGGCCGGGGTGGGCGCTGCGTGCACCGCGTTGGTGACGGCGTCAACGAAGCCTTGATCAGTGTTGGGGGCAAAGTAGACAAGCTGCTTCGCGCCGGGCGCGACCGAGCCGGCGACCTCGATATCCAGCAGGACTTCGCCGTCGGCACCGTCCGGCGCCTGGTCCGGGCTGTTGGTGGCGCCGTCTACGCCAACGGCCGTGACTGACGGGACCGGGATACCCAGGTTGCTGAAGTAGCTATC
>DASXIA010000178.1:0-14034 GCA_036488155.1 Streptosporangiaceae bacterium | reverse complement strand
GCTGAGCTATTACATGTTCACCTTCGGCGGGCTGATCTTGCTGATCAGTTTCCTGACGCCGGGCGGCGCGGCGGCGTTCGGCTGGTATGCGTACTCGCCGCTGACCAACGCGACGTATTCGCCCGGCATCGGCGGTGACATGTGGATCATGGGCCTGGTGCTGGCCGGCCTGGGCACGATCCTGAGTGGCGTGAACTTCGTCACCACGATCTTGTGCATGCGCGCGCCCGGCATGACCATGTTCCGGATGCCGATCTTCACCTGGAACATCCTGCTGACCAGTTTTATGGTGCTGATCGCGTTCCCGGTGCTGGCGGCGGCGTTGCTGGTGCTGGAGATCGACCGCAAGCTCGGCGGGCAGGTGTTCTCTGCCAGTAGCGGCGGCGCCATCTTGTGGCAGCACTTGTTCTGGTTCTTCGGCCATCCCGAGGTCTATATCGTGGCGATCCCGTTCTTCGGCATCGCCACCGAGATCCTGCCGGTCTTCTCCCGCAAACCGCTGTTCGGCTACAAGGGCCTGGTCGCGGCCACCATCGCGATCGCCGGCCTGTCGATGACGGTGTGGGCGCACCACATGTTCACCACCGGCGCGGTGCTGCTGCCGTTCTTCTCGTTCATGACGTTCCTGATCGCGGTGCCCACCGGCGTGAAGTTCTTCAACTGGGTCGGCACGATCTGGCGAGGCCAGCTCACCTTTGAGCCCGCGATGCTGTTCATCCTCGGGTTCCTGGTGGTGTTCTTGTTCGGCGGCCTGACCGGCGTTATCCTGGCCTCCCCGCCGCTGGACTTCGCGGTCAGTGACTCCTACTTCGTGGTGGCGCACTTCCACTACGTGCTGTTCGGCACGGTGGTGTTCTGCATGTTCGGCGGGTTTTACTTCTGGTGGCCGAAGTGGACCGGCAAGATGCTGGACTACCGGCTCGGCCAGTGGCACTTCTGGGCGGTCTTCCTCAGCTTCA
This sequence comes from Streptosporangiaceae bacterium, assembly GCA_036488155.1. Taxonomy (GTDB): domain Bacteria; phylum Actinomycetota; class Actinomycetes; order Streptosporangiales; family Streptosporangiaceae; genus JAJYUU01. The sequence goes on along the minus strand of DASXIA010000178.1, from coordinate 13,075 downwards.
ACGGCACGTTCCTGGTCCAGCACTGGCTAGGCGTGATGGGAATGCCGCGGCGCATCGCGAACTACCCGTTCCTGCCGCACCTGGCGACCACGCTGAACGACATCTCCTCGATCAGCTCGTTCGTCCTGGGCGCGTCCACGTTCATCTTCCTCTACAACATCTACAAGACCTGGAAGACGGGGGAGACGGTCACGGAGGACGACCCGTGGGGCTTCGCCAACTCGCTGGAGTGGGCGACGTCCTGCCCGCCGCCGCGGCATAACTTCATCTCGATCCCGCGCATCAGGTCCGAGCGGCCGGCCTTTGACCTGCACTACCCCCACATCAGGTCGGGCCGCGACAGGGCACTGGAGCGTCACCAGCAGTCGATCGGAGCTGGCTCGTGAAAGTAGAGGCGTACCTGTTCCTGGGCTGCGCAGCCTTTTTCGGCGCGTCAGACATTGTCTACTGGTACTTCTCGCACGACCCGACGGGTACCACGGCGCTCGCCCTGGCGGTCTGCCTTGCCTTCCTGGTCGGCTTCTACGTGCTGTTCACCGGTCGCCGGCTACCGGAACGGCCGGAGGACAGCCCGGACGGCGAGATCGACGAGGGTGTCGGCGAGCTGGGCTTCTTCAGCCCGCACAGCTGGTGGCCGCTGTTCGTCGGCCTGGCCGCCGCCACCGCGGCACTCGGCGTGGCTGTCGCCTGGTGGTTCTTCCTGATCGGGTTGCTGGCAACAGTGCTGGCCGTCATCGGCTTCGTATTCGAGTACTACCGCGGTCACTACGCCCACTGACTGATGCCGGCGGGCCGTTGCGCTGGCAACCAGACTGTCGGCGGGTGTCGCTAACGTTGCCGTGTGGCTGACTTCGTTGGTGCTGATCTGCGCGGCGCACGGTTTGAGCGAACCGATCTCAGCGGCGCGCAGCTGTGGGCCGTCAACCTCACCGGTGCGCGCCTTCGCGGCGCGGACCTGACCGGCGTCGTGATGCGCGGTGTCGAGCTTGTCGACGTCTCCATCCACGGCGAGATCCAGGACCTGATCATCAATGGCGTCGACGTCGCGCCGCTGATCCATGCCGAACTCGACCGGCGCTACCCGGACCGGGCCAAGATGCGCCCGGCAGATCCGGTCGGCTTCCGCGAGGCATGGGAGATCCTGGAGCGACTGTGGGCCGGAACGGTCGACCGGGCCAGCCGCCTGCAGCCTCAGCTGCTGCACGAGTCCGTCGACGGCGAATGGTCGTTCATCGAGACGCTCCGCCACCTGGTGTTCGCCACCGACTCCTGGGTCAGGCGGGCTATTCTCGGCGATCCGTCGCCATGGGATCCGCTGGACCTGCCATGGGACGAGATGGCTGACACGCCGGGCGTGCCCCGTGACCGGGACGCGCGGCCGTCGCTCGACGCTGTGCTCGCGCTGCGACGTGACCGGATCGCGACGGTGCGCGAGGTTATCGACGGTCTCACCGGGGATTGGCTGGCCGGCGATACTGAGCCCGTGGACGGGCCTGGCTGGCCGCAGTCCCGCAGCTACCCGGTGCGCGAGTGCTTGCTGATCGTCCTCAACGAGGAATGGGAGCACCGCCTGTACGCTGAGCGCGATCTCGATGCCCTGGAGGCTGCGCGGATAGCTGACCAGGGCAGTGCTAGGCCGGCTGCCGGCTGAGTGGAGTTCTGTCGCCGACGAGCCAGACGTGTCCGAAGGGGTCCGTGAAGCCGCCCTGGCGGTGCACGCCCCACGGAGCCTGGTGATTGCTTACCGGGTCCGCTGATCCGTCGGCTCCGGCCGCCACAGCGCGCGCTATGAATGCGTCAGGATCATCGCAGAAGACCTCGACCCGCACGGTCGTAGCGCTCAGGGCCGCAGGACTGTCGAACCCTGCCTTCGTCGGCTCATGCAAGAAGAACGGCGCTCGCTCGATCTCCAGCCCAACGACGCTGCCAAGGCTCCATAGCTCTGTGGCGCCCAGAGCGCGTGTGTACCACTCTGCTGCGGCCGGCGCAGACGGCACCGCCAGCATGAGCGAGATCTGCGTTCCCGCCATTGCGCAATCCCTTCCGGACGGATTCATATAGTGACGACGACCTTTCCTCGAGCGTGTCCTTCTTCGAGGTAGCGGATTGCGTCGGCCGTCTGGACGAACGGGTAGGTTCTGTCGATGACTGGCGTGACTTTGCCGGCGCCGGCGAGCTCGCGCAGAACGGTCAGGTCGGCTTTGTTCTGCTGCGCCAGGAAGAACACCATCCGCTGGCTGACAGCTAGCGACAGCGCCGCCATCCGGGCGGTGCGGCTCAATGGCCCGACCCAGTGGCCCCCGTCCGGTCCTCCGACCATCACCAGTACTCCCTTCGGCACGACGACTTGCCTGGTTTCGGAGAGGCTCCGGCTCCCCGCAATATCGAGTACCAGGTCGTATTGCCCCTTCGCCTCGGTGAAGTCCTTCGTCGTGTAATCGATGACGTGGTCGGCGCCAATCGAGGTGACCGTGGCCACGTTCGGGCTACTGCATACGGCGGTGACCTCACCGCCGAGCGCCTTGGCTACCTGGACCGCGAACGTCCCCACGCCGCCGGATGCGCCGTTAATGAGCACGTTGTACCCGGACTGAATCTGACCTTTGTCGCGCAGCGCCTGCAAGGCGGTGACGCCCGCGACCGGCATAGCTGCCGCTTGTTCGAACGTCAGGCTGGCCGGCTTGGCGAGCACTGCTCCGTCCGCGCGGATGGTGATGTATTCGGCAAGAGTGCCGCGCTCCTCCAGACCACCGAACACCTCATCGCCCGGCTTGAAGCCGGTCACGCTTTTGCCCACTGCCTCGACTGACCCGGCCATGTCGGCGCCAAGCTTCCGGGCGCTGAACTTAGGCCGCGACAGCCCGGCCATCAGGCGGACGACGTACGGCATGCCGCGCATAAAGTGCCAGTCCAGCGGGTTGACCGAAGCCGCGCGCACGCGAACTAACAGTTCGTTGTCGCCGACGGCAGGAAGCTCGACATCGCGGATCTCCAGAACGTCAGGAGAGCCATATCGGTCGAACCTGATCGCCTTCATCACGCATCTCATCTCTGGGATCCCGGCCGGACCTCACTGCGACGGGCCGGCCGATCTGCGGCAAGCATTGCAGAAATGGCCAGCGCAGATGGGCATCTCCGTTCCGTGTAATGGCGTCAGCAGCCCAAAGCCGCAGCAAGATGGTCGAGTCCGTCAGCGTCCAGCAGGCCATCCAGCGCGGGAGGGTCCGCTGCCGGCACCCCCGGCCCCCACTCCAACCGGCGGCGCACGAAGATCGGGCGAAGGCCCAGCGCGGCGGCTGCCTGCAAGTCCTGCGAGTGCGCGGCCACCATTCCGGCATCCTCAGGCCGGCACTCGAGCAGTTCGAGCGCGGTCAGGTAGACCCTGGCGTCGGGCTTGTAGCTGCCTGCGCACTGAGCAGACAGCACGGCATCGACCCTCAGATCAGCGAACTTCAGCAGGTCGGCCAGCAATGCTATGTGACCGTTCGACAGCGTCGCGGTGAGGTAGCCGCGGCGCAGGCGATCGAGCCCGGCCCTGCTGTCTGGCCATGGCCGCAACTGCCGCCAGCCCATGACCAGCGATTCCCTGACTGTGGCTGGCAATGATATGCCCCGTCGGGCGAGCACGTCGGCCAGCGTGTCGCGCTGCAACGAATCCAAGTCACGCCAGGGCGTGCCCTGCCGAATCCGGTCCAGCGCCGGCTGGTAGGCGCGACGCCAGTCATCGATGATGGGCGCCCAATCGGCCACCTGCAGACCGTCCCGTGCCGCGGCCGCTTCCGCTTGCCCGATCAGGCTGCCGCGCCAGTCCACCACCGTCCCGAATACGTCGAATAGCAAGACCCGCAATTGCTTCATGGCGGTCAGTATGACAAGCACGCATGTCTCTCACGGCGACCGAGGGCGGGTAGCAAAAGGAGGAGAATGGGGCATCAACGCCCGGCGTATCGATTCACGGGATCAATCCCGGCGGCCGCCGGTTTGTCATTTATGTGCGCGTCGTGACGCAGCACGGAGCTGGGCTAGTCAGGTTGCTCGGCCGCGATCCATCAGCCCAGTCGGCGAAACACTGACCTGACGAGCGCGTCAGAACTGGCAGACCGATAGGGACCGCGAGCACTAGCGCGCTTCGTGCGGCCTGCGAAACAGATCAGGCCCGGCGTTAAGACGCCGGGCCTGATCTGGTGAGTTGCGCGGGGAAGCGTTAGTGCTGGTCTTCGCCGCCCGGTTCGGTGCTGCTGCCTGCTGGGAGCGACTCCTGGCCGTGCCCGTTGCCCTCGACCGCGTGGCCGTTGCCGTGCCCGTTCCCATGGCCGTTGCCGTGTGGCTCGGGCATGGGAACGCTCTCGGTGACGACGTTGTAGAGCCGCTCGCGTACCTTGCCGAGCCTGCCGCGCATGCCAGGTGGCGGAACCTCGGTCTCGGCTCCTACCAGGGCCGGCAGCGGCGGCGCCTCGAGCCGGGAGGTAAGGACGGCCAGGGCCTCCTCGTCGACCGGCCTGGTCTCCTCGATGAACTCGCCACCGGGCAGCTGCCTGACGATGCCGGTCTCGACGCCATGCTCGATCAGGTGCGCGTCCTTGCGCTGCAGGCCGAGGCAGATCCGTTTGGTGATGATGTACGCGAGAACCGGCGCCACGAAGATCGAGACTCTGGCAATCCACGTCAGCAGGTAGAGCGAGATGTTGAGGTGATCAGCGATGATGTCATTGGCGCCCTCGGCCCACAAAACGCCGTAGAACGTGATGACGGCGATGCCGATCGCGGTTCTGGCCGGCGTGTTGCGTGGCCGGTCATTAACGTGATGCTCGCGCCGGTCGCCGGTGACCCACTGCTCAAGGAACGGCCAGAACGCGGCAAGGGTGAAGACCAGGCCGAGCGGCAGCAGGGCCGGAACGAACACGTTGAAGGCAAACGTGTGCCCGAACACCACCCACTGCCAGGCTGGCATCACTCGCAGAGCGCCCTCCAGCATGCCCATGTAGAAGTCGGGCTGCGAGCCGGCCGACATCGCGACGGGATTGAACGGCCCGTACAGCCAGATCGGGTTGATCTGGGCGAAGGTCCCCGCTATCGCGAGCACGGCGAAGGTGAAGAAGAAGAACGCCCCGGTCTTGGCCATGAAGTAGGGGTACATCGGGGCGCCGACGACGTTCTGGTTCGTCCGGCCCTTGCCCGGCATCTGAGTGTGCTTCTGGTAGAACATGATGAACAGGTGGGCGCTGACCAGCGCTAGGAGCAGTCCCGGGATCACCAGCACATGCAGGATGTACAGCCGCGGGACGATGTCGTGGCCGGGGAACGGGCCGCCGAACAGGAAAAACGCCAGGTACGTGCCAACGATCGGAAGCGACTGGACGACACCCTCAAGGATCCGCAGGCCAGCGCCGGAAAGCAGGTCGTCGGGCAGCGAGTAGCCGAATAGACCCTCGAGCATGCCGAGTGTCAGCATGATGATGCCGATCAGCCAGTTGATCTCGCGCGGCTTGCGGTAGGCGCCGGTGAAGAAGATCCGGATCATGTGCGCGAAGATCCCCGCCATGAACAGGTCGGCGGCCCAGTGGTGGATCTGCCTGATGAGCAGGCCGCCGCGCACGTCGAAGCTGATGTTCAGCGTGGAGGCGTATGCCTCGCTCATCCGGACCCCGCGGAGCGGGACGTACGTACCGTGGTAGATGACGTCACTCATGCTGGGCTGGAACCACAGAGTCAGGAAGGTCCCGGTCAGCAGCAGGATGATGAACGAGTACAGGATGATCTCGCCGAGCAGGAACGACCAGTGGTCAGGGAAGACCTTCCGCAGCAGCACGCGGACGCCGCGCGCACCGTGGAACCTGTCGTCCAGCCACACGCCGGCGCCGCCTAGCGCTCGGTCTACGCTCATGACCGCTCCCAGTAGCTCGGGCCCACGGGCTCGTTGAAATCGCTCAGGGCGATGAGGTAGCCCTGCGCGTCGACGCCGATCGGCAGCTGCGGGAGCGGCCTGGTGGCCGGCCCGAAGATGACCCGGGCGCCCTCAGTGGCTAGAAAAGTCGACTGGTGGCACGGGCACAGGATGCGGTGTGTCGTCTGCTCGTACAGGGCCGCGGGGCAGCCCACGTGCGTGCAGATCTTGGAGTAGGCGACGATGTTTTCGACAGTCCAGTTCGGGACCACCGTGTTAGGCGTCGTCGGCCCGCCCGGCCGCGACTTCGGGCCGAAGACCAGCTCACCTGGCCTGAACTTGATGAGGGTGACCGCCGCCTTCGCCATCGCGTCGTCGTTGTCGAGATAGCCCTCGGGCCCGACGCTGATGATGGATCCCGGCGAACTGAACTCAGCCGAGGTGAGGGGCCGTCCCGTGCCGTATTCCAGCAGCCGCAGACCCTTGCGCCAGACGGTGAAGTCCAGGCTCTTGCCGGGCAGCGGGCCGAGGTCACGGAGCAGGAACAGTGGCGCCACCGCCAGCGGGACCGTCGCCGCGAGAAGCGAACGCCGGACCAGCGGCCGCTTGACGAACTGGCTGGCTTCGGCGCCCTCCTCGAATGTCTTCTTGAATGCGGCCCGGTCCTCGGGCGACGAGGCCAACACGTGGCGTTCCTCGGTCAGCTCGACCGTTGGCATGAGCTGCCGCACCCAGATCGTGGCGCCGATCCCCAGCAGCAGAAACATCAGCGCCATCGAGCTGCCGAGCGCCAGGTTGGAGTGGAAAGCGGCACTGATCGATCCCACGCCGATCGTGCCGTAGAACACCAGGAAAGCCAGTCCGGCCAGGCCGGCGATGATGAAGCAGGCCGCGACGACCCGCTCGGCCCTCTTCGCCCGGCGGGGGTCCTCCGGCTCGGCCGGCAGCTCCCGTGTCACCTGCCGTTCGCCGTCACCTCGGCCGGTCGGCAGGAGCGTCCTCGCCACCGCAGGCGACGGTGTACCGATGACCCGGCGCGGGGCGCGACCGCCTTCGGGCTCGGCAGCGCTAGCGCCGGACGCGCCCGACGATGTGGCCCCGTGGCGCTCGCCGCCGGTCAGATACTCGGGCCAGGAGGCCTCGCCCGAGTCTCCGGTGCCGCGCTGTCCTGGGGAGTTGTTGTCACTCATGAGCCTTCCCGTGCTTCGCAGTGATCCAGAGTGCCGCTAGCACCATGAAGAAGAGCAGGCCGAGGAACGCCACCAGCCCCTCAGTCACCGGTCCGATCCGGCCCAGGCTGAATCCGCCCGGGTTGGCTTCAGCGCGGACCTGCGTGACGTAGGCGATGATGTCCCGCTTCTCCTTCGGGGTAACGGTGAGGTCGTTGAAGACCGGCATCGCCTCGGGGCCGGTCAGCATCGCCTCGTAGATCTGGGTCGGTGTGGACGGGACCAGAGCCGGGGCGTACTTGCCGTCCGTCAGCGCGCCGCCGGCCCCGACGAAGTTGTGGCAGGCCGCGCAGTTCGCGACGAAGAGCTGCTGGCCCAGCCCGACATTGGCCCCAGCGCTGCTGACCTGGGCCGCTGACGGGATCGGCGGACCGCCGCCAAGCGACTGAATATAGGCCGCCACTGCATGGGTCTGCGCCGGGCTGAGATGCGGAGGCTTCCGGTCGGCCTCGGCGCTGTCCACGGCGAGCGGCATCCGGCCCGTGCTCACCTGGAAATCGACTGCGGCCGCGCCGACACCGATGAGGCCCGGCGCCTGGCCGTTAACCCCTTCGGCAAAAAAACCGTGGCAGGTCGCGCAGTCCTCTACGAACACCTGGCGGCCATAGGCAATCTGCGCCGAGTTAGCGGCAGCCGGCGGGGACGCCGACGCATGGCCGCTGGTGATGACGGCGTAGGCGGTGCCTATCAGGACGAGCACGAATGCGACGACGATGTACCCCGCGGCCGGGTGCCGGCGCCTCGCGGTGATCCAGCTCACAGCTAAACCCCAGTTCCCGGTCAGTGGATCAGGTAGATGGTGGTGAACAAGCCGATCCAGACTACGTCGACAAAGTGCCAGTAATAGGACACGACGATCGCGCTGGTCTGTTGCTCGAGCGTGAACCTCTTGGCCGCGTACGTCCTGCCGAGCAGGAACAGGAACGCTACCAGGCCGCCCGCGACGTGCAGTCCGTGGAATCCCTCGGTCAGGTAGAACACCGACCCGTAGTTGCTGGATGCGACGGTGACGTGCTGGTCGCCGATGAGGGACAGCCACTCCCAGCCCTGGCCGAGATCGAAGTACAGGCCCATGAAGAAAGTCAGCACGTACCACTCGCGCAGGCCCCACCTTGGCACGTTCCAGATGCTGCCGGCCCGCTTGATCTGGTGCCGTTCGACCGCGAACACACCGAGCTGACATGTCACGCTGGACAGCAGCAGCACGAGCGTGTTGATCGTGGCCAGCCGCAGGTCGAGGTGCGCCTGCGGCCACGGCTTGCCCAGGCCCTTGTCAACCGAGCGGATCGTGTAGTACATCGCGAACAGCGCCGCGAAGAACATCAGCTCGGAGGAGAGCCAGATGATCGTGCCCACGCTGACGAGGTTGGGGCGCGAGGTAACCCCGCGCGGGGCAACCCGAGTAGATGCTGAGACCACGGGGCCATTATTACGACACCGCGTAGGCGTGCGTAGCCCGACCCCCCAGGTCGGTAGCATCCTGTGGCATGAAGGTTGTCGTGTATAGCCATGATGCCGATACCCGGGCCCGGGTGCGGCTTGCCATCGGCCGCCGTCCGGCCCCCGACGTGCCGGAGGCCGAGATCATCGATGTGGCCACCGAGCCGATGCTGTTCCGGCTGCTGGACGCCGGCGGCGTCGATGTCATGATCCTGGATGGCGAGGCCCAGCCAGCCGGCGGTATGGGGGTCTGCCGCCAGGCCAAGGATGAGATCTTCAACTGCCCGCCGGTCCTGCTGATCATCGGCCGGCCTGACGATGGCTGGCTTGCTACCTGGTCAAGGGCCGATGCGGTGGTCAGCCACCCGATCGACCCGGTCGATCTGGCCAGGGAACTTGCCACCCTGATGCGCCAGCGCGCCGCTGGCAGCGAAGTAGTCCAGGCGTAGCGAGCTCGCCGGCAACCGCCCCCGTTAGCCCGGCTTTCTGCACCACAATGGAAACGGGCCGTCCCGTCTCGCGGTAGCCCGCCAGCCAGACCAGAGCGAGGTGGCCGTAATGGATTCGCGTACAACCTGGCCAGCCGTCATCGGCGCGCTGATCAGGGGCGAGCACCTGACTGCGGACGAGACCGCCTGGGCCATGAACGAGATCATGGACGGCGCGGCGACACCGGCCCAGATCGCCGGGTTCGGCGTCGCGCTGCGCATCAAGGGCGAAACTGCCAGTGAGGTCACCGGCCTGGCGCAGTCGATGCTTGACCATGCAACGCCGATCTCTATCCCCGGCCGGACGGTCGACCTGGTCGGAACCGGGGCAGACGGCGCCCGCACGGTCAACATCTCCACGATGGGCACGATCGCCGCGGCAGCCGCCGGGGCCACGATGGTAAAGCACGGCAACCGGGCAGCATCGTCGGCTAGCGGGACCGCCGACGTGCTGGAAGCCCTCGGCGTGGTCATCGACCTCCCGGCACCGGCGACAGAGCAGCTGGTGGCGGAGGTCGGCGCCGGGTTCCTGTTCGCGCCGCTGTACCATCCAGCGCTCAGGCACGTGATCGTGCCGCGGCGCGAGCTGGGCGTGCCGACAGTTTTCAACGTACTCGGGCCGGTGGCCAACCCGGCCCGGCCAGCCGCCCAGGCCCTCGGCGTGGCCGACCCGCGGATGGGTCCGATCCTGGCCGGCGTACTGGCGGCCCGCGGCAGCACGGCGCTGGTGTTCCACGGCGAGGACGGCCTCGACGAGCTCACCACGACCTCGCCGTCCACCGTCTGGATCGTGCATGACGGCACGGTCAGCCAGGCTTCCTTCGATCCGGCCGAGCTCGGCATTCCCCGGTCGTCGCCCGCAGACTTGCGGGGCGGCGACCCGGCCCATAACGCTGGCGTTGTGCGGGCGTTCCTGGCCGGAAGTCCCGGCCCGGCCCGTGAAATCGCCCTGCTGAACGCGGGTGCTGCCCTGGCCGCTGAGGCCGGCGTGGTCAGCCCGGACGGCCTGCGGCCGGCCCTGGCGGACGGCTACTCCAGGGCTGCAGCCGTAGTCGATTCGGGCGCGGCGGCCGATCTCCTCGACCGCTGGGTCAGTGCCAGCAAGCGGCTGGCAGCGAAATAACTGCTCAGGACTCGCTGTAGCCGAGGGCGAACGCAGCCTCGAGGTCGTGCCGGGAGTAGGTGCGGAAGGCGATGTGAGTCTCGGTGTGCGTCACGCCGGTGACCTTGTTCAGGGTGCCGGGGATGACGTCGCTGAGTTCCTCGTGGCCGCGGACCCTGACGATGGCGACCAGGTCGAACTCGCCGGTCACTGAGTAGACCTCAGTAACGGCTGGGATCTGCGCGATGGCCTCAGCCGTCTCGGGGATGCTGGCCACGTCGGCCTTGATCAGAACTATTGCGGTGACCACAGCTTCCTCCTGCACCTGGCGGGATCCCGCGCCCCGGCCGCGGCAGTAGCGTACGCCGGGCTGGCCGTCTCTGCTGTCCGGCATGCCGACCGGTGCCGGTCCCGTGCTAGCTGCCCCGGGCTCTGCCACCCAGTACTTAGCTCGCGACGCGGACGAGCCGCGGCCTGGCCGGAGGTCCCAGGCCGGCGGCGAGATTAAGCAGCCCGGCCAGCACATCGGCGGTCGCCTTGGCGTCCGGCAGCGCGCGATGGCAGGGCGCGGTCTTGGCATCGAAGTACTCGGCCAGCGTGCCCAGACGGCAGTCAGGCACGTCATCCGGGCTCAGCAGGAGTCTTGCGAGGACGGCAGTGTCCAGCACGGCTACCCGCGGCCAGGCGATGCCGGCGGCCGCGCAGGCGGCGGTGAGAAAGCCGACATCGAACGGCGCGTTGTGCGCGACCAGAATGCAGTCGCCAGCGAATGCCAGGAAAGCCCGCAGCGTGGCGGCTGCTAGCGGGGCCCGGCCCACCATGGCGTCGGTGATCCCGGTCAGCGCGCTGATGTCGGCGGGTATCGGGCCAGCCGGCCGGACCAGCGATGAGAACTCGCCGGTTAGCTGCCCGCCGGTTAGCCGCACGGCGCCGATCTCGGTGATCTCGGCCTGCTCGTGCAGCCACCCGGTGGTCTCGATATCGACAACCACCAGGCTGAGGTCTGCTAGCGCTCCGATCACGATTTCACGCTAGGACCAGGTGCCGACAGTCCGGCAAAGGCGCGCCGTGGCGCGTTCTGCAAGGGACCGCAGGCGAGGCCCGCAGAAAAGGACACGTCGCGAGAGTTCGCGAAGCGGTTGAATACACCTTCCGGCCACGGCTAAGGTCGTGCAGCAAGCCGCATCGCTCAGCAGCCGCCACTCGGCGGCGGCGATCGGCCGCGCAGCCGAATCTCCGCGAGCCGGCCACCGCGTCGGCTGGAGAGCCGGGGACCCACCAGGCAGTGAGCGCAGGTGCGACGCCGCCAGGGGTGAATCGGCCCGGACGTGAGCCGGGCCGTAGGGCAGGCTTCCACAGCCCGAACCCGTCAGCTGACCCGGTAGGCCGACAGTGGAAGAAGGAGCGTGTCGCACAGGTGCATACGCCGCCGTCGGTTCGCAAGATCGTCAGGCAACGTTTCGCGGCTGTCACCGTCACGGTCTTCGCCGCCGGGCTGCTCTTGGGCGTGACGAGCAGCGCTGGCGCGGCACCGGCACTGACGGTGAGCCAGGTCCAGGCCAAGCTGAAGTCACTGCAGACCAAAACAGACCAGCTCGACCAGCAGTACGGTCAGGTCAAGCAGCAGTGGCAGGCGACCCAGCAGCGGCTGAAGCTGATTGACAAGGAGATTGCAGCAGAGTCCCGCCGGTTCGCCGGGCTGCGCGAGGAGATCGCCCGGATCGCGGTCGCGGACTACGAATCCGGCAACCTCAACTCCTCGATTGCCCTGCTCACTTCGGATAACCCGCAGCAGATCCTGAACCAGTCATCGATCCTGCAGCAGCTGTCGAACACGGACAACGCTCAGATCGGGCAGTTCCTCACCGCCACCAAGCAGCTGAGGGCCACCCAGCTGGCCGAGCAGCGGACCAGGGCGGGCATCGCCCAGCTGAGGAGCAGCCTGCTGAAGCGCAAGGCCGCGCTGGCCAAGCTGGTGAGTAAGCAGCAGGCGCTGCTGAGCCAGCTCCAGCCGGCGCAGCGGGTCGTGGCTGTCGCGGGCGGCGGGACGACAAACGCCACGTACAGCGGCACGACCTCGACCCAGGCGGGCAAGGCCGTGGCTTTCGCCTACTCGAAACTCGGCTGCCCGTATTTGTATGGCGGCACTGGTCCGTGCAGCTCTGGCTACGACTGCTCCGGGCTGACGATGGAGGCCTGGGCAGCGGCGGGCGTGTCGATCCCGCGGGACAGTTACAGCCAGGAGTCGCAGCTTCCGCAGGTCAGCTTGAGCAACCTCCAGCCGGGTGACATTCTCGGGTTCGCTGGTAACAGCCACGTTGGCATCTACGTGGGCGGCGGGAAGGTCATCGACGCGCCGCATACCGGTGCCAACGTCGAGCTCATCCCGCTGAGCGGCTGGTACCAGTCGGAACTCGACCAAGCTGTCCGGCCGTAGCGGCTGGCGGGTCCAGCCGGTCGCGGCGGACCCGGCGCCCCAAGCCACCGCAGGGCGCGCGCCCGGCGGTGGCGAGGGCGCGCCGAGTATGATCTTCTTTTCCGTCAACTCGAGCGTCCCGTGCGCCGTGATGCCAGCTGGCGCGGGGATCGGGCTCAGCGCAGCCGACGGTGCCGCTTCAGCTGACAAGAGCCAGAAGATCCCAACCAGATGACCAAGGTGCTGATCGTCAGCAACGACTTCCCGCCGCGCCGCGGCGGGATTCAGTCGTTCGTGCACGCGCTGGCACTCCGGCTGCCTGCCGACGGGGTCGTGGTCTACGCCCCGGCCTGGGAGGGTGCGGCTGAGTTTGACGCCCGGCAGCCGTTCCCGGTGATCAGGCACCCACGGTCGCTGATGCTTCCGCTGCCAGCGGTCGGCGCCCGGGCCTGCGCGCTGCTTGCCGAGCACGGCTGCGACACCGTTCTGTTCGGGGCGGCCGCGCCGCTCGGACTG
>DASXIA010000141.1:0-5649 GCA_036488155.1 Streptosporangiaceae bacterium | reverse complement strand
GTGCCGAGGCCGCTCACGTCGAGCACCAGAAGCACACGGGACGGTCACACCTTTTCCACCGGTCGGGCCAAGACGAGAGCTGGACCGCCTGGTACGCCGCGTACCTCGTGGCGGAGCAGGCCGGGACGGACCTGCCGTCGTGACCGAGTTCGCGTTCGCCGGTGGCGTCCCGAGGTGCAGCGACCGGGCTACGTGGCCACAGCAAGTCGGTCGGTAAGCGGCGGCTGGACCGGCTAACAGCGCGGGACCCGCAACTTCGGGTCCCGCGCTGCCCTTCGCGCTGCACCACTGCCAGCGTCCAAAGCTCGACCGCTACCGAGTCACCTCTTCGTCACTGCCTCCGGAGCGCGGCTCGACCGTAGTACCGGACAGCTGGATATCGGCGAGATTGCCGCCTTCATCACCGCCAAGCCTGAGTACCGTCCGCAAAGACGACCGACTCGACATCGCAGCCGTCGTCGACCGCTGCGGCAGTCTCGTTGCTCTCTAGCTTTCGCCGTGCGCCTCGGCGAACACCGAGAGCGCGCTGTCTGGCTCGTAAGCGGCTACGATCCGGGTGGCTGGCTGCCCGAGGGCTTCGACGGCGTGCTGGCGGCAGGCAGGCACGGGCCGGTGGCCAAAGTCAGGGCGCCATATTTCCACGATCGGCTCCGAGGGGCAGTCGCCCGTCCCGCAGGCGAGATCCTCACGGGCCACCAGGGACGAATGACTGCTCATGGTGGCATACGCGTCGGCGGTCAACGCGGCGAGCATTCCTCTCGTGCGCGCTGCGGCGGGCTCGGCAGGCGCGGGCTCGCCTACCGCCACCGCATGCGCGTCCACCAGTGCCATATCGAGTGCGTCGATCCGCTGCGCTGGTGATACCTGCTCGATGTCGTCGAGCCGTTCGCGTAGGGCAGCCAGGCGCGGCCCTTCCTCTGAGGTCGTTAGCACGGCACGGACACACTGCGTGAACTGGTCCTGGTGGCTGTTCCACCAGGTGAGCTTGCGCTGCCGTTCATCACTCAGCCCGGCCAGTCCTGGCCACTTGCGCCGGGCGCCTTGCCTGGTCATCCCGGCCGCGTCACCGATCGCGGGATAGTCCGCGCCGTGCTGTGCCGCCGACAGCGCGGCGGACGCTGCGAGCTGTTCCGCGCTGTCCCGGATCGCCAGCAACGAGGCCAGCGCGGCCAGCCACATTAGCCGCAGGTCCGCGTCCGGCAGGTCCCAGCGAGGGCCCGCTTCCGGTTCGATCTCCAGGTTCTCGCGCGCCAGTGTCCACGCCAGCTGCTCGACGGCGGTGGTCAGATCGGTGCGCTGCGCGTCGGACGTGCCTGGCACGGCGGCTCCTTGACAACATCTGTTTACGACACCAACATAGTCGGTGCGACAACATCTGTTGTCAACAGTATCCAACATGGCGGGAACATGAGGCTACTTGTCATTGGCGGAACGTCGTTCGTCGGCCGCACGATCGTGGCCGACGCCCTCGGCCGGGGACACGAGGTCACGACCTTCAATCGCGGGCTGACCGGCAAGGACATCGACGGCGTCGAGGCGCTTCGCGGCGACCGGTCCACAGACGAGGGTGTCCTGCCGCTCGCCGGGCGCGGTTTCGACGCGGCCATCGACCCAGGCGGCATAGTACCGGCTCACGTCCTGCGCACCGCGCGGGCAGTGGCCGGGTCGGCCCCCTTCTACGCGTTCGTCTCGACCACAGCCGTCTACCAGAGCTGGCACACCGCGTCGCTGGACGAGTCGGCCCCGACCTGGCCTGGCATGGCGGACCAGGACGGGGACCCGGCCGACTTGCAGAAACTGCGCGTTCACAAACGCGGCTGCGAACTGGCGGTCGAGCAGACATACGGACCTGGCGCCTGCCTGGTCGCGCGCGCCGGGTCGATCGTGGGACCGCACGACAACCTGGGCCAGTTGCCCTGGTGGCTGTCCAGGATCGCCAAAGGCGGCCAGGTGATTGCGCCAGGCGACCCCGCCCGCGGCCTGCAACTGATCGACGTGCGTGATGTCTCGGCATTCGTGCTGGACCAGGTCGAGGCACAGGCAGGCGGCATCCACAACGTCGTCCCGCACGAGCCGAACACCACGATGGGCCAGCTGGTCGACAACTGTGTGCAGGCAACCGGCTCGGACGCCACTCCGGTGTGGATGGACGAGGGTTTCCTGTTCTCTCACGGGGTACAGCCGTGGGCCGAGCTTCCGCTGTGGATCCCGGACGTGCCGGACGCCGCCGGGTTCTGGGCCGTGTCCGGCGCTTCAGCGAAAGCGGCAGGACTGCGCACCCGCCCGTTCGGCGACTCGGTCCGCGACACCTGGCAGTGGCTGCAGTCAGGCAGCCAGGTACAGGCCGCACCCGGCACCCCGCCACTCGGCCTCGCCAGCAACAAAGAGCAGCAGGTCCTGGCAGCGTGGGATGCCCGGCTGCTCTGAGGCAATTGATCTCCGAATTCAGGCCGATGTCGGCTCAGCGGGTCCGATGATGGGCCCCGGTATCGGGTGACGTCGCTAAGCTCGCACCCGTGATTACTGGTGTGCACGCGATTGTCTTCTCTTCAGAGGCCCAGAAGGTGCGCGAGTTCTTCGCCGACGTGCTCAACTTGCCGTCGGCCGATGCGGGCGGTGGCTGGCTGATCTTCGCATTGCCTCCGGCCGAGCTAGCTGTGCACCCGGCCGACGGTGACTCCCGCCACGAGCTGTACCTGATGTGCGACGACATCCACGCCACCCTCGCTGAACTGCGCGGCAAGGGGGTCGAGGTGGCACGCGATGTCTCCGATCAGGGCTGGGGCCTGCTGGCGGCAATCCGGCTGCCGGATGGTGCGGAGTTCCCCATCTACCAGCCTCGGCACCCGTCACCGCTACAACACTGAGCGGTCACACTTCGGGTCTTGCAAACGGTCTGCGCGAATACGGATCGCTGGAAGGCGACCGTGGTGGTGCCTGCAGACGCGGTTATTGGCCTAGGTGCCTTCAGGCTTCACTCTGCGGCTCGCGGTCTTGGAGCATCTGGCTTCGGATCTGAACGGTCGCCGTGGCGACTGCGACGATGGAGCCTGATGCGTCCAGGAGTTCACCGGCGAGGAAGCCCACGTCCCGGCCGCGTCGAACAACGCGTCCTCGTCCGAGCAGCCGACCTGGCCGGGCCGGCCGCAGAAACTGGACATGCAAGTCGGTCGTAGGCGCGAAGTCGCCGGGACTGAGGCCGGCAACCAGCGCGGGTCCCAGGGTGTCGTCCAGCATGGCGGCGAGAAAGCCGCCCTGGATGACGCCGGCTGGGTTCAAGAACGCCTCGGTGGCAGTGAACGCAACCTCGATCGTTCCCTCATCCGGGCTGACGGAGATCAGTTCCCAGCCAAGCGTGACTGCCGCTCCCGGCAGCGGCACCCTGCCTTGCACCGCGTCCCAGAACGGGCCTTCGCGTTCCATGGCCAACATCGTGGCAGCCGCCACCGACAGCCCAGAAGTCGCGCTAACTCAGCCGAAAACTAATCGACGATCACGCGGGTGGCTGGCATGCTCATCGTAGGCAAATTGCCACCATGCCAGGCGACGGCGACGCAATGCCGCGACGCCGGATGGGGCAGCTTAACCGGACCCGCCGCCCCCCTGCCATATCGATCATGGCCAGATCGTGGCCCACGTCGCTCCTACACGCCGGTGGCTCCGTCGATAAGCTCACGGATCAAATCGGCGTGGCCGTTATGGCGCGCATATTCACCGATCATGTGCGCGTAAAGCCAGCGGAGGTCGACGGTCACTTTCTCGTCGCCAAACGTCTGGTCCAAAGACCTGCCTATGACGACCTTCCGGGCTAGCGCGACTTCCTCAACGTAGGTCGCGTAGTCGGCAGCGGCAGTTACCGGGTCAGCCAACGCGAACTCCCCGCCCCGAGGGTGGTGAGGCGACTGGTAGAGGTCGGCCACGTCGGCGCCGTCAAAGCGGATTCGGAACCAGATGCGCTCATTGGCTGCCATGTGCCGCACGAGACCGAGGAGCGAGAGCTCAGAGGAATCTACTGGCCGCAGAGCAAGTTCTTCTGCTGTCAGGCCGGAACACTTTTGAAGCAACGTGGCGCGCTGGAAGTCTAGCCAGCTATCGAGCCTGGCACGTTCGTCGGCGAGGTATGGAGGTTTAACGCGCTCCACCGTCGGCGCTGTCCAAGTCATGAGCGAGATACTACGTACCCAAAGCTTTGCGAGCGACCGTCCTGGCTGCCGCAATGCTGATGGTCGACGTGCACCACCAGTGACTGACCAACGGTGCCGGGGTGGCAGTCCATGCAGCCCTAGTGCAGGTTGATGAGGCACCGGCGCATAGCGCCGGGAGGCGTCATGCGCGGGTAGCCAGGCCCGGCGCGTTCCCGCGGGAACGCCGGTATGCCTCGGGAGTGTTTATGGTCCGGCCGCGGTGGAGTTGAGCTTCGGCGGGAATCGCCTCCCGATGATGGCCAGCAAGGTTGCGTGGGTTTCCTGGTCGGCCGCAGCGACCAGGCCTCTTGCGCCTGTGTGCAGCGGCTGTCCGTGGAGGCCTGTCACCACGCACCCCGCGGCTTGGCACAACGCGATCCCGCTGGCGAAGTGCACGCTGTCCTTCAGGTTGCCATCGGTCACGTACGCTGCTCGCCGGCCGGCCGCGACCCATGCCAGCGCCAGGGTGGTGGAGATCACGCGGGGCCGGAAAGTGCCGGCGAACGCGGCGTCTGCGAGTAGCTCGACGGCGCGGAATGCGGGACTGTTCAGGAACGGCGGGTCCAGATTCACGTCCACCAGGCGCGAATCTGGGGACGGCGCGAGCTGCTCATCGGTGCCACCGCGGCGGGCATACGCACCGATGCCTTCGGTCCAGAAGACTTCCCCGGCGAACGGATCGGCTGACGCCGCCACCCTGACGTCGCATTCGTTCCGCAGCGCGACGTTCACCGCTACCAGCGCGGTCCGTGCTGCGTAATTCACTGTCCCGCAAAGCGGGTCGACGAGCCACGTGCGTTCGGCAACAGCGGGTCCCGAGTGCCCGCCCTCTTCAGCCAGCACAGCATCGCCTGGCCGGGCTGATCGAAGGACGTCGAGGATAGCTTTCTCGGCTTCAATGTCAGCAGCAGTGGCGAAATCGCCATGGGCCTTCTCCAATCGCGCCAGCGAGCGGCCGTACCTTGACCGCACAACGGCAGCGCCCGCCTCCGCGGCAGCAATGGCGACGTTCCGGTCCGCTAGCAACATGGGCGAAAGGGTACTGGCCGCCTCCGCCCGCTTCCGGTTGTGAGCCAGTCCAGATCAGCTCGACGTCGGCGAAGGCGTTCGCTCCGTGATTGCCCGGATGCGCGGTGCCGCAGACGGTCTGCGGGCCAGAGGTGGCGAGGAACAAGATCGCTGGCCATCCCAGCGGGGCGGCGTGTGCGGGGGAGTCCCCGCTGCTGCGCGTCGAAGCTTAGGCCGGCATTCTCATCTGCCCTGGCTCGTCCATAGGGATCATGGGAGCCCAGGTTTGGTTAGGGCGGCTACGTACGCCAGGAACTGGTGAGACACCTCCGGGCATCCCACGGGCGCGCAGCCGGTTCCATTACCCCATGCGTTGGAGTTGAGCCAGAACCCGTCAACCAGCGAGTAGGTGGCCCAGTACTCGCGCACTATGTCGGCTGCGGTGACCGGGTGGCCG
>DASXIA010000119.1:0-4113 GCA_036488155.1 Streptosporangiaceae bacterium | reverse complement strand
GCTGGCGGCGGCAAGGAATCGGGCGTGCCCTCATGCGCGCCGCGCCGCGCTGCGCCTCAACATCGAGGGTGTTCGTTTCTACGAACGAGTCGAACACGCCGATGAGCGAACTTCTGCACAGCGAAGGATGGACTCCCAGCGGCGTGCTCAACGGCCTAGACGAGGGTGACCCTGAGCACGTGTTCTTCCACGACGTCCCAGCAGATTGAGGCGTAACGAACACGCGCTGAACGCCCTCTTGGACTTGAACACAGGCTGGATTCGGGCCTGAGCCGAGCTCCGCGCCGCATTGGGCGGCTCGGCGCGCGGTCATCCGAGACCGCCGCCCGGGCTTGCAGTTTCGGCCGCGGCCGACAGGCATCCGGCAAGGCTCATGGCGGTCACTAGGGCACCATCTTTCTCGTGAGTACCGCTACGGTGCTTGCTGAAGGGACTCGGCGGGGAGCCGGGGTGACGGCCTGTGGCGGTCGCTGTTCGACGGCCTGGATGACACTGCCGCCCCCGGTTCTCGCGAGGACAGGGACTGGCAACAGGGAGAAGCGCCGCAGAGCGCCGGTTAGTGACCACCCGGTAGTTGTCCTCCTCGCCGGGTCGTCGCTGCCGTTGCAAGGAGTCGAGTTGCCGCTTGCGCTGCCTGACGCACAGTTCTTCACCGGGATCGACTGGGCCGCCGCCACGCATGCTGTGTGCGTGATGAATGCCGGGGGCAAGGTCGTAGCTGAGTTCACCATCGAGCACTCCGCGGACGGGATCGCCGCGCTGATCCGCCGCCCGGCCCGGTTCGGTGACCCTGGTGACCTGCCCGTCGCCATCGAGCGGCCGGACGGGCGGCTGGTGGACCTGCTGCTGGAAGCCGGGCACCCGGTGGTGCCGGTCAAGCCGAACGCGATCAAGACCTGGCGGGACGGGGAGGTGCTGTCGGGAGCCAAGTCCGACGCCGGGGACGCCGCCGTGATCGCCGAGTACCTGCGGCTGCGCTACCACAAGCTGACCGCCGCGGTGCCGTACTCCGGCGAGACCAGGGCACTGCGCACCGTGATCCGCACCCGCGACGACCTGGTGGAGACGCGGGTCGCCGCCACCAACCAGCTCGCCGCGTTGCTGGAGGCACACTGGCCCGGCGCCAAAGCCATCTTCGCCGACGTGGAATCGCCGATCAGCCTGGAAGTTCCTGACCCGCTACCCGACCCCGGCCGCCGCCCGCCACCTGGGCGAGAAACGGATGGCCGCGTTCTTGGTCAAGCACGGATACTCCGGCCGCCGCAGCGCCGCCACCTTGCTGGCCAGGCTGCGCTCCGCCCCGGCCGGCACCGCCGGCGAGGCCCTCACCGAGGCGCTGCGCGA
Source organism: Streptosporangiaceae bacterium (assembly GCA_036488155.1). Lineage (GTDB taxonomy): Bacteria > Actinomycetota > Actinomycetes > Streptosporangiales > Streptosporangiaceae > JAJYUU01. The sequence goes on along the minus strand of DASXIA010000119.1, from coordinate 2,769 downwards.
CGCCGTCCTTGCCCTGGTGGCCGTCCTCACCGCGCTGAACGCAGCAGTGAAGGACCTCGACCGGTCGGCCGCTGCCCACCTCGGCGAGCACCCGGACGGCGAGATCTTCACGTCGCTGCCAAGGTCGGGTCAGATCAACGCCGCCCAGATGCTCGCCGAGTGGGGCGACTGCCGCCAAGCCTACGACCACCCCGACGCCGGCGCCCTCACCGGCTGCACCCCCGTCACCAGCCAGTCCGGCAAGCACCGGGCCGTGTACTTCCGGTGGGCCTGCAACAAGCGCTTCCGCAAGGCCATGACCACCTTCGCCGACAACAGCCGGCACGCCAGCCCCTGGGCCGCCAAGATCTACAACGACGCAAGAACCGCCGGCAAAGACCACCCACACGCCGTGCGCGTCCTGGCCCGCGCCTGGATGCGCGTGATCTGGCGCTGCTGGATCGACCGCGTGCCCTACGACCCCGGCAAACACGGCGCAGCAACAACTCTCGCGAACCAAATCGCGGCCTGAGGTTGACACAGGGAGTGTCATCCGGCCACAGGGTTGACGGGCTTAAACGTTGCAGCAATTGCCGCTGAGGCGGGCGTGAACAGAGGTAGCGGCGTGGTTTTGCCGATAGTTGGGTTAAAGCACCAATTAGTTTGTGACTACCTGACGCGTGCTGCCGGTCCGGGTTGCCTGCCCGCAGGCTCAGGCCTTGGGCTGTACTACGAGACGGCGGGCGTCAAGCTCAGTGGTGACTATGTGGAAGTCTCGCGTGCTGATTGGCCGCCCGCCGCTGATGTGCCAGTAATGGTTGCGTACCGCGATCACGAAGTGGTCCACGTACGGCATTATGCAGGCTTCCATCAGATCCGTGCGCCACCGGTTGTTCGCATGAGCGGGGCCTCCACCTCGATGACGGTTTCCCGGCCGGGCGCATGCTCGCCGGCAGCTACCGGATGACGCGGTAGTCGAGAAGCAGACTGCCGCTGGGCGAGGTCGCGCTTTGGATCGATTCGAGCTTCATCGACGGCAAGCCATCAAGGAGCCGTCGTCCGCTGCCAGCAATCCACGGTGGGATCACGAGCCTGAGGTCATCGACAACGTCTGCGGCAAGCAGCGTCTGGGCCACCGAGATGCTGGCGTGCACTCCGATGTCGCCTCCAGGCAGGACTTTCAGGTCATGGACGAATTCGACCAGTCCGCCGTCGATCACAGTCGCATTGGCCCATTCCTGCTCGAGCGGTGTGGATGTCGCGACAAATTTCGCGACCCCGTTGATGAACTTCGAAAATGGCTGGATATCGCTGCCTGGCCAGAACTCAGCCCAGTCATCGTAGCTGCGACGGCCGAGGATAACCGCGTCCTGCGCAGCGATGACAGCCGCGAGGTTGGCATCCATCACGTCGTCCCAGTAGGCAAGGACGGCGTTGGGATCGTCGGCGACGCCGTCGAGAGACAACAGTTCGTACAGCACAACCTTGCGCACGCTCAACTCCTCGGGCTGACCTACACGATGCTGCGTGGACGGTTCGCGCAGCCAAATTTACAGGTCGCCGCGGCGCCAGGCGCAGAACGGCAGTGGCCAGGCGATGGCGGACCTGGGGAACCTGCTGCGCGACGCAGACGACCTCGAGGGCGCGACCGTCGGCAGATTTAGCCGGCGACGCTATCGCTTTCGGGCTCATCGTCCTGCGACCTGCCTGGGTCCTCGCGCCATGCGGCGCAGGCGATTTCGATGTTGGCGCCGCCGGGAGGTCGTTGACCGCGACCGCGGCGCGGGCCGGGGCTTCGTGATCGAAGTAGTCGCTGTCGATCTCGTTGAGCACGGGCCAGTGGTCGAGGTTTCGCAGGTGGCAGGTGACGGAGACGACGTCTTGGAGGCGGAAGCCGGCTTGCGTGATTGTGGCTTCGAGATTCTTCATGGTTTGGCGGATCTCGGCTTAGATGCCGCCCTCGGCTATGCGACTTGTGCCTGGCACGAATCCGCCTGTCCCGGCGATGTAGCAGTGGTTGCAGCGGCCCGGTCGGCCAGCCTGTGCGCGGCTCGCAGCGCCGAAACGAAGCCCGCGGGCCGGCCACGTGATGCGGTACCCGGTGACCTACGGTGGATGGCATGGGGGATAGACACGATAGGCACAGGCTGGTGGTGTTGCGGCACGCCAAGGCAGGCGAACTGCCGGGCGGCCCGGACTTTGAGCGGGTCCTTGTGCCCAGCGGGCAGCGCGACAGCGCTGCGGCGGGAAGCTGGCTGGCCTCACACGGATTCCGGCCCGACACGGTGATCTGCTCGTCCTCGAGGCGGACCCTGCAGACCTGGGAGAATGCCGCCCCGGCGCTGGGCGGCGATCCTGAGTTCCACGCAGAGGAGCGGCTGTACGATGCCGGCGTCGAAGACCTGGTCGAGATCATCCGGCAGACGCCGCCGGAGGTGGGGACGCTGCTCTACATCGGGCACAACCCGGCTGCGGCCAAGTTCGCCAGCATGGTGACAGGACGCGAGACAGCGCTTCCGTCGAGTCCGTCGACCGCAGTCATTGCGCTCGACGGCGACTGGGCGGACCTGGCTGCCGGCACGGGTGAGCTCGAAGCGACCTGGTCTCCGAAGGCCGAGGACTAGTCCGCCGACGGCTATTCGTCGGCGAGGCGGAGGATCCGGCCGTCGTCCGGCAGCGCGGGATCCTTGGCACCGGCTGCCTCGACGTACTCGCGGGATATCCCGAGCGGGTAAAGGACAGCGTCCGGGTGCGGCAGGCCTGAGGCGCTGGTCATAGCCGGGGTGGCAG
>DASXIA010000107.1:0-71971 GCA_036488155.1 Streptosporangiaceae bacterium | reverse complement strand
ATGCGCCGATAGCGTGGAGACGTGGATCTACAGGAACTCGACGCGTCCGTGGCGAAGGTGCGAGCCAAGGCCAAGCCGTGGCGCTCAATCCTCGCGCTCATCCTTGCCATCGCCGGCGCCGTCACCGCCGAAGTCTCCGGGGTCAAGGGCTGGGGCGCCGCCCTGAATCAGACCCCCCTCAGTGTGGCAACGCACGTCAACGCGGCCCCGAAGCCCCTGGGTGAGGCTGCGCAACTCGCTTACATCTGCGGCGCGGTCGCGTTCCTGGTGTTCGGCATGGCTGCGGCGGTCGGCCTGTCCGGGCTAGTCCGCTCGACCTCGCAGCCGCTTATCGGGCAGGCGCACGCGGGCGTGCTTCGCTATGTGCTGGTGCTGGTCGGCGTATTTGCCGTGCTCACGTTCTCGCTGGCTATCGCCCGCATAGACGTCAAGCAACTGCTTGTCAGCGGGGCCGTCGCCGGTGTTTTGCTCGGCATCGCCGCTCAGCAGTCGCTGGCGAACCTGTTCGCCGGGCTGGTGCTGCTGTTCGCCCGGCCGTTCCGGGTCGGCGACCATATCCGGTTCCGGGCTGGCGCGCTCTCCGGCACGATCGAGGGCATTGTCATCGACGTGAGCCTGACGTACGTCCGGCTCCAGACCGATGAGGGCCTGGTCCTGCTGCCCAACTCACAGGCGCTGGCCGCCGCCGTGCTGCGCGTCCCTGGCCAGCTGCCGGCCAATCCGGCGACCAGCGTGGCCGGCACATCGCCCGATCCGCCGGGCAGCACACCGCTTTAGGCGGCCGCAGGAGTACGTCAGGCGACCCGCCGGTCGCTCGCGTGCTGACAGACGGCGCCCGGCCCGTGGATATCGGCCCAGGGTTCCGCGCCCCGGGCGCCGGCCTGCCTGCTAGTGATTGGCGTCGTACTTTGAGATCACGCTTGCCGGAATGCGGCCGCGGTCACTGACTTCCATGCCGCTCTGCTTCGCCCAGGCCCGTATGTCGGCACTGCGCTGGCGATGCGCGGTAGTCCGCCGCTTCGGCTTGCCGACCCGGCCCGTCACCTTCCGGGCCTTGTCCGCGAACCTGCTAAGCACCTCGTCGAACTTCTGACTGTGCTTCTCGCATAGGTCGATCTCATAATCCCGGCCATCAAGGCTGAACGCGCGAGTCATGTGCTCGCCGTCTGGAATCTCTCGTGAGTCGTAGTCACAGGCAAACGTGACAGAGATCTTCTGAGCCACTTGTGTATCCCCCTCCCCCCGCGAAAATCTATTCCCAGTCTCATCACCGATGTAACGACGCGAACGTCCGGTTTCTTTCCATCCGAACGAGGGGCCGGCAAATCGCCGCCGGATGCAGCGCGCCGAAGTCTGACCTCCGGCCGGCGTCAGCTCGTCTTAGGCCGCGGATTGGCTGCTACCGCCGTTAGCAGGAATGCCCGGTGCCGCTACCAGCGCTTAGCGCACCGGCCCACGCCAGTAATCCTGCTCCGAAATCGGCTCGCCAGCGGCATCTAGCTCGGGCTCCGCGAACGGCGACGGTTCGGATGAGCGGCTCCGCCGGCCACTGTGCCGACCGGCCGAATACTGCGCGGTAGCACCAGGATCGACGGGCTGCCGATACTCCGGACCGCCCGAATAGCCAGCCTCCGAGTCCGGCTCCAGCGGGTAGCGACCGCGCTCGGCGGAAACCCCGGCGTGATCGGCCGGATAAGCCGGCCCGCCAGCGCCGTGGCGACGGACCGGGCCGGGCGGCGGATTGTCATTAGGGTATGACTCAGCGCCAGACCGCACATAGGGCGGCACAAATCGCTGCTCGCCGTACCCGCTGAGGTCAGTGACCGCGCCGCCGTCATGGTCGCCGGCTGCGGGCAGGTAACTGCCGTCGTCGGGGCGGACTGCATGAGGACGCAATTCATAGCGGCCGGTAGCGTCAGAGGCACCGGCGTCCGCCGGGAAATCGGCATAGCCGGCTTGGCGCTCATAGCCGGCAGAATCGCGATAGCCGACCGAGGAGTCATAGCCGGCAGAATCATGCCCAGCCGATGACCGATTGGCTCCGGGCCGGTCAGGGTAACCGCCAGCGAGTTCGTGCTCGTCGGCCCCGTGACCACCCGCACGGCTGCTCTGCTCCTCGTCGTACCAGTCGTCGTCATAGCCGGCTTCGTCGTAGCCGGCCGAGTCATAGCGAGCCTCGCCATAGCCAGCCTCGCCGTAACCGGCCTCATATCCGGCCGGGTCGTAGCCACCGTGGTAGTCAGGCCGGCCGTCGGTGCGCCGTGGAGGCGGACCGCGGTGCAGTATCTCCGTCATCCTGGCCAGATCTTCCATCGGCAGCCGGAACGTGCCAGTGCACCTGCCGCCCTGCCAGATGCTGAAGACGGCAATGCCGGTATCCGCATACCAGCTGAGCCTCATGCTCCTGGAACTGCCTCTGACGTCGAAAAACACCTCGCCCAGGCGAGGCAGCGGAGCTGCGTCGGACGCGGACATGATGCCTATGGTGGCCTGAACAAATGGATCTGTCCAGTTAATGATCACTTAGTGTGACCTGACCCAGACCCAGAATTTACCGATCCTGGCTGCGCGACTCCCGGTGCCAATGGCATGATTGGGCGGCGGTCCGCGCTGGCGGCAGGCATCCATACCAAGTCGCGGGCACACAGCAACTCGCGCTGGGAACATCACGCCAGCGCGGCGCGTTGCACCATGCGACGGGGCAATTGCCACACCGCGCAAGCATTTCTTCGTCTAGGGCAGCCTACCGCGCTTCGCGGGGCCCGCTGGACGAAAGCGAGCCTGCAGTACCGAGCATGCACCGCCCAGGCACCCCGTGCCTGCTGTTATGACCGAGTAAGCCTGACCGACCTGCACGAACTGATTTCGAAGACAACGGAACTGTGAGCACTTACCTACCGTGGCCAGCGACGACCACGGTCAGCTGCCTGAGGAGAGCTATTCATGTCTGAGGTACGTCGCCAAGCCGCCCTTCTGCAACGGCCGAACTGGGGCTGGCAGGATCAGGCTGCGTGCCGCGGCAAGGAAGTCGTGCTCTTTTTCGGCCCCGACGGGGAACGACAGCCAGAGCGCGAGATCCGCGAGCGCAAGGCCAAGGCTGTCTGTAACGCGTGCCCGGTGCGCGCCGAGTGCCTCACCTACGCCGTCAGCAGGCCGGAGAAGTACGGCACCTGGGGCGGCCTCAATGAGGACGAGCGCTCCTCTGAGCGGCGGCGTCGCATGCGGCGGGCTAACGCTGCCTGAGAGGCCGCCGATCCGCTATGGTCTGCCCCGAATGCCGGGCCCAGCGGCACGAGAAGTGCCCGCGCGGTACCTGGTGCGATTGCCAGCACCAGCGGCCTGCGCCGCCGACCGAGACCCGGCTGGGCTGGCTACGACAGGGCTGACGAACGGCTTCTTGCGTCCCGGACGTGGATTAACCGGCCCGAAGCGGGCAGGAATACCGCGAGATGGGTGCTGGTTGCCCCAGCTAGAGCAAACAGGGAGCGGCAGCGGCTTTGACGTCAGATGTGACTTAGGCGACACAGGGTGCAGTTATCTGCGATAAGCCCTAGTGTGTCAGTAATACCTGGTGTGTTCCGGGCCTAAGTTACAGCCGGGCTTCAGGTTAACCCGCTAAGCTGCCTGGACTGGATGGACCGCCGCAAGGAGGAACCCAGCGTAATGGAAAGGCTAGCCGCCGAGGCGGCCGATGCACTGGCGGGGGCGCCAGCCGATGAGGTTATCGCGTGGGCTGTGCGCACGTTCGGCCGCCGGATCTGCATTACCTCGTCGATGACCGACGCCGTGTTGGTCAACCTCGTGTCTAAGCACTTTCCAGGCATCGACGTGCTCTTCCTCGACACCGGCTATCACTTCGCGGAGACGATAGGCACTAGAGACGCGGTGTCCGCCGTGTACCCGGAACCTCATCAACGTGACGCCGCCGACCACGGTCGAGGAACAGGACGCCGAACTGGGTCCCCGGCTCTACAGCCGTAACCCGGACCTGTGCTGCTATCTCCGCAAGGTGGTCCCGCTCGAGGAAGCGCTCGGCCCGTACGACGCCTGGTTCACCGGGGTTCGCCGGGACGAGACCGACGCCCGCAATGACACCAAGGTCGTCCAGTGGGACGCTCGGCGCGAGATGATCAAGGTGAATCCGATCGTCGAGTGGAGCCAGCAGCAGGTTGACGACTACATCGCCGCCAACAACGTCCTGGTGAACCCGCTGGTTTACGACGGTTACCCGTCTATCGGCTGCCGTACCTGCACTTCCCGCGTGGCCGAGGGCGCCGACCCGCGCAGCGGCCGGTGGGCAGGCACCGCAAAGACCGAGTGCGGCATCCACACCTAGGCACGGCAGCGGCAGTGACGCAATCCCGGCGGCACGCCACGCACGAGGTACTGAACCAGGTACCGTCACTGGCTGGCTACGACGTGGCCGACGATCCCGCGCTGCTGGGAGCGATCCGCCGCGAGGGTTGCGGATGGGCCGAGGCAGAGTTGCACGAGCTCGGCATGCTCGCTGGAACGGCAGCCACGCAGGAATTGGCGCGGCTGGCGAACGTGAATAAGCCAGTGCTGCGAACCCACGATGCCCGCGGCTACCGCATCGACGAAGTCGATTTCCACCCCTCCTGGCATCAGCTGATGACCACGGCGGTCAGCCACGGCCTGCACGCCGCTCCGTGGGCCGAGAACACGCCGGCGGCGCACGTGGCCAGGGCTGCCAAGTTCCTGGTCTGGACCCAGGCGGAGGCTGGTCACGGCTGCCCGATCTCTATGACCTACGCATGTGTGCCCGCGCTGCGGCACGCCCCTGACCTGGCGGAACACTACGAGCCCCTGCTCACCTCGGCACGCTACGATCCTGGCCTGCGTCCGCCCGAAGGCAAGGCGGGGTTGCTGGCCGGGATGGCCATGACCGAGAAGCAGGGTGGTTCAGACGTCCGCGCGAACACCACCGCCGCAGTCCCGGCCGGCGACGGCAGCTATCTGCTGACCGGCCACAAGTGGTTCTGCTCAGCGCCCATGTGCGATCTGTTCCTGGTGCTGGCACAAGCACCAGAGGGCCTAACCTGCTTCCTGCTGCCGCGGGTGCTCCCCGATGGCAGCCGGAACGCAATGTACATCCAGCGGCTTAAGGACAAGCTCGGCAACTGCTCGAACGCCTCCGCCGAAGTCGAGTACGACGCAGCGGTGGCCTGGCCGGTCGGAGAGCCCGGCCGGGGAGTGCCGACGATTATCAATATGGTGAGCGCCACCCGGCTCGACTGCGTGCTCGGAAGTGCCGCGGCCATCCGCCAGTCGGCCGTCATCGCGGCCAGCTACGCAGGCCTCCGCCGGGCTTTCGGTGGCCCGCTCATTGACCACCCGGCGATGACCGGCGTCATCGCAGACCTGACCGTGGAGTCGGAGGCTGCGACGACACTCGCGATCCGGCTGGCTGGAGCAGCCGATCGCGCGGCCCGCGGCGACGCGGCCGAGGCAGCCCTGCTCCGCGTCGCCCTTCCGGCGGCCAAGTACTGGATCTGCAAGCGCACGCCGATGATCACCGCCGAAGCGCTGGAATGCCTGGGTGGGAACGGATACGTCGAGGACTACTCGCCGATGCCCCGGCTGCTCCGCGATTCGCCGCTCAACTCCATCTGGGAAGGTTCTGGCAATGTCACGGCCCTTGACGTGGTGCGCGCACTGACCAGGGAGCCGGCCTGCGTCGACGCCCTACTCGCTGAGATCGACCTGGCAGAAGGTGACCGGCGGGCTGCGGCTGCCGCGGCCGGGCTGCGCGCGGCGCTCAAGGAGGCGCAGGGCCCTGACGGCCAACGGCACGCGCGTCGGCTCGCCGGGCAGATCACTCTCACGCTGCAGGCGTCGCTGCTGGCCCGGCACGCCCCAGCGGCGATCTGGGACGCCTTCAGCTGTTCCCGCCTGGGCGCTGCAGGCGGTCCAGGTATCTCGCCCGGCTCGGTGACTTCTCCCGGCACGCCGTTCGGCAGCCTGCCAGACGGGCTGGACCTTGCAGCCATCGTGGCCCGGTCCGCTGTTACTTCCAGGTAGGGTCAGCGGATGCAAATCTGGCCGGGCGCGGCCTATCCGCTTGGCGCTACCTGGGATGGGTCAGGCACCAACTTTGCCCTGTTTTCCGAGGTCGCCGACCGCGTGCAGCTCTGCCTGTTCGATGCTGATGACACCGAGACGCGGCTGGACCTGACCGAGGTAGACGGCTTTGTCTGGCACTGCTACCTGCCGTCCGTCGGTCCAGGCCAGCGCTACGCATACCGCGTCTGCGGTCCCTACGAACCAAAGCAGGGTCATCGCTGTAACCCGGCCAAGCTGCTGCTCGACCCCTACGGCAAGGCCGTCGAAGGCAATGTTCGCTGGGATCCGGCACTGTTCGACTACCAACTCGGCAAGCCGGCGCAGCGTAACGACGCCGACAGCGCTCCGTTCATGCCGCGCAACGTGGTGATCAACCCCTATTTCGACTGGACCGGCGAGCGGCAGCCCCGGACGCCCTACCACCAGACGGTGATCTACGAGGCGCACGTGCGCGGCCTGACCATGCGCCATCCGCAGGTTCCGCCCGAGCTACGGGGCACCTATTCCGGCCTGGCCTCGCCGCCGGTGATCGACCATCTGACCAAGCTCGGCATCACCGCTATCGAGCTGATGCCGGTGCACCAGTCGGTACCTGAGCACGAACTCGCCGAGAGGTGCCTGACGAACTACTGGGGTTACAACACGATCGGCTTTTTCGCCCCGCACAACGTGTACTCGAGCTCGGCGGAGCCGCACGGCCACGTCGCCGAGTTCAAGTCGATGGTGAAGGTGCTGCACGAAGCTGGCATCGAGGTGATCCTCGACGTCGTGTACAACCACACCGCCGAGTCCGGCGCCCTGGGTCCGACGCTGTCGTTTCGCGGCATCGACAACGCGGCTTACTACCGGCTGGACGACGGCGACCCGTCCGTCTACCTCGACTACACCGGCTGCGGCAACAGCCTCAACGTCCGGCATCCGCACGCACTTCAACTGATAATGGACTCGCTCCGGTACTGGGTCCTGGAGATGCACGTCGACGGGTTCCGCTTCGACCTCGCTTCCGCGCTGGCCCGCGAACTGCACGAGGTAGACCGGCTGTCGGCCTTCTTCGAGCTGGTGCAGCAGGACCCGGTGGTATCCCAGGTGAAACTGATCGCCGAGCCATGGGACGTCGGGGCTGGCGGCTACCAGGTCGGCAAGTTCCCGCCGCTGTGGACCGAGTGGAACGGCAAGTACCGGGACACAGTCCGCGACTTCTGGCGCGGCCAGCCCGCGACGATAGGCGAGTTCGCGTCCAGGCTCAGCGGCTCCTCCGACCTGTACGAGACCAGCGCGCGGCGCCCGGTCGCGTCGGTCAACTTCGTTACCTGCCACGACGGATTCACCCTGGCCGACCTGGTCAGCTACAACAGCAAGCACAACGAGGCCAACGGCGACGGCAATACGGACGGCACGGACGACAACCGGTCCTGGAACTGCGGCACCGAGGGCCCTACTGACGACGAGGCCATTGCTGCTCTGCGCGATCGGCAGGTGCGCAACTTCCTGGTCACCGTGTTCTGCTCGCAGGGTGTGCCGATGCTGCTGGCTGGCGACGAACTCGGCCGCACCCAGCGGGGCAACAACAATGCCTACTGCCAGGACAATGAGATCTCCTGGGTGGACTGGGAGGCCGCGCACCAGCACGCGGACCTGCTCGACTTCACGTGCGCGCTGATCGCGCTGCGCCGCGAGCACCCGGTCTTCCGGCGCCGCCGGTTCTTCAGCGGCGAGCTCGCCGGTGCCAGTGGCACCGAGCTGCGTGACATCAGCTGGCTGACCGCGGCCGGCACCGAGATGACAATCGACGACTGGCGCAGCGGCTTCGCCCGCTCGCTCGCTGTGCTGCTGAACGGTGACGCCATTACCGAGCCGGGTAGCCGGGGCGAGGCCATCACGGATCAGAGCTTCCTGCTGCTGTTCAATGCCGGCGACCAGCCGGTGACCTTCACTTTGCCCGGCGCGGACACCGCTTCGGGCTGGCAGGTAGTAGCGGACACCGCCGGGCCAGCCGGACAGCCTCCGCCGGCCGGCCCCGACGCCATAGTGACTGCCCGCGATGTCGCCGCTCGGTCGGTCGTCATCCTGCGCGCAACCGCAGCTAGCTAATCCCCGGTAGTTGCCAGCTGGCGACGGGGCGCGCCCGGCCGGCGCCGCCTCCTCTGATTGACTGCCTACCGTGCGCCAGATCTATCCGGTCCAGGGCCAAGATCTCCAAGTCGTGCCCAAGGCTACGCCCGGCCCGCTGCCGGCCGCGGTCGAGGAGCTTGCCCGGCTGTACCGGACATGCGCTGTCGACGGGGGCTGGCTACAGGCGAACATGGTGGCCAGCGCGGACGGCGCCGTCTCGCTTGACGGTCGGTCCGGTGGCCTCTCCGGGCCCGGCGACCGGATGGTGTTCACGGTCCTGCGCAGCCTGGCCGACCTGATTCTGGTAGGCGCTGGCACCGCCAGGACGGAGCATTACCGGCCAGCGCAGGTCGCCGACCTGTGGCAGGAGCTCCGCCCCGCTGGCGCGCCGCAGCCTGCTATCGCGGTGGTGACGGCGAGGCTGAACGTCGATCCCGACGGGCAACTGATCACCGGGGCCGCGGCCGGCGCCCGGACCATCGTGGTAACCACAGCCGACGCGCCGCGCGATCGCAAAGCTGGCATCGCCAGGCACGCCCGAGTCGTCGAAGCCGGCCATCACCAAGTCGACATGACTGCGGCCATCGCGGCGCTGCGCAGCCTCGGTTACGCCCGGATCCTCTGCGAAGGCGGCCCTACCGTGCTAGGCCAGCTCGCTGCCGAGGGCCTCATCGACGAGTTGTGCCTCACGACGAGCCCGCTGCTCGCAAACGGCCGGGCCGGGCGCATCGTGAGCCCGATGAGCACGGGAACGCGGGCTGGTGCCGCCGCGGACTTGACCACGCGACTGTCCCTGGCGCACCTGCTAGCCGATGAGAACTTTCTGTTCAGTCGTTACCTGACTGAACAGTGACCGTCATGCATTTACTGTGCTCGCCGTTAGCGCCGGAAAGGATCGCGCCATGCCGCTTCACGCCAAGGTCGACGAAGCCCACGGACCCGCCTTGCTGGACCTCAACCCGGTGTACACCCGGATCGAGCATGCGGTCCCCCGCCACCGGCTGGCGGCCCAGCCGATGGACCCGACCGCCGCGCTCGCACTGGTCAGAGACGAGCTGATCCTCGACGGTAACGCCAGACTCAACCTGGCCACCTTCGTCACCACCTGGATGGAGCCGGAAGCCGAGCAGCTGATGGCTCAGTGCTTCAGCAAGAACATGATCGACAAGGACGAGTATCCGCAAACCGCGGAGCTCGAGCGGCGCTGTGTCAACATCCTTGCCCACCTGTGGCACGCGCCGGCAGCCAGTGCGGGCACCGCGGCCGGCCCCGCGCAGGCAGCTGATGACAACTCACGCGGATCGGCTACCGGCTGCTCGACCACCGGATCAAGCGAGGCTTGCATGCTCGGCGGGCTTGCCCTTCTCTGGCGCTGGCGCGCCCGCCGTGGCATCGCGCCGGGCCACCCCGGTTCCGGAGGGCAGCCGAACCTGGTCATGGGCGCCAACGTCCAAGTCTGCTGGGAGAAGTTCTGCCGGTACTGGCAGGTCGAGCCCAGGCTGGTGCCGATGGAACCGGGCCGGCTGCACCTGACCGGACCGGAGGCCGCGGCACGCTGCGACGAGAACACGATAGGCGTGGTCGCGATTCTCGGCTCCACCATGGATGGCAGCTACGAGCCGGTCGCCGAGATCGCGGCAGCGCTCGACATGCTCCAGCAAAACACCGGGCTGGACATCCCGGTGCACGTTGACGGGGCCTCCGGCGGCTTCGTCGCGCCCTTCCTGCAGCCGGACCTGGAATGGGACTTCCGGGTAAAGCGGGTCGCCTCGATCAACACCTCCGGCCACAAGTACGGCCTGGTCTATCCGGGCGTGGGCTGGATCATCTGGCGCGAGGCGGCCGCGCTCCCCGACGATCTGGTCTTCAAGGTGAATTATCTCGGCGGCGAGATGCCGACGTTCGCGCTGAACTTCTCCCGGCCAGGCTCCCAGGTGGCCGCGCAGTACTACAACTTCGTCCGGCTCGGCTTTGAGGGATACCGGCAGGTCCAGCTCACCTGCCAGCACGTGGCCAGCTACCTCGCCGCGGAGATCGCCGGAATGGGTCCGTTCGAACTGCTCTCGGACGGCTCCGACCTGCCGGTGGTCGCGTTCAAGCTAGCTGACCCGGCGGCATCCGGCTACACCGTCTTCGACCTGTCGGAGCGGCTCCGCCAGCGCGGCTGGCTCGTTCCCGCCTACACCTTCCCCGAGAACTTGCAGGACACTGCCGTGCTGCGGATCGTCGTCAGGAACGGCTTCAGCCAGGACCTCGCCGGGCTGCTGGTTAGCGACCTGCGAACGCAGGTGCAAGTGCTGGAGGCGGCGTCCCACGAGCCTGTGCCGCTTCTGCCGGGCAGCCAGCGCAGCGCGTTCGCGCATTAACGCGGCGGTACGAGCCGGGCGATTCAGCCGCATCGGACTCACCTTTCACGGATCCGGTACCGGCATATCGGGATAATTAGGTCGCCAGAGCGTACGCGAGCCGTGAAAAGTCGCAGTGGCTGTGCAGATCGCGAGCGCTTTGCGCGCTATGTGCGATTCGCAGTTCCCGCCGCGCAGGCGGGGAGGCACGGGCCCGAGTCAGCCGTTTCGTGTGGCTGACTCGACGTCCGTGGCTGCCCGGCCCCGCGTCTTCCGTGCCCGGTTCGGGCTCAGGCGCCCTTGCGCAGCCGGTCGAGCGCCTCGGCGAGGATCGCGGCGCCGTCGGTGTCGTTGCGCCGCTCCTTCACGTACGCCAAGTGCGTCTTGTACGGCTCGGCGTGCGGCGGAGATGGCGGGTTAGCCTCGTCCTGACCAGCCGGCAAGCCGCAGCGCGGGCAGTCCCAGAACTCGGGGATTGCCGCGTCGGAAGCGAAGCTCGGGATGGTCTCGTGCATGTTGCAGCACCAGAAAGACACCCGTACGCGCGGCGCTGCCTCGCCCCGCTCGGCCTCACCCATCGGCCCAGCCCCGACCCGGCTGCCGCGTATGGCGTTGCCACTACTCACTGCTCACCCCTCGCTCGAAAAGACCTGCGGACCGCACTGCCGCACCTCGCGCCGCACCAGCCCTCATGCCCTATGCAGTTCAATGCCTTGCGTCTTAAAACCGTGCATATCAAACACCGCGGCTGTCAGTGTCTGTTTAAGCCATGCGAATCAATGAAATGCCAAACTCGCGCCGTGAACCCGGACTAGTGCTTGTCGAGGATCCCGAGCGCGACGATGCAAACGAACCAGATGATCCCGGTGACGATGGTGATCCGGTCCAGGTTCCGCTCGACCACTGAGGACGAACCCAGCGACGAGGAGATGCCGCCGCCGAACAAGTCCGACAGGCCACCGCCCTTGCCCTTGTGCAGGAGCACAAGCAGCACCATCAGCAGGCTGGTGATGATCAAGATCACGGAGAATGCGACAGTCACTGCGGTTTCTCGTCTCTCCCGGCTGGTTCAGGCCGCGCGCGGGACCGGTCCCTACGCGACAGTGGCCCAGTCAGACAGTTACGCCCTGTTCACGATACCGGCAAATCCGTACGAAATCACCGGAATCCAGGCTTGCACCACCAACCAGCGCACCGTCGACGTCCGGCTCGGCCATGATCGCGGGCATGTTGTCGGGCTTTACCGACCCGCCATACAGGATACGCGTGCTTGCGCCCGCAGGGTGCCCGTGAACGGCGGAAATCCGTGCCCGGATGGCCCCGCACACCTCCTGGGCATCGGCTGGCGTGGCCACCTGGCCAGTCCCGATCGCCCAGACCGGCTCATAGGCGACTACCAGGCCAGCCACCTGCTCGGCAGTCACGCCCGCCAGGCCACCGTCGAGCTGGGCCAGGGTGTACTCGATGTGCTCGCCCGCCTCACGCACCTCCAGCGGCTCTCCGATACACAGCACCGGCGTCATGGTCCGCTGCAACACGGCCCGGACCTTGGCGTTGACCAGGGCATCGTCCTCATGGTGGTAACGCCGCCGCTCCGAGTGCCCGGCCACCACGAACTGGCAGCCGAGCTTGGCCAGCATCCGGGCCGAGATGTCACCGGTGTAGGCCCCGTCCTCGTGTGGCGAGACGTCCTGCGCGCCGTACAGCAACCGCAGCTTGTCCCCGTCGATCAGGGTCTGCACGCTGCGCAGCGCGGTGAACGGCGGCAAGATGGCGATATCGGCGGCGTTGAAGTCCTTGTCGGTCAGCGCGAACCCGAGCTTCTGGGTCAGCGCAATGGCCTCCAGGTGATTGTTGTGCATCTTCCAGTTGCCGGCAATGAGCGGCTTCCTGACGGCGGCCACTAGCCGGCCAGGTCCGGGTCAGCCAGCGCTGTATCAGCCAGGGCAGCGAGGCCGGGCAGGGTCGTGCCCTCCAGGTACTCCAGGCTGGCTCCGCCGCCAGTGGAGATGTGGCCGAAGCCGTCCTCGGGCAGCCCGAGCCGGCGAACGGCAGCCGCCGAGTCGCCGCCGCCGACCACCGTGAAGCCAGGCAGCGCGCTGATCGCCTCAGCCACGGCCCTCGTGCCCGCCGCGAACGCGGGGAACTCGAACACGCCGACAGGGCCGTTCCAGAACACCGTCGCCGCATCGGCCAGCTTGGCGGCGAACAGCTCCCTGGTCGCCGGGCCCATGTCCACGCCCTCCCGGTCGGCCGGGAAGGCGTCCACCGGGTAGACATCGTGCTCGGCGTCCGCCGCGAACCGGGTCGCGCCGACCAGGTCAACCGGAAGCACCAGTTCGACGCCGCGCGCCTCCGCGTCGGCCATCACCTGGCGCACGTCGTCGATCTTGTCGGCCTCCAGCAGTGAGTGGCCCACCTCGTAGCCCTTGGCGGCCAGGAACGTGTAGGACATGCCGCCGCCGATCAGGATCCGGTCGGCCCGACCCAGCAGGTTCGCGATGACGGCCAGCTTGTCCGACGGCTTGGCGCCGCCGAGTACGACGACGTACGGCCGGGCCGGATGCTCTAGCTGCTCCAGCACGGCAACCTCGGCCTCGACCAAGTCGCCGGCAGCATGCGGCAGCAGTGCCGGGAGGTCGTACACGCTGGCGTGCTTGCGGTGCAGGGCGCCGAAGCCGTCGCCCACGTAAACCTCGGCCAGCGCCGCCAGCCGGCCAGCCAGCGCCGCCCGCTCTGCCGCGTCCTTGCTAGTCTCCGCGGGCTCGAAGCGGATGTTTTCGAGCACGGCCACGTCACCGTCGGCGAGCCCGGCCGCGACGGCCTTGGCCGAATCGCCCGCGACGTCAGTGGCCAGCGGGACCGGGAGGCCCAGCAGCTCCGACAGCCGGGCCGCCACCGGAGCTAGCGACGGGCCACCTGCTACCCGGTCTGCGTAACTGTCACCTTTCGGCCGCCCCAGGTGCGCGATGATCAGCACCCTCGCGCCGCGTTCCCGCAGTTTATTGATCGTTGGCAAGCTGGCCCGGATGCGACCGTCGTCGGTGATCGTAACGCCGTCCAGCGGTACGTTCAGGTCAGCCCGCAGCAGCACGACCCGCCCGGCGACAGAAAGTGAATCGAGGCCCTTCACGAGTGAAGGTCTTTCACGAGCGGGCGGGAAGGCTGGCGCCGACCAGAGCGGCGAGGTCGGCGAGCCGGTTGGAGTAGCCCCACTCGTTGTCGTACCAGCCGATGACCTTGACCTGGTCGCCGGCCGCCATGGTCAGCTGGGAGTCGAACGTGCAGGAATACGGCGTGCCGACGATGTCGGAGGACACGATCGGGTCCTCGGTGTAGTACAGGTAGCCCTTGAGCGGCCCGTCGGCGGCGGCCCGGTAAGCCGCGTTGACCTCCTCGATGGTGGCCTCCTGCTCCAGCTGGACGACCAGGTCGGTCACCGAGCCGTCCATCACCGGGACGCGCATGGACAGGCCGTCCAGCTTGCCCTTCAGCTCCGGCAGTACCAGCGCGGTCGCCTTGGCCGCCCCGGTCGTGGTCGGGATGATGTTCTGCGCTGCTGCCCTGGCCCGGCGCAGGTCCTTGTGCGGGAAGTCGAGAATGACCTGGTCGTTGGTGTACGCGTGGATGGTCGTCATGAAGCCCTTGCTGATGCCGAAGCTGTCGTTCAGCACCTTGGCCATCGGCGCCACGCAGTTCGTGGTGCAGGACGCGTTGGAGATGATGTTGTGCTTCGCGGGGTCGTAGCGGTCATCGTTGACGCCCAGCACGATCGTGATGTCCTCGCCCTTGGCGGGCGCCGAGATGATCACCTTACGGGCGCCGCCAGCCAGGTGCTTCGCCGCATCGGGCGCGCTGGTGAACCGGCCGGTGGACTCGATCACGACATCCACTCCGAGGTCGCCCCACGGCAGCGCGGCCGGGTCCTTCTCGGCCAGCATCTTGATCGAGTGGCTGCCCGCCCGGATGACATCGCCGTCGGCGACCACGTCCACGTCCAGGGTGCCCAGGATGGTGTCGTATTTGAGCAGGTGCGCACAGGTAGCGAGGTCGCCGAGGTCATTCGCCGCAACGATCTCTATATCGCCCCCGCCGCCGGCGTGTACGGCGCGCCAGAAGTTCCGCCCGATCCGGCCGAACCCGTTAATACCAACTCGGACACTCACCGCAGATGCACTCCCTTTGCCCTAGCAGTGCCATGTTTTGGCTGTGCGCAGCCAGCGCTCGCAACCCTACCGGACTGGCCGGATGCCGCGTTCGCCCGTGCAGCCCCGGGTGTCACTCACCCGTGCTGGCCACGCTTCGCGCTGGCCGGGCTTAGGGAACCAGCATGTCGGCGGTCAGTGTCGCCTCGGTGTTCGGTATCCCGAGTTCGATGGCGCGGCGGTCAGCAAGAGCGAGCAGCCGCCTGATCCGCCCCGCGATTGCGTCCTTGGTGAGGGCCGGCTCGGCGAGCTGGCCTAGCTCCTCCAGACTTGCCTGCCGGTGCTTGATCCGGAGCTCCCCTGCCACGATCAAGTGATCAGGGGCCTCGGCGCCGAGAATCTCCAGGGCCCGCTCAACCCGGGCGCCGGCCGCGACTGCCGCACGCGCGCTGCGCCGCAGGTTCGCATCGTCGAAATTGGCCAGCCGGTTCGCGGTAGCCCTGACCTCCCGACGGATCCGGCGTTCCTCCCATGCCAGCACGCTGTCGTGGGCACCCAGCCGGGTGAGCAGCGCACTGATCGAGTCACCGTCCCGGACGACCACCCGGTCCACGCCGCGGACGTCGCGAGCCTTGGCGTGAATCTTGAGCCGCCGTGCGGCACCGACCATGGCCAGCGCGGCCTCCGGCCCGGGGCAGGTCACCTCGAGCGACATCGACCGGCCGGGCTCGGTCAGGCAGCCGTGCGCCAGGAACGCTCCGCGCCAGGCGGCCTCACAGTCGCAGGTCGTGCCGGATACCACCTGCCTCGGCAGCCCGCGCACCGGGCGGCCGTGATTGTCGACCAAGCCGGACTGTCTGGCCAGGCTCTCGCCGTCGGCGCGGACGCGGACCAGGTAGCGGTTGCCTTTGCGCAGGCCGCCAGGCGCCAGCACGACCAGGTCGGACGCATGGCCGAAGACCTCGGCGATGTCCTTACGCAGCCGGCGCGCCGCCGCCCCGGTGTCCAGCTCCGCCTCCACAACGATCCGCCCGGCCGCCAGGTGCAGCCCCCCAGCGAATCGCAGGATGGTCGACACTTCGGCCTTGCGGCAACATGGCTTAAGCACGCTTACCCTGCTGAGCTCGTCCTTGACCAGACCAGTCAGCGCCACAGGCGTCACTCCCCCTCAAATAGCTGCGCGAACGCGCCTGCCAGGCGCCGCGGGTCATGCCGTGGCGACCCGTCCCCGACGGCCAGGTCGGCCAGTACGAGGCGGGCGCCGAGCAAGCCCGCTGCCTTCTCCAGCTCCGCAGTCGAGCCGGCCACCGCAGCGCGGTCGGCAAGCACGACATCGATCGCCAGATCAGGCGCGTGGTCCGCGAGGACCTCCAGGTGGGCGTGCGGCGAGAACCCTTCCGTCTCACCGGGTTGCGGCGCCAGATTCAGCGCTACCAGCCTCCGCGCTCGAGTCCCAACCAGCGCCGCGGCCAGCTCCGGGACCAGCAGATGCGGCAGCACGCTGGTAAACCAAGAGCCAGGCCCGAGCACTACCCAGTCCGCCGTCCCGATCGCTTGCACGGCTTCCGGGCACGCGGGCGGGTCAGCGGGTACCAGTGATACTGACCGTACCCGTCCTGTCGTCGTCGCGCAGGCCACCTGACCCTGAACCGTGCGCACCTCGTCCGGCCTGTCCGGATCTGCACCCTCGACTTCAGCAACGAGGTCCAGCGGAACCGCCGACATCGGCAGGACCCGGCCGTGCGCCCCGAGGAGACGTGCCACCCATTCCAGCCCCTGCACGGTGTCGCCGAGCAGTTCCCACAGCGCCACGATCAGGACATTGCCGACCGCGTGGCCGGTCAGTCCGGTATCCGGCGCCATGTCACCGCCGCCCTCAAACCGGTGCTGGATCACCCGGCTCCAGGTGGTGCCCCAGGCATCGTCGCCGCACAAGGCGGCCAGTGCCATCCTCAGGTCGCCCGGCGGCAAGACGCCGAACTCCCGCCGCAGCCGGCCGCTTGAACCACCATCGTCGGCCACGGTGACGACCGCGGTCAGGTCCCTGGTGACCCGCCGCAACCCGGATAGCGACGCATGCAGCCCGTGGCCGCCACCGAGCGCAACGACCTTAGGGTTCCGCGGCCGGTCCGGAACTGTCATGTTTACTCGCGGCCCAGGTCGCGGTGCGTGACCTGGATGCCGGGCCACGTCTGTGCTAGCAGGGCGGCCATTTGCTCTGCCATCACCACGCTGCGGTGCTTGCCGCCGGTGCAGCCCACGGCGAGGAGCACGAAATGACGCCCGGTCCGGTCATAGCCCGCGAGCGCGACCTGCACTGCCCGTACGAACGCGTCGAGGAATTCGGTGGCGCCCGGCTGGCTGAGAACGTACTTGATGACCGCCTCATCCTGGCCGGTCTGCGGCGCGAGTTCTGGTATCCAGCGCGGGTTCGCCAGGAACCGGCAGTCCGCCACCATGTCGGCGTCTACCGGCAGGCCGTACTTGAACCCGAACGAGACCACGTTGACACGCAGTACCCGGTCCGCTTCGGTGGCGAACGCGTCGCGCATCCTGGATCGCAGCTCGTGCACGTTCAGTTCGCTGGTATCAAGCACCAGATCGGCTTCCGCGCGCATGCCCTGGAGCAGTTCACGCTCCGCAGCGATGCCGTCCACCACCCGGCCGCCTTCCTGCAGCGGGTGCGGCCGGGAGACGCTGTCGAACCTGCGTACCAGCGTCGCGTCGGACGCCTCGAGGAACACCACGTAAGGCCGGACGCCGCGCGCATTCAGGTCGCCGATCGCCGACTGGAGGTCGGTTGAGAACGCTCGGCTTCGGATGTCCACGACAGCCGCAAGCTTGGGCACAGCGCCGCTGGCCCGCCGGGCCAGGTCCGCCATCGTCGGCAGCAGGTCGGCAGGAAGATTGTCGGCGACGAACCAGTCCAGGTCCTCCAGCGCCTTGGCCGCCGTGCTGCGCCCGGCGCCGGACAACCCGGTGATGATGACGATCTCCTGCCCCGCCCCTTCTCCGGTCATGCCCCGCACCCGTTCATGCTGTCGTTCGTCACGCTGTCGCGGAGGCTGTCAGCCCGCTCCGGACTGCCAGCCCGCTCCGGACTGCCAGCACCGTCGCCAGTGCCAGCACTAGCCGTGTTCGGATCGCTGACACTGTGCCCGTTGCTGACACCGTGCCCGTTGCTGACACCGTGCCCGTTGCTGGCACCGTGGCCCGCACTGTCACCGTCGCGGTGCAGAGCCTCGTGCACCGCCTCAGCCGTGCGCACGCCGAAGCCTGGTACCGCGGCGATGTCCTGCACCGTGGCGGCACTGAGCTTGCGCACCGAGCCGAACCGCCGTAGCAGCGTAGCCCGCCGGGCCGGGCCAAGGCCGGGGATGTCATCGAGCTTGCTGGTGGTCAGGGCAGCTCCGCGCCTGGCCCGGTGGTACGTGATCGCGAACCGGTGCGCTTCGTCCCTTACCCGCTGCAATAGGTAGAGGCCCTCGCTGCTGCGCGGCAGGATGACGGGCCCGTCCTCGCCCGGCAACCAGACCTCTTCCAGCCGCTTCGCCAGGCCGCACACCGCTACGTCTACGATGCCGAGTTCGTGCATCGCGCGTACCGCGGCCGCTACTTGAGCCGGCCCGCCGTCAATTACCAGCAGGTTGGGCGGGTATGCAAATTTTCGCCGGGCCTCCGGCTCGGGCGGTGGCTCGCCCGCGGCAGCAGCCTCCAGGCTCGCCGCTTCGGCTGCCCGCTCGTCGAGGTAGCGGCGGAACCGCCGGGTGATCACCTCGTGGATGGCCGCCACGTCGTCGGTCCCGTCCAGTCCCTTGATCGCGAACCTGCGGTACTCCGATTTCCTGGCAAGCCCGTCCTCGAACACCACCATCGACGCGACAACGTGCGTTCCCTGCAGGTTCGAGACGTCGTAGCTTTCGATCCGCAACGGCGCCTCGTCAAGGCCGAGCGCCTCGGAGATCTCGTTCAGCGCCACGCTGCGCGTGGTGAGGTCGCTGGCCCTGCGTGTCTTGTGCAAGGCAAGTGACTCGCCCGCGTTTCTCGACACAGTGTCGAGCAGCGCCTTCTTGTCACCGCGCTGCGGCACTCGCAGGCTCACCCGGCCGCCGCGGCGGACGGCAAGCCATTCCTCGACCGTGGCGGGGTCTGGCGGGAGCGCAGGCACCAGCACCTCGCGGGGAATAGCCGACGATTCGCTCGGGGCTTGCTCACGACTGGCCCTCTCGCGACTGGCCCTGTCGTGGCTGGGATTACTGCGCGAGGTCCTTCTCGCGCTCGGGGTCGGGCGGCCCGCAGCTACCGGATCGGTGTCATAGACCTGGCCGAGGAAGTGCTCGACAAGCTCGGCAGTGCTGACGTCCTCCACCTTGTCAAGCACCCAGCCCCGCTGGCCGCGCACCCGGCCGTCGCGCACGTAGAACACTTGCACGGCGGCTTCGAGTTGGTCCTCGGCCAGCGCGATGACGTCGGCGTCGGTGCCATCGGGCAGCACGACGGCCTGCTTCTCCAGCGCGCGCTGCAGTGCCTGGATGTCGTCGCGCAGCCGGGCCGCCCGCTCGTATTCTTCGGCGGCCGACGCCTCGCGCATCTGCGCTTCGAGTCGCTTGGTGAACTTGCCGGTCTGACCGGCCATGAAGTCGCAGAATTCCTCGGCCAGCGCTCGGTGCTCGGTCTCGCTGATCCGGCCAACACACGGCGCTGAGCACTTGTCGATATAGCCGAGCAGGCACGGACGGCCGATCTGCCCGGCTCGCTTGAACACCCCGGCGGAGCAGGTGCGAACCGGGAACACTCGCAGCAAAGTGTCCACCGTGTCCCTGATCGCCCAGGCATGCGAGTACGGCCCGAAGTATCTGACGCCACGGCGCTTGGCCCCGCGCATGACCTGCACTCGCGGGAAGGCCTCGTCCATGGTGACAGCCAGGTACGGGTAGCTCTTGTCGTCGCGGTAGCGGACATTGAACCGCGGGTCGAATTCCTTGATCCAGGAGTACTCAAGCTGCAGCGCCTCGACCTCGGTGCCGACCACCGTCCAGTCCACTCCCGCGGCGGCCTGCAGCATCGACTGGGTACGCGGATGCAACCCGGCGAAATCAGCAAAGTAGGAGTTCAGCCGCGAGCGGAGATTCTTGGCCTTGCCGACGTAGATGACCCGGGCGCGGCCATCGCGGAAGCGATAGACGCCAGGCGACTCCGGGATCGAGCCGGGCGCCGGCCGGTAGCTCGCCGGATCTGCCACAGGGTCACTCTATGCGTCGGGCGCCATTTCTGGATCCCGCGAGCGCGCCGGCAACGCCACTTCGGCACCCTGTTAGTTTGCCGGGCTCGCCGGAGCTATTTGCCGGTAATGCGCCCGGCCAGCTGACAGGATGTCACTCCCTCATGCCTGGCCGTACCCGGCTAGCCGCTGCCCGACTCGGGCTCATCCTGCCCGGGCACCGAGTGCGCCGCCCGCAAGAGCGCCAGTACTTCACTCTCCCGGTAGCGCCGGTGCCCGCCGAGCGTCCTGACAGATGTCAGCCTGCCGTCCCGGGCCCACCGCGTCACGGTTTTAGGATCGACCCGGAACATCGCGGCCACTTCGGCCGGCGTCAGAAGCCTTTCGGCATCCGGGACTGTCCTACCGCTCACCCTGACCGCCTCCTGCCCCTAGACCGGTCAAGCCTAGCCCCGGAATTGTTTCCGTCCCATCACCCACTGTAGCGCTAACTTCCTAATAGGGGTAATAGCGAAATAACGTGCCCCCACCTGCGTGCCGTCCGCCTGGGCTGGTCAGGCCCCTCAGACCTGGGCGCGCGAGTACTCCGCCGGGGCGAAAACCACGATCGCCGCGAGATCCTCGACTATCTCGGCAAACCTGTGTACTTCCCCGGCAGGGACATAGATAACCGAGCCTGGCCCCACGGCGATCCGGTCACCGCCGGACTCCAGCACCGCTCGCCCGGCCGTGACCACGTAAATCTCGTCCTCGGTATGGGGCTCCTGGTTGTCTGTGCCACCAGCCGGGATCGAATACGTGCCCACGCTGAGATCGGCTACCCGCAGCTGCTCGACCCAGCTCACGCCAGTTCCGGCGAATTCCCCTGCCCCGGTGATGACCTGCATCAACGCACCTCCTGCGGTTCGCGCCACATCAGCCAGAACGTAGGACCGCCGCCGGGAACGGTTAGCTCCCTGGTGACGCGGAAACCGTGCCGCTCGTAGAACGGCACGTTGCTCTCCTTGCTCGATTCCAGGTAGGCCGGCTGACGGGCGGCATCGCAGCGTGCTAGCCGCGACCGGATCAGCGCACCGCCGATGCCGGTGCCCTGGACCGGCGGATCGGTGCCGATCCCGGACAAGTACCAGTGCGGTCGCTCCGGATGAACAGCGAGCAGCGCCCCGTACGTGGTGCTGGCGACCGCGAGCCTGGAGCGCAGCCTGAGTATGGCGGACGGCAGCGCCAAGAGCTGCCGTCGCACTGGCGGGCGCCAGGTGCCCGGTGCTAGCCAGATCGCGCAGCCGAGCACTCGCTCACCCGTCGCCATCACCTCGGTGTTGCCCTGACGCATATTGCCCCGGATCGCGGAAGCGAAGAACGGCGGCAGCCGGCGACGCCGCATTGCTTCGTCAGGGAAGATCCATGCCATGACCGGGTCGTCGTGAAAAGCCCGCGCCATTACCCCGACCGCGCTATGCAGATCGGCAATGACGGCCGGGCGTACCTCCGTGGGGCTGGTCACGCGGACACCAGGACGACCTCGAGCGTCCGCGGGCCATGCACTCCCTCGACCCGTTCCAGCTCGATGTCGCTGGTGGCCGAGGGACCGCTGATCCAGGTCAGCGGCCGGCCGGCAGCCAGGCGGGCGACTGCCTCCGGCACCAGGTGCACCACCTGCCGGGCCTCGACAACGCACAGGTGATAGTCAGGCACCAGCGAGATGGCCCGCCGGCCTTGGTCCGGCGAGCCGTCCAGGACGATCGTGCCGGTCTCGGCGATCGCCACCGCGGCGCGGGTGATGACCCCGTCGAATGCGTCCAGCTCGGCTGCGCTGAGGAACGGCGGGGTGTCCGCGGTCGCAGTCACGAAATCAGGCAGCGGGAGCCGCAGCGCTGGTGGCACGACCACGCGGCGGGCCTGACGCTGCCGCAAGGCGGCACTGATCTGGTCGGCGAGCGTGACCGGTGTCGCGCGGTGGACCAGCGCCCGGTAGTCGGTCAGCCGGCCGGCCAGCAGGTCCAGCAGTTCCGGCCCGGACATCTCGCCCCGGATCCGGTGCCGGGCGGCTGGCTCGGCGGCGGTTTCACCAGCACTGACCGGACCTGGATCCGGACTGCGTTGTGCAGTCTCACTACCGCCGGTGCCGGCAGCAGCCGAGATCCTGGCCAGCATCTCCTCGCGCGCGCTCACGGGGCGTCCCTGTGCTGGCTGCGCCACCACTGCCGGAAGGTCTGAGCGGGCGGGACGGGCGCGTCTCGTGCCCTCGTCCAGGCGGCCAGCGGCGGCGGCAGCGCGCTGATCTTCCCGCGACTGCCGAGCAGGCGCCCGGACCTGCTGGCCGCTTGCGCCCGGGCGTACCGGCCCGGATCGGCCATGACCCAGGACGCCGCCGCCATCGTGATCGCCTCAGCCGAGGGGACCCGGCGGGCGCTGCGCTGAAGTTCGATGTGCCGGGCTCGCAGGTGCACCAACAGCGCCGGAATATCGATCTTCACCGGGCACACCTGGTAACACGCGCCGCACAGCGACGAGGCATACGGCAGCGACGCGTTGTCCTCTACCCCGGTCAGCTGCGGCGACAGCACCGCGCCGATCGGGCCCGGGTAGACCGAGCCGTAGGCGTGACCGCCGGTCCGCTCATACACCGGGCACACGTTCAGGCACGCCGAGCACCGGATACAGTGCAGCGCCGCACGTCCGACCGGGTCGGCGAGCGCAGCGGTCCGCCCGTTATCCAGCAGCACCAGATGCACCGATTGCGGACCGTCGCCTGGCGTCACCCCGGTCCACATCGAGGTGTACGGGTTCATCCGCTCCCCCGTCGACGACCGCGGCAGCAACTGCATGAAGACGCCCAGGTCAGCCCACCGCGGGATCACCTTCTCGATGCCCATGACAGTGATCAGGGTGCGCGGCAGGGTGACGCACATCCGCCCGTTCCCCTCCGACTCGACCACGCACAGCGTCCCGGTCTCGGCGACGGCGAAGTTCGCGCCGCTGATGCCGACGGTCGCGGACAGGAACTTGCGCCGCAGGTGCCGCCTGGCCGCCTCGGCCAGCGCGGCCGGGTCATCGCTCAGCCCCGGGTCGGCATCACCCATCTCCGCCACGAAGATGTCGCGGATCTCCGTCCGGTTGCGGTGGATCGCCGGGACCAGGATGTGCGATGGCCGGTCGCGGCCGAGCTGGACGATCAGCTCGGCCAGGTCAGTCTCATACGCCGAGATGCCCGCCGCGGCCAGCGCGTCATTCAGCCCTATCTCATCGGTGGCCAGCGACTTGACCTTGACCACCTCGGTCGCGCCCGTCGCCTGCACGAGCCTGGTCACGATGTTGTTCGCCTCGATGGCATCCCTGGCCCAATGCACCGTGCCGCCGCGCGCGGTGACTGCGGCCTCAAGCTGCTCCAGGTACCCGCCGAGATTAGTCATCGTCTCGGCCTTGATGGCCTGGCCCGCCGCCCGCAACTCCTCCCAGTCCGGCAACTCGCCGACCACAGCGGCGCGCTTAGCCCGGATCGTGGCGGTCGCCTTGCCGAGATTGCGCCGCAGCTGAGTGTCTGACAGCGCCCGGCGAGCTGCGACCGGGAACTCCTGGTCTGCCCGCAGGTGACCGACACCGCGCGGTGCGTGTGCTAGCTCGGGGAGCGACCCTGCGAGCCCCCGCCGGACCGGCAGGCCCAGGAACGTCGTCATGACACCGCAGCGGCCGTCCCGGCCGCAGGCGCTCGGGCCGTGGCCGCCAGGATCTCGGCCAGGTGCACCGTCTTAACCCCGGTGCGCAGCCGCGACAACCCGCCGCCGATGTGCATCAGGCACGATGAATCACCGGCCGTGCAGACCTCAGCGCCGGTGGCCAGCACGTTCCGCATCTTGTCCGCCAGCATCGCGGTCGAGGTGTCAGCGTTCTTGACCGCGAAGGTACCGCCAAACCCGCAGCACACCTCCGCATCCGGTAGCGGCACCAGGTCAATCCCCGACACATGCCGCAGCAACCGCAGCGGCCGGTCGCCGACAGCCAGCAGCCGCAGTGAATGACAGGTCGGGTGATAGGTGACCCGGTGGGGATAGTGCGCGCCCACATCCTCAACGCCAAGCACATCGACCAGTAGCCGGGACAGCTCGTATGTGCGCGCGGCCACCGCCTCGGCACGCAGCGCCAGCCGCTCATCACCGTGTCTGCGCGCGACCATCGCGTGCTGGTGAGCGATCGAGCCAACGCACGAGCCCGACGGCGCGACGATCAGCTCGTGCGGCTCGAACGTATCCACATACCGCCTGATCAGCGGTAGCGCCTCACGCTGATAACCGGTGTTGACATGCATCTGCCCGCAGCACGTCTGCGACGCCGGGAAGACCACCCGGTGGCCGAGCCGCTCCAGCAGCGTCACCGTCGCCCGCGGGACATCCGGGAAGAGCGTGTCGGCCAGGCAGGTGGCAAACAGCGCGATCCGCGTCACATCCCCCAAGATAGAGTGCACAGCCACCAGTCGTCGCGGCGACCTGAGCCGGCAGCACCGGCATCGAGCTACCGGAGGCGGCCGTCCTCACCATCTGCGTGCTGACTACAGCGGCGGCCGCCGCCTGGCTGTACCTGGTCGTCCTGCACGGCGGTTACTGGCGGACCGCACATCGCCTGCCGCCCGGACCGCCAGGCCCGCTGCCCGCCGTCACCGTCATCATTCCGGCCAGGAATGAGGCCGACATGCTGCCCGGCTGCCTGCCGAGCCTGCTGACTCAGGACTACTCAGGGCAGCTGAGAGTGATCGTCGTCGACGACGACAGCAGCGACGGCACGGCGAAGATCGCGACCAGTCTCGGGAAGGCCGCCGCGGCGGACCCGCCCGCCCCAGAATTGACTGTCGTCGCCACCCGCCCGACGCCGCCCGGCTGGGCCGGGAAGGTGTGGGCGATGGCGGAGGGCGTCCGAGCGGCTGGCCCTGGCACCGAGTACATCCTGTTCACGGACGCGGACATTGCGTACGCGCCGGGCACGGTCGCCCGGCTTGCGCGGTCGGCGGCGGCTGGCGATTTCGCGATGGTGTCGCAGATGGCGCTGCTGCGAGCCGCTAGCCGCTGGGAGAAAGTGCTGATCCCGGCTTTCGTCTACTTCTTCGCCCAGCTCTACCCGTTCGCCCGGATCAGCCGGCCGAGGGCCAGAACGGCCGCCGCGGCAGGCGGGTGCATGCTGGTGCGCGCGGATGCGCTAACGGCGGCGGGCGGCCTGAGCCGGATCAGCGGCGCACGGATCGACGATGTCGCGCTCGGCAAGCTGCTGAAACGGGCCGGCGGCCGCTGCTGGCTCGGGCTGACCACGGACGTTACCAGCGCGCGCCCGTACGGGCGGCTAGCCGACATCTGGGACATGGTCGCGCGCAGCGCCTACACGCAGCTGCATTACTCGCTCGCCGCCACCGCCGCTGTGGCGGCGGGCCTGGCCTGGCTGTACCTGCTTCCGCCGGCGGCCGCTATCGCCGGGCTGGTCATGGTCAGCACCGGCGCCTCGCCCGGCAGCGCGAGCTGGCTTGCGGGCGCGGGCCTGGCCGGCTGGCTGGTGATGACCGTGACGTACCTGCCCATGTTGCGCCTTTACCGGCTGTCGCCGCTGCGCGCACCGAGCCTTCCGCTGATCGCTGCGCTGTACGCCGCCATGACCGCCGACTCGGCTCTGCGCCACCTGCGCGGCCGCGGCGGTGAGTGGAAAGGCCGCCTCATCCAGCCGGGCGGCTCCTCACCCGGCTAAACCTCGGTACGCCGGGAGTCACCCGGTGAACTCGCGCGCGGCCCGCGCCGCGGCGCACGGCGCGCACAACGGCACGTCGACGTCGCCCAGCAGGTCGGAACTGTGCGGGCGCGTGATCACGGCATCGAACGGCTCGCAGATGCCAGCGTCACCTGGATGGGCCCGCGCGCAGAAGCACAAGCACGGCCGGTGCCGCAGCAGCTTCTCCGCGCGCTCGACTACAGACCTGACTTCGGGGCGATTGGCCACCTCGGCAACGGCAGCTATGGCCGGGCGGATCCGGTCCAGCGCGTCGCTCATCGCTAGGCCGACCCTCCGGCCGACCTCCGCCAGCCTGTCGGCGAGCTCACTGTCCTTGCGATCGTTCACCGGCAAATTGTCTCACCTGGGGCAACGCACAGCCAGCGGGCGGTTAGCGCGGAGCCGGCAGTTACGAATCGGTAACTACTATGCTGAAAGGCAACTGAGTGCCACCTGAAGCGTGTCTAACAGACGGGACGCATTAACTGGCGATCCTCGTCCGGTTACGGGAGGTATACGTTGAGCAGATCGCAACAGCTGGCCACTCTGACGCGACCGCGAGTACTCGCATTAACCCTGGCACTAGCGGCGCTGGTGGCCGGCCTCTTGTCGCTCGGAGTTCCGGCGGCCCGCAGTGCCGCTGCCCGGCCCGCGGTGGCGGCGGGCACGCCGACAATCAAGCTGATCGCTGCGCAGAAAAGCATCGAAGTCGGCAAGTTCGGCAACGGGAGGGTCTATGTCGACCCCGGCATCTGGGTAGCGTCGCTCGGCGGTGCATTCCAGCTGGACGTGAAGCGCGCCAACTACACCAGGCCGCTGACCGTCAGCCAGGTCATCAAGAACTCAGCAGGCGTGACGACACAGCGGCGCGCCCTCCCCGGGCGAATACTCAACGGCTGGAACGGGCTGTCTCGCTTCCTGAGAGTCGCCATCCGGCACCATGGCAAGCTCGTCGCGCGCAGCACCATCACGTTCTGCCCGGCCAGCTTTTCACTCTCCCGCACGGGTCCAGGCAGCCCGCGGACCGATAACTACCCGCAGCAATGCTCGGCTTCTGGCTTCTTCGGACCTGGCGGGGACCCATTCTCGCTGGGCGAGGTATGGGGCATCACCAGGGGCTGGGCAGTCGACGCGGCCAACTTCCGCGGCTACAAACTCGGCTACGGCACCTACAAGCTCACCGAGAGCATCGAACCGGTCTACCGGCACCTGTTCCACATCACCCGCAGCGACGCGGCGACGACAATCACCCTGAAAGTCGTCAAGGCGAAGGCCTGCTGCGGTCCGGTGATCTGCTGCTCTAAGGCCACGGCCCCTGCGGTTCCCGCGCACTTCGTGCTGATGCGGACGCGGCGGGCCGCCCTGGCTACGCACGGGCGGCTGCCGAGCCTGCCGGCGACGCGCACGCTGAGCGACCCGCCCCGTAACGCCCTGCCGGATCTCGAGCCGCTGCCGTCCTGGGGCATCTCAGTGCAGAACGAGAAAAAGAAGGTCGACAGCTACCTCGACTTCGGGGCAACAGTCTGGATCGGCGGACACTCCAAGCTGGACGTCGAAGGCTTCCGGAGCAACGGATCTAACCTGATGCGCGCTTACCAGTACTTCTGGGCGCACGGCCGTCTCATCGGCCGGATGCGGGTCGGGACCATGGGATTCTCCGGTTACAACAGCTGGCACTTCCAGCAGTTCGCGCAGTACAAGTTGCTCAACGCGAAGAAGAAGGTGGTAGTCGTCAGCCGGAAGATCGGGTTCTGCATCGCGCCAACGGACCCCATCAACCTGCTGCTGCGCCACGCCACCTGGGTCCCGTCGTACACCGGCATCGCCGGAAACTGCGGCTCGCCAACCGCGCTCTGGGTGCAGGAACTGCTACCGCTGGGCTGGGGTGACACCTACTTCCAGTCAGTGCCTTACCAGTCATTTGAAATCACCAAAATCCCGAATGGCACCTACTACATCGAGATCATCGCCAACCCTGAGCACCTGCTACACGAGGTGAACACGGCTAACGACATCTCACTCCGGCGGGTAGTCATCGGCGGCAAGCCGGGTCATCGCACCGTCCGGGTTCCCGCCTTCCACGGACGGCTGGACCCCGAGCACTAGGCCCGGCCAGCTGAGCGAGTGCCTGCCGGACCACGGCCTGCCCGACCACGGCGGCCCCGGCAGGCACTCGCCTACCGGCTCAGCCCTCGAACGCCTCCGGCGGCGGGCATGCGCACATCAGGTTGCGGTCTCCGTAGGCCTGGTCAATGCGCCGGACGGGTGGCCAGTACTTGGCGCGCCGGTCCCCGCCGGCCGGGTAGGCCGCGGTCTCCCGGTCGTAAGCGTGCTTCCAGTCGCCGCTGATCAGCATGCTCGCGGTGTGCGGCGCATTCTTCAGCGGATTGTCGGCCGCGTCGTAGTCGCCCGCGGCGACCAGTTCGATCTCGTGGCGGATGGCGATCATCGCGTCGCAGAACCGGTCCAGCTCGGCCAGGTCCTCGCTCTCGGTCGGCTCCACCATCAGCGTGCCGGGCACCGGGAAGGACATTGTCGGCGCGTGGAAACCGTAGTCGATAAGCCGCTTGGCCACGTCCTCGGCGGTAATGCCGGTCTGCGCGGTAATCGGTCGCAGGTCCAGGATGCACTCGTGCGCGACCAGCCCGCCGCGCCCGGTGTACAGCACCGGGTAATGCTCGGTCAGCCGCCGCGCGACGTAGTTCGCCGACAAGATCGCGACCTGCGTCGCCTGCCGCAGCCCGGCGGCGCCCATCATCTTGACGTAAGCCCACGAGATCGGCAGGATGCCCGCCGACCCGTACGGCGCGGCCGCCACCGGCTGCCCGTGGGCACTACCAGCCGGGAATGCCGGACCGGGCAGGAACGGCGCTAGATGCGCCCGCGCTGCCACCGGGCCGACACCAGGGCCGCCGCCGCCGTGCGGGATGCAGAAGGTCTTGTGCAGGTTCAGGTGCGAGACGTCTGCGCCGAACTTGCCTGGCTTGGCGAGCCCGACCAGTGCGTTCAGGTTCGCGCCGTCCACGTACACCTGGCCGCCTGCCTCGTGCACGGCTGCGCACACCGCGCTGATCGTCTCCTCAAACACGCCATTCGTCGACGGGTAGGTCACCATGATCGCGGCCACCCTGCCCTCGTGCGCGGCCAGCTTCGTGCCCAGGTCACCAAGGTCGATCGCGCCATCGGTACCGCACTTGACCACCACGACCGACAGGCCCGCAAGCACGGCGCTGGCTGCGTTCGTGCCGTGCGCGGACTCCGGGATCAGGCACACCGTCCGCCCCGGTTGGCCGGCGGAGCGGTGATAGGCCCTGATCGCCAGCAAGCCCGCCAGCTCACCCTGCGAGCCTGCGTTCGGCTGCAGGCTGACCGCGTCGTACCCGGTGATCTCGATGAGCGCGGCCGCCAGCTCATCCATCAGCTGCTGGTACCCAGCGGCCTGCACCGAAGGCGCGAACGGGTGGAGGCCGGCGAACTCCGGCCAGCTGATGGCCTCCATCTCGGCTGCCGCGTTCAGCTTCATCGTGCACGAGCCGAGAGGGATCATCGAACGGTCGAGAGCTATGTCCTGGTCTGCCAGCCGGCGCAGGTACCGCAGCATTGCGGTCTCGCTCTGATGGCGATGAAAAACCGGATGAGAGAGGAACGCGCTCGTTCTGGTCAATCCAGCCGGCCAGGTCTCAGCAGCGCCGGCCAGTGAGCTTGCCGCTGGCAGCTTGACTGGCCGCCCGGCCAGCACGCTCGCGACCGCAGTCAGCTGCTCCTCCGTGGTCGTCTCGTCGATCGCAACACCGACTGCGTCGCCGTCCGCCAGGTACACGTTGATGCCTGCGTCGGCCGCGCGTGCCGCAGCGGCAGCCGCCTGCCCTGGCATGATCAGCCGGACGGTATCGAAGAAGTCCGTCGCGGGCGTTTCGTAACCAAGGTCGGTCATCACCCGGGCAAAGCGGACCGCCTTGCGGTGCACCTCGCGGGCGATCGAAGCCAGGCCGTCCGGGCCGTGATATGCCGCGTACATGGCAGCGATGACCGCGAGCAGGACCTGGGCAGTGCAGATGTTGCTGGTCGCCTTCTCCCGGCGGATGTGCTGCTCGCGCGCCTGCAGCGCGAGCCGGTAGGCCGGGTGCCCGTCGGCGTCGACAGAGACACCGACCAGCCGGCCGGGCAGCTGGCGCTTGAGGGCGTCCTGGACGCAGATGTAGCCGGCCTGCGGACCGCCGTAACCCATCGGCACGCCGAACCGCTGCGTGCTGCCCACCGCTATGTCGGCGCCGAGCTCGCCAGGCGGGGTCAGCAGCGTCATGGCGAGCAGGTCGGCAGCCACTGCGGCCAGCGCTCCCGCGTCGTGCGCGGCGGCGATCGCCGGGGCCAGGTCGCGCACTTCGCCGGTAGCGCCGGGGTACTGCAGCAGCACGCCGAAGAGCTCACCGTCAGGCTGCGCCGAAATCAGTTCTGGGGTAACCCGGCCGGTTACCAGCGTGATGCCGAGAGGCTCAGCTCTGGTGGCCAGGACCTCGAGGGTCTGCGGCAGGCAGTCGGAGTCGGCCAGGAACACGCTGCCCTTGCCGCGTGCCCGGCGCGCCAGCGTCATCGCTTCAGCGGCAGCGGTTGCCTCGTCCAGCATCGAGGCCCCTGCAACCGGCAGCGCGGTCAGGTCCTCGATCATCGTCTGGAAGTTCAGCAGCGCCTCGAGCCGACCCTGCGATATCTCCGGCTGGTACGGCGTGTAGGCGGTGTACCAGGCGGGATTCTCCAGCACGTTGCGCCTGATGACGGCAGGTGTGTGCGTGCCGTAGTAGCCGAGGCCGATCATCGAGGTGGCGACGGTGTTCAGGCTGGCCAGCCGCCGCAACTCGGCGAGCGCCTCGGCCTCGCTGAGCGCCCCGGGCAGGCTCAGCTCGGCGCTCGCCAGGCCACCCGGCAGTGCGGCGCGCGTGAGGTCGTCGAGCGACTCATAGCCGATGGCTTTAAGCATGCGGGCCTGAGCCGCCTCAGCGGGCCCGATATGACGCTGGCTGAATTCCACGGGAGCCTCCAAAAGGTAACGGAACTCCCCCTCTGTCAACCGCGCCCCCGCGGGCTCCAGAGTGCGCACACTGCCCGGTCCTGGTTGCCTGAGAGGTTCCGGGGAGGTTGCCCCTTCGGCGCCCCGCGCCGGCTGCGCGAAGTCTCTCCCGGCCAGTGATAATCGCGTGGCCTTAGAGCCTACCCGAGCCAGCGCACGATCTCGGGCCCGCTGGGTAAGTAAGCACCGCAGGCAGTATAGGCCTACTGCTCTCCAGGGGGATACGGGTGGTTACGGCACGGTCTGTTCCGGTACTGGCTTTGGCAGCGGGAGTTTTGCTATCCGCTTGCGGCGTGTCATTCAGCGGCGATCCCGGCGGCCCAGCCTGGCACCGCGGCTACCAGGCAGGGAAGGTCGCCCGGTCCCAGCACAAATTCGGGCACGGTGCCACGAAATATTACGTCACGGCCTTCTGCATCCAGACAGCGTTCGACGACATCCGGACCATGAAGACAGGGGTGCTGAACTGGACCGAAGGATTCGAGAAGGGCTGCATGCGCGGGTGAGCGACTAGACCGAGTCCCACCGGAATCGAGATGATCGTCAGCGCCGCAGCAAGGCACAGCAGGATGGCAATGGCCGGCACCGCCGAAACCGGTCCCTCGCCGCGTGCCATCACGTCCTGCATCCCGGTGACCAGGTAGCGCAACGGCATTGCGTAGGACACGTCCCTGATCCAGGCCGGTGCGTAGTCAAGCGGGATGAACGCGCCCCCGAGGAAGGCCATCGGCAGGATGATCAGGTTCGCGACCGCGGTGGCCGATTGCTGCGACCTGGCGAAGGCGCCGACGAGCAATCCGATGGCCATGAACGCCAGCGTGCCGCAGATCACGATCGGAACGGCCATCCACCAGTAGGACGCGAGCTGCAAACCAAAGTAAGGCGTCGACGCTATGGCCAGGAAGACCACTAGTTCCGCCAACGCAACGGCGACGGCAACGCCGACTCGCGCGAGTACCACAGTTCCGACGCTCACTGGCGCCAGCCGCAACCGCCGGAGCAGCTTGTTCTCCCGCCAGTTCACCAGCGTGATAGCGGCGCCGAAAGTGCCGCCGGACGCGATCGCCCAGCCAAGCAGCCCGGGCGCCAGGTACTGGATCGGCTTCAGCGACTTGTCTTCCACCTGCGCAGTCGTGAGCTGATACGCGCCCTTACTGCCGGCGGCCGCCGCGTCAGCTTGCTGGATGATCGAGGTGAACACGGCCTGCACGATTCCAGCCGTGGTCTGGTCGGCGATTGAGTAGTGCACGACAAGCGTGCGGCCATTTTGCTGGACGGCAGCGTTGTAGTCGCCCTTGCGCACGTCAGCGAGAGCGGTCTGCAGATCGGCCGTGTGCGTGATCGCGAGCACCTTGCCGAGCTGCCCGGGTGCGGAAGCCTCCGCCTGGTCAAGGAGGCTGACCCGGCCAACCTCCAGCACGCTGACTCGCGGCGCGCTGGAGCTCTTGTACACCGAGCCGAAGAGCAGCAAGAAGAGCACCGGGAACAGGAGCGTGAAGAACAGCGCGGTGCGGTCGCGGACGAAACCTAGGAACATGGCCCGCGAGAGGCTGCGGAACGCGCTACGGCTCATGCCCGGTACTCCCGCCCGGTCAGCTGCAGGAAAACGTCCTCGAGGGTGGCACCCTGGACCCGCAGCCCGGCCACCGCGTTCCGGCCCGCGAGGTCGGCGAGTATCACCGCAGGCTCACGAGTCGCGAACGTCAGTGAGACCCCGTCATCGCTGACCCCGATATCGCTGCTACCTGAGCCCGAGATGCTGCCGGCCGGCAGGCTGTCCGCGGACGCAGCCAGCTGGCCAGCGGTGACCGAGTCCAGGAGTCCCGACTGGATACTGATCCGGGTCGGAGTGTCCAGTCCGCGGACAAGAGCGGCAGGCGGACCGAGTTCGAGTATCTTGCCGTGATCCATGATCGCTACCCGGTCGCACAGCGTCTCCGCCTCATCCATGTGGTGGGTGGTGAGTACTACTGTCCGGCCGTCGGCGTTGATCTTCCGGAGCAGGTCCCAGAGGTTCCGCCTGGCCTGCGGGTCCAATGCGCCGGTTGGCTCATCCATGAAGACAAGCTCGGGGTCATGCACCAGGGCGCAGGCAATCGACAGCCGTTGCGCCTGACCGCCCGACAGCTTCTCCGCCTTAACGCCGGCCTGCTCATCCAGCCCCACCAGGCTCAGCATGTGGTCCGCGCGCCTGGCCGGCACGTGGTACAGCGAGGCAAACGTGCGGATCTGCTCACGGGCGGTGAGTCGCTCGAAGAACGACGACGCCTGCAACTGGACTCCGATCCGCGGCAGCAGCGCGGCATTGCGCGGCCACGGCGGCAGCCCGAGCACGGTCAGCTCGCCGCCGTCGGGCTTCCGCAGGCCCTCGAGTATCTCCAGCGTTGTGGTCTTGCCCGCCCCGTTCGGGCCGAGGATGCCGAAGAACTCGCCTTGCTCGACCTCGAAGCTCACATTGTCAACCGCGGCCTTGGACCCGTAGCTCTTGCGCAGGTTGCGTAGCGAGATCGTGGCCGACACGCGCCATACAGTAACAAGATATAACGCGAAGTGCCAGGCATTTGGCTACCAGCGGTCGGGAGCGGGCCACCGGCCGGCCTGTCGAGCACCTCCCGGACGAGTGCGAGGGCCGCCGGCTCAGCGGGCTCCGCAGCCGGGAAGGCCAGCGTGATGCTCCACGTAATGACCGGCAGCCTCGACACCAGTACCCGTTTGTGACAATTACCCTAGTATTGCCGGTGGCCAAACGGTAACCAAATTGTCACGCAACGTCTTTTCACGGTTCCGGTACGCCCATATCGTTACTAAACGGGCGCCGACGCGTACCTGGGCAGTGAAATGTGGGCCCCAGTCGATCGTATTTGCCGCTTTTATCCTAGATTAAGGCCCTAGGTAGTGGCCTCCGCCGCTCGGCTACGCGCTGATCGAACCCTCCCAGCCGCCAGCGCGCCACTCGCCTGGGCGTACGGGCGCCAGTAGCCGGACGCTATCCCGTTTTGCGAACTCTGCGGCTGGACAGCTCATCGGCAATGGATCCGGGTTCGTCGCCGGCCCGCTCGGCGGGCAGTTCAGCCAGGGTGCCTTCGACCTCCTGCCAGACCCGGCCGAGCGCGATCCCGAACACGCCCTGGCCGCCCTGCAGTAGGTCCACGACTTCGTCCGGGGAGGTGCACTCGTACACGCTGACGCCATCGCTCATCAGCGTCACCTCAGCCAGGTCGGCAGATCCACGCTCGCGCAGGTGCGTCACGGCTGCCCGGATCTGCTGTAGCGAGATACCCGTGTCGAGAAGGCGCTTTACTACCTTAAGGACGAGAATGTCGCGGAAGCCGTACAGGCGCTGCGAACCAGAGCCAGCCGCCGCCCTGACGCTAGGCTCGACCAGGCCGGTCCTCGCCCAGTAGTCCAGCTGCCGGTAGGTAATGCCGGCCGCAGCGCACGCTGTCGGGCCCCGGTAGCCCAGGTCTTCAGGATGCAGCACGATGTCGTCGCCGAAGAGCAGCTCCTGCCGCCCGGCGGACCCTGGCTCGGGCCTATGCGGCTCGCGCTTCTGCGGCTCGGGCCTATGCGGCTCGGGCTTCTGCGGCACTGGTTTTTGCGGCACTGGTTTTTGCGGCACCGCCCTATCGCTGCCAGACACTGTCGCCCCTTGCTGCCGCCGCACCCGGGACGCTGCTTGCCCAGGTACACCTTTCGCACGGTAGGCCGCTCAGCGTAGCCACGTCAACGATCTCGGACGGCGCGTCGCGGTCCCGGTCAGGCGGCATAAGGAGGGTCATAACACCCGCGACTGGCAACTCGCGTAGACCGGCCCAAGTTCAGGTCGACCGGCCGAAGTCCTCGGGAGTGATCGAGTCCAGGAACTCACGGAACTTCTCGACTTCGTCCTCTTGCTCATCGGGAATGGCGACGCCGGCCTCGTCCAGGATCTCGTCGCGCACGAAGATCGCGGCACCAGTACGCAGCGCCAGCGCGATCGAGTCGGACGGGCGGGCGCTGACTTCCCGGCCGTTGGAAAATATCAGGTCGGCGAAAAAGATCCCGTCCCTGAGCGCGGTGATATTGACCGTGGTCAGGCGGATGTCTAGTGCCTCGAGCATGTCCCTCATCAGATCGTGGGTTAGGGGCCGCTGCGGCACCATGCCCTGCTGAGCAAAGGCGATGGCAGTAGCCTCGTTCGGCCCGATCCAGATCGGCAGGTAGCGCTCGCCCTCGGTCTCCTTCAGCAGGACGATCGGGTTGTTCGTGGCCATCTCCACCCGGACGCCGACAACCTCCATCTGCCTCACGGCGGCTCCGTCCCTGTCCGCGCATGCGCGCTGCGGTTACTTGCGGATCTGCCTACAGGCATTCCCCTTGCACCTGCGGGCACTCCCTTTGTCAAAGTACACCCGCAATCGGGGCTGGCCAGCCTGCGGCCTCGGCCATGCACCACAGCACGGTATCCGGGACCGTCATGCGCTGGCTCCCCCCGCGCCGCGGACCTGCCGGCCGTCGCGCTCCGGCAGCTGGCCGTCCGCCCCTGAACCCAGCCCCATCTCAGCCAGCCCACCACCAGTCAAGGCAGCATCAGCCAGCCCGGCCTCCGCCAGCGCGCCGTCAACCAGTGCGCCATGGAGCCGCATCACCAAGTCAGCCAGCTCGCCCGCGGTACGCGCGGCCAGGTCACGC
Source organism: Streptosporangiaceae bacterium (assembly GCA_036488155.1). Lineage (GTDB taxonomy): Bacteria > Actinomycetota > Actinomycetes > Streptosporangiales > Streptosporangiaceae > JAJYUU01. Next base: position 36,583 of record DASXIA010000107.1, on the reverse strand, counting down.
GCGCCCGCTCCGCGCTGCCGCTGGATCGGCGCGACCAGGCTCTCGATCATGGTCGTCTCGCGTTCGGCCGAGGCCCGGACGGCCCGCAGGTGCCGTGCCTCTACTCCGTATGCGGTCAGCGTCACCGCCGTCCTCGCTACCACGAGCGCATCGGGTCCATAGTGCCGCCCAACGCGTCTGAGCAGGCCGAACGCTTCCAGTTCGGTCAGCAGCGCTTCGGACAGGCCGGCCAACTCGACAAGCTCGCGACGACTTAGCAGCTGCCCAGTGTTGGCGGACGCAGTGTTCGCAGACACAGTGCTTGCGGACACAGTGCTGGATGACACCGGCTTGGCGGACACCGTGTTCGCAGACACCGTGCTGGCAGACACCGTGTAGCCGATTTCTGGGTTGGCGGTAGCGGGCCCAGCGGTCGCCGGGCCGGCCGCCGGGGGCTGACCGCCCGAGCGCTGGTGGCTAGCAGTCGCCGGGCTAGCCCTGGCAGCCGCCTCGAGCCTGGCCAGCCGTTCCCTGATCACCCGGAGCGGCAGGTAATGATCACGCTGGGCCGCCAGGATGTAGCGGAGCCGATCGACGTCGGCGCCGCTGAACCGGCGGTATCCGCTCGGCGACCGTGCCGGGGTAAGCAAGCCCTCGGTCTCAAGGAACCTGATCTTGGATACCGAGACATCAGGGAAGTCGGTGCGCAGCTGGGCCAGGACCTCGCTGATGCCTAGATATGCGCGGGCGGGCTGTGCGCTCATCAGCCGACCTGCGAGCCTCCGCCAAAGTCGGTCGCAGTGCCAGGCCCGACCAGGAAGACAAGCCGGAACTTGCCGACCTGGACCTCGTCACCCTCGCGCAACTCGGCTTCCTCGATCCGCTCGCGGTTGACGTACGTGCCGTTCAGGCTGCCAACGTCCCGCACGACAAACCTCCCGCCCAGGCGGTAGAACTCGGCATGCCGCCTGGATACCGTCACATCGTCGAGGAAGATGTCGCTATCGGGATGACGCCCCACCAGAGTCAGGTCGCTGTCCAGCAGGAAGCGGCTGCCCGCGTTGGCGCCGCGAAGGACGGCTAGCAGCGCGGTACCCGGCGGCAACGCGGCCACCCCTGCCGCGTCCGCCGCGAGCACATCATCGTCATCCAGGTCAGTGCCGGCGAGCGAGATAGTGGAGGTCGTGTCGGCCACCCGGTCAGCCGGCCGCCGGACCAGCGCCGTGCCACAATGCGCGCAGAATCGCGCGCCGTCCGGATTCTCCGCACCGCACGCCGTGCAGAAGACGCTGGGCATCAGATCGCCGAGCCTCCCATTCGTCGGATGAGCGACCGGAGCCGCAGCCGCCGCCGCGGGGACGCGTGCGTAGTCCGGTGGCACAGTCAACGCTACCTGCGCCGGCCCCTGGCGGTCCATGCGCCGCGCACGTCGCGCGCGGAACGGCCCGCGCCGCCGTGACCCGCTACTATCTGACTCGATACGCGAGGCTGGCCAGCCCGAGCGGGCATTATCGCGCCGCCTTCGCCACATCCTGGCCGCACCTCCGCCGTATCGTTCGACATCCGCTGCTCAGAGCAGACCTGAGCGGTGATTGTCTCACGTACGGCGCCATCCTCGCCGCCAGTCTGCAATCAGTGGCCGGCCCGCTCGACTACCGCGGCCCACTCGTCCAGCAGCGCCTGCGCGCTGTCGGGGTCCGCTCCCTCTGCCCACATGTGCGTGACCGCCTCGGACGGATCGGGTAGCACGAGCACCCAGCCCTTGCCCGGCTCGATCACCCTGACGCCGTCAGTCATATCCAGTTCGCGGTCACCGGCCGCCTCGACCACGGTCCTCATCACCATGCCCTTGGCCGCCCACGGCGTCGGCATGGAGCGCCTGAGCAGGCTCGCATCCGGGATCCGGGCGTCGATCTGACTGAGCGTTAGCTTGGTGCGCGCCACCAGTCCGAGCAGCTGCGCGAAGGCGGCGATCCCGTCGATGGAGCGGGAGAACCCTGGCACGACGAAGCCGCCCTTGCCGTCTCCGGCGAAGATCACGTCCGGCGCGGAGGCCGCCTCGTAAAGGCCGTGCAGCGACGTCGGCGTCCAGATGACTTCGACGCCGTGGAACTGGCAGACCTCCTCCGCCACCCGCGTCGTGGTCACCGGCAGCGCGACCCGCCCGGTGCGCCGTTCCGCGGCGATGAGATCCAGCACCACGAGCAGCGCCCGGTCATCGCTGACCAGCGAGCCGTTGTCATCGACCAGCGCGATCCGCTCGCCGACCGGGTCGAACCGGACGCCGAACGCGGCCCCGAACGACGAGACGAGCTCGGCCAGCCTCTGCATGTCGGCTCGCACCGCCGCGACCGACTGAGTGGGAGACGACTCATCCAGCCGGTTGTTCACCGTCAGCACGTCCACGCCGATCTTGCCCAGCAGGCCGGGCAGCACCAGCGAGGTCGTGCCGCCAGCACAGTCCGCCACCACCCGGAGCCCGGCGCCGAAAACGCCCGTCATGTCGACGCTGCCCAGCAAATCGTGCGTGTACGCCTCGATCACCCTGGGCGGGTAGGAGAGCTCGGCGATCTCACCAGGGAAGGCCCGGCGGTACTCCTGCCTGGAGAACACTCGCTCGAGCTTGCGCTGGGCCGCCTGGGACAAGTCGGCGCCGTCGCCGTCCATGAAGATGATGTCCAGCGACTGCGGGTCGCCGGGAGTCGTCCGCAACGCGATCCCGCCGCTGCAATCGCTCCGCGCAGTCTCGAATCGCGCCAGCGGCATCGGCTGCGCTTCCAGATCAACCACGTTGATCGCGCTGGCGTTCAGCGCGCCGTGCACGGCACGTTTCAGCGCCCTGGCAGCCCTGGAGGCGTCCCTGGAGGTGGTGACGACTGAGCCCTTCTTCAGCGTGGTGGCGTACGCGCTGGCCAGCCGCACGCACAACTCGGGCGTGATCTCCACGTTGACCAGGCCGGATACTCCGCGAGGGCCGAACAGCGTACGCTGTCCGCGCGACTCCCAGATCACGCTGGTGTTGACGACCGCGCCTGCCTCGACGGTCTTGAACGGGTACACCTTGACCCCGGCGGAGACGTAGCTGTCCGGCTCGATCACGCACTCGTCCCCGACGACCGCGCCTTCCTCGATCCTGGCCTGGCTCATCACGTCGGTGTTCTTGCCGATGACGCAGCCGCGGAGGGTAGTGCCGCGGCCTACGTAGACGTTGTTGTGCACGACGGCCCGGTGCAGGAAGGCGCCTTCCTTGACGATCACGTTGCTGCCGACCACCGAGAACTCGCGCAACTGGGCGCCAGCCTCGATCTTGGCGTAGTCGCCGACACAGAGCGGCCCGGTCAGCGCCGCTTCCGGATCGACCTCGGCACCTTCGGCGATCCAGACGCCCGGCGACACCTCGAAGCCGTCGATCTGCACGTTGACCTTGCCGGTCAGCACGTCCGCCTGGGCCTTCAGATAGCTATCGAGCGAGCCCACGTCTTCCCAGTAGCCATCGGCGATCCAGCCGTATAGCGGAGCGCCGTTCTCCAGCAGCTTGGGGAACACGTCGCCGGACCAGTCGACTACCTGGCCGGCCGGCACGTGCGCGAGAACCTCGGGCTCCATCACGTAAATGCCGGTATTGACAGTGTCCGAGAAAACCTGGCCCCACGTGGGCTTCTCCAGGAACCGCTGGATCTTGCCGTCGTCGTCGACGATCACGATGCCGAACTCCAGCGGGTCGGGCACTCTTGCCAGCGCAACCGTCACGAGCGCGTTGTTGTCCTTATGAAAGGCGATCAGATCGGATAGGTCGATATCGGTGAGCGCGTCGCCAGAGATCACCAGGAACGGCTCGTCCCGTAGCGCGTCCTCGGCATTCTTCACGCTGCCCGCGGTGCCAAGCGGCGTCTCCTCGGTCGCGTACTGCAGGCTCATCCCGAAGTCTTCGCCATCGCCGAAGTAGTTGCGCACGATGGAGGCGAGGAACTGCACGGTAACGACTGTCTCGGTGAGCCCGTGACGCCGGAGCAGCCGCAATACGTGTTCCATGATGGGACGGTTTACAACTGGAAGCATCGGTTTAGGCTGGTTTGCCGTCATCGGACGCAGCCTCGTCCCCTCGCCGCCAGCCATGACCACAGCTTTCACGGCAACACCACGGGCTTCACAGCCGCCGAGCCTCCTTGTCAGCAGTGGTAGCTACCCCTGCGCCGGCCTGCCCCGGTCCTGGCCTACCCCAGCGCAGGGCCAGCTCCGGCTAGCAGTCTCCTGGCCTGCACGGTGTACAGCAAGGCTGAACACCAGTACAGGGCACTTCCCCAGATAACAAAGCTCCAACCTGCCACTCTTGCAGTCTCCGCGTAGACGGCGACATGCGACCCCAGGAACAGCAGCGGGAATGCGTACAGCAGGCAAAGGGTGGCTGTCTTCCCGACGAAGCTCACCTGCAGCGCCGCCCAGCCGCGGCGGCGCAATATCGCCAGCACGACGGCCATCAGCAGTTCCCTCGCCGCCAGCACCGCCACCAGCCACCACGGAATGATCGTGCGCACCGCCAGCGCGATCACGGTGGCCGCGATGTACAGCCGATCGGCCGCCGGGTCGAGCATCTGCCCGAGCCTGCTCTGCTGGTTCAGCGCCCTGGCAATCTTGCCGTCCAGCCAGTCTGAGGCGCCAGCCGCTATCAGCAGGCCGACGGCCCACCAGTCACGAGCCGTCGAGTGCTGGCCGAGCACGAGCCACAGGAATACCGGGACGCCGAGCAGCCGGGCCACGCTGATGAGGTTCGGGATCGTCCAGATCCGCTCCGAGGGCTCGGCCGGGTCACCGTCGTCGCTCGTGGTCGGCTGGGTCATCGGCCTCCTCCGGCTCGACCCTATCGTGCATGAGATGTCCGGGCCGCCCCGGAGGGTGCGGACTTATCTCCGGCGGCTAGTGAGCCAGCTCGGCGCCAGGCCGATTGCCTGGCGGCGGACGGATGGGAGTTTCACCTGCTGTCGCTGCCAAGGGTGTCTCTCGTCATGACAGATCCAAGATCAGCGCGTCAGCCAGGCTCGGCCGGGAGAACGTGCAATTCGGTGTCGTGCACCAGCCTGGCCAGCTCACGCAGCACCGGGTACCGCCCGGCCGGAATTGTCCTGCTGAGTACCAGCTCCGTCACCTGCCTCTCCCGCGAGTACTGCGCCAGAGCCACGGCCGGGGTTGGCGCGGACAGCGTGATGAACTCGCCGCCCAGCTGCTCGGTCATTGTTGCGTAACCGGCGATCAGCGCGTCCTCCTCGGACCAGCCCAGCCGGACCACGGCAACCCTGAAGAGCCCGTCAACCTGGGCGGCCAGGGCCGCAGAGCGCCGGATCAGCGGCTCCATGCCAGGCCACGGGGCGGCGCAGGCCAGGATCGATGGCTGACGGTCCGATCCCGCCCGTTCCCCTAGGCCCGACTGTCCTGCCTCGCCCGAGTAGGCAGCGATCCGTCGCTCGCCGTGCTCGGCGACAATCCGGAATGCCCGTTCCCGCTCGGCGCGCAAGACATCAGCGGCGAAGGTGGTCTGCAGCGCGAGCGGGATCTGGTCCGGCGGCACAATCATGCCCCGGCGGACCCGGTCTGTCAGGATCGACGGCGCCACGTCCACCAGCTCGATTTCATCTGCCAGCGCCAGCAGGGCAGTTTCGTCGAGGAACACGGCTGACCCGCTATCCGCAGCGCCGCCGAGCTTGCCCAGCTGGACCGTGCCCACCACGGTGATGCCCGCGTCGGCCAGCCGCCTGGCTGCAGCGAACCGGCGCTCGGCGGTGGACGTCCCGGCCGTCAGGTCGTCGACGCACACCACCTCGGGGTGCCGCGCGAGCACAGCCGCAGTATCGAGCGTGGCGCCGTCACCGATCAGCTCCAGGTGCTCAAGCTCAGCCGTCACGTCTTCGCGATCCCGCGTATCCACCGCGCCGACCACCACGTCGCTGCCGCGTGACCTGCGCCGGTTCGCCTCCTCTAGCATTGCGGTCGTCGTCCCGCAACCGGGCGCGTAGCCGAGATAGACCCTGATAGCGCCGCGGCGCCGTGACGGCGCGCCGCGGTCACCCTGCGCGGCGGCAAGTGGCGACTCCGGCCCGGGTGTCGGCTCGATGTGCAGGTGCACGTGAGGCAATTGCGCGGCGAGCCGTTCGAGCAGGGTGCCGCGCAATCGCTCGATCAGCCCGGCGGACGGAACGCCGAGCACCAGATGCCGGGCATTCAGTTCCTGCACGGCCGAGATGATCGCGGCACCGGCGTCGCGGCTTTCCCTGATCATCACCGAGGCGCCTCCGGCCGTCGCGGCCGCTTCGACCCGTTCGACGAGGGCCACCTGCACCGGGTGGCCGGCTCCCGGCTGTTGTGGTCGTTGCTGGACCGCTCGCTGCGGGCCCGGTCGCTGCTGGCTGACTGCGAGCACGCAACAGCGCGCTCCGCTCCGGCGTGCTAGCCGGACGCCATGCTGGACCAGCGTCTCGACCTGTTCCGGCCGCCAGGTAGCGACCAGCACGTCCTGCGCGCCAGTTCGACGGGGTCCGGCGGGTTCGGAGACGCTGTCTCCCACCAGCCGGAGTCCGATCTCGCGTAGCGCGGCGAGCCTGGCTGGCTGGAACTCGGTCGCGAGCGCAGCCTCGATCTGGTCCGGCGGGTAGATGTTGCCGTGCCGCAGCCGCTTGCGAAGCGCCTCGGGCGATGAGTCGACGAACTGCAGCGCGTCGATTCCGGCCAGCACATCGTCGGTGATCCGGCCCGGCGCCGGGCGGCCGGTGATCGCCTGTACGTCGGTCGCGACCCGCCGTACGTCGGCCACGTCCGTGGTGCTGACCACGTCGATGCCCGCGTTGCGCAAGGCCTCGATCGGCACCGCGTGCCGGCCGAGGTCGTCCACCAGCGCGACAGCAGGCTTGCGCGCGAGCACGCCGGCCAGATCAAGCTGCCCGTTGGCCAGCGGCACGGTCTCCAGCCCGGCGACGGCCTCGATGGTGTGCGGACGACCTTGGGCGTTGACGAAGCCGATGACGACATCCTCGCCCTGGGCGCGCAGCGCACGGCCTTCCTTCAGCATGGTGTAGGTCGTGCCCGCGCCCTGGGCAGCGCCCAGATAGGTGGTCAGCGTGCCCCTGCTGACCGGGGCCGGCGCGTCGGCTATGGTCGCGCCGATGCCCTGCTCTTCCCGCATGATCTCGCGGCGGACGGCGTCGTAGTCGTACAGCTCGGCGTACCGGCCCCAGTTCACCGCGACGTCGAGTTGCCGGGCCGCCCCTTCCTCGCCGAAGCTCGTACGCAAGATGTCGGTGAAGAATCCGGCCGGCAGCGCGTCGTCCATGCTCCGCCGCAGGCTGCGGTAGATAGTCCGGACGAGCGGCGCGTGCTCAAGCGACGCCCGCGCGAAGATCTCCTTCGAGTCCTGGATGCTGGCACCGGCGAATACTCGCCCGTTCGGTGTTAGTTCGAGGCGGTCGTCGCGCAGCTCGGCGAAGCCCAGCAGTACCAGGGCGTCCACCAGCGGCAACAGATCGTCCACCTCCAGGCCGAGGCTGTCGGCTAGGTCGGCGAGGTCCGCCGCGCCGCCGTGCCGCGCAAGCAGGATCTCTGCGAGGCCGGACAGACCGTCGACCGTGGCCTGCGGTAGCGGAGTGTCGCTGACCGTCCCGGCCGGCTTGGCAGCGGGCCGCTCGTCCGCCGCAGGCCGCCTGGTCATCATCCGGTAGATCTGGTCGACCAGGTCGTCGAAGTCGGGAGTCCGGCGGCGGCGCGGCCGCGGCAGCGGATTGGCCATGTCGGACCTGATGCGGCCAGGATTGGTCCCGAGCACCAGGATCCGGTCGGCGAGGAGGACTGCCTCCTCGATGTTGTGCGTGACCATCACGATGGTCTTGGTCGGGAACTTGTGACCTTCCCATAGCTCGAGTAGCTCACCGCGGAGGTTCTCCGAGGTCAGCACATCAAGGGCGCTGAACGGCTCGTCCATCAGGAGCGCGGCGGGCTCGACGACCAGGGCCCTGGCGAAGCCGACGCGCTGCCGCATCCCGCCTGATAGCTCCTTGGGAAAAGCCGACTCGTAGCCATCCAGGCCGACGATGTCGATGGCGCGGAGCGCCCGCTCGGCCCGCTCGTCGCCGGGCACGCCGCGCGCCTCGAGGCCGAGCTCGACATTCTGCTGAACAGTCAGCCAGGGCATCAGAGCGAAGGTCTGGAAGACCATCGAGGTCTCCCGGTTCGTGCCGGTGAGCCGGCGGCCGCGGAACCGCACCTCGCCCTGGGTCGGCGCCATCAGCCCGGCGATGCAGCGCAGCAGCGTGGATTTGCCGCTGCCGCTGCGGCCGAGCAGGGCGACGAACTCGCCTTCAGCTACGTCCAGATTGATGTCGTCGAGTACTGGCAGCGGCCGGCCGCCAGGCCCGGAGAATGACTTGCTTAGTGACCGCACGCTGATCAACGGCGTGGCCTGGGCAGGCTCGGTCAAGGCTGCCGGTGAGGACGACGGGCCAGTCATGCGAGCGCGAATTTCGTCTCAGCGAGCGTGTACAGCCGCCGCCAGAGCAGCACGTTCAGGCCGGTGACGTAGAGGGCCATCACGAGCAGCCCGGCGAACAACTCGGGCAGATGACCGGTGTTCATGGCGATGAAGCTGCCGAGACCCTTGGCGACGAGCTGATGGTGGTTGTAGCTGACGATCTCGGCCACGATCGTCGCGTTCCAGGCACCTCCCGCGGCCGTGATCGCGCCTGTTACGTAGGCAGGGAAGATACCCGGCAGTACCAGCCGCCGCCACCGGTCCCAGCCGCGTACGCCCAGATTGTCCATGGCTTCTTTCAGGTCCGACGGGACGGCGCTCGCCCCGGCGATCACATTGAACAGGACGTACCACTGGGTTCCTAGAGCCATCAGCACGATGGCGCCGAAGTTCAGGCTGATGCCGAGGTCGAGAAAGATCACGATGGCGAACGGAAACACGAAGTTGGCCGGAAAACTGGCGAGGACCTGCACGATCGGCTGCATGACCTGAGCGACCCGCGGGTTGAAGCCGATCCAGACGCCGACCGGAACCCAGATCAGCGACGCTACCGTCACCACGATGACGACGCGGAGAAAGGTCAGCAAGCCGTAGAGGAAAGTGGTCCCGAATACTGCCAGGCCGTTACTGCCGGTCGCGATGTAGGCCAGCATGCTGTACAGGCCGTAGCCGAGCGCCAGCGTGACGACGATCGCGAACGTCAGGTCTGCCGCCCGGCGGCGGGACGCGCGACCGGCCAGGCTCTGATCCTCGATGCCGGTTGCCCGTGCCATGAAGGCGTTGACCGGCTCGGCGAGCACTCGCTTGCCCCGTCCAAGCAGGGCTGGCCAGCTGGATCCGCGCAACGCCTTGAGCACCAGCGACTTGGCCTTCAGTTCGGACTCGGACTGCTCGACCCGGAACTTGTCCACATAGGCGACTAGCGGCCGCCAGAAGAAGAAATTGACCACCAGGATCATGATGATCATGGTGACGATGCCCCAAACTACGTCGGCCAGCCTGCCTTCCCGCTCGGCGACTCCGACGTAGGAACCCACTCCGGGCAACGTGTAACTGCGTTTGTTCACAGTGATCAGCTCAGATGCGGTCAAGAAAAACCAGCTGCCGCCAAAGCTCATCATCCCGTTCCAGACCAGCCCGATCGCGCCGCCGGGCACGTCCACGGTCCAGAACCGCTTCCACCTGGAGAGTCCCATCAGCTTGCTGGCCTCGTCGAACTCACAGGGCTGGCTGACCAGCGAGTGGTAGAAGGAAAACGTGATATTCCACGCCTGTGAGGTGAAAACGGCGAATATCGCTGCGCATTCGAACCCGAGCTCGGATCCGGGGAAGATCGCGACGAAGAAGGTCACGGTGATAGCCAGGAATCCGAGTACCGGGACGGACTGCAGGATGTCCAGGGCCGGAATCAGCACGCGGCGCCAGCGCCTGCTGCGCGCCGCGACGTAGGCGTAACCGAGGCTGAAGGCGTAGGCGAAGAACAGCGCGATGAGCATGCGCAGCAGGCTGCGCGCCGCGTAGTAGGGCAGGTTCGACGGGTCGAGGCTGATCGTCGAGGACTGGTGCACCGGCGCCCTTGCTCCCTCGCCCACCCGCACCACGGCGTAGATCAGCAGCAGCACCGCAACGCCGACCAGGACATCGAGCGGGCGGAACCTGAGCCGGTCCAGGGTCTCCCGGCTGGGGAATGTAGGAGTCACCGCCACGAGACCAATCATGCAGGCTGACCGGCTATGCGGCGGCTGCGCCCCGGCCGGGCGGGCGTACTCAGGAAAAACCCAGCTAAGTCCAAAGCTTTTCACGAAGCTGCGGCCACAGTGCTGGCCTAGCGTTCGGGGTGCCTCCCGCACCTGCGGCAGGCTCATCGCCCACAGAACGCGAGGATCTACGATGCTCCACCGCTCGAAAGCAACGCTCGCGGTCGCCGCCGCAGCGGGCACGGTCTGTGCGCTCGTGGCTGCCGGCGCCGCCCAGGCGAAGCCGACGTCGCCCTGGTCACAGCACAATCCTGCGGTCCCGCACGCCTTCACCAACACCACTCCGGCGCTGTCTCAGATCCAGGTGAACGGCCAGCTCGGCACCTTCCTGGCCTGGAAGGGCCAGGCAAACGACAAGGTGCAGTACAAGTACCGGCTGAACGGGACGTGGCACGCGACCAAGGTCATCCCCGGTGCCACCACCAACACCTCGCCGTCGGCCGCCCTGTTCGCGACGAACCTGGGCAAGCAGGCGGTGCTGGTCGCATGGAAGTCGATCGGCAAGACTGGCGGCCTCAGTACGATCGAGTACTCAGACGGCGTGGTCGCCAAGAACGGCAGCATCAGCTGGACCAAGCCACACGTGCTGCCAGGCGGCAAGTACTCGGAGACCTCGGCCTCACCGGCCCTGCTGTTCCCGGCCAACGCCACCCACCCGCGGGTCATCCTCGCTTACCGCGGCCCGTTCTCCCACGTCCGCATCGAGATCGGCACCGAGATCGGCACCGCCGGCCGGGGCTTCAGCTGGGGCACCACGAAGGTGAAGTCCGCCTGGGTTAGCGGGCTGAAAGCTGGTGAGACCAGCGCGCAGCCCGCAGTCGCCGAGATCCTCGGCGCCGGCGGGAACGGCACCGTGTACGTGTTCTGGAAGGGCAACGGCACGGTTGCGCCCATCAACTACGCAACCACGCCGGACCTGGCGGGTCAGGGCCTGGACGGCGACGCCACGCTGACCTGGTCGGCCCCGGCCACAGTGTCGGATGGCGCAGGCCATGCGCAGACAACCGGCAGCCCGGCCGTCGCCTCGGCCGACATCCACGGCGACGGCCCCCTGCTGCTCGCCTACAAGGGCCCGAGCGGATTCCACATCCGGTACCAGACCTTCAACGGGACCACGTGGAGCGCGCACCAGTTCGTCAGCGGCAACAACAACACCACGGCCCTCGGCCCGGCGCTGGTCCACGGCACGCTGGCCAACGTATCCCGCACCGACGCGAGGATCTTCCTGCACCACTACCTGGCTGGCTGAGGTAGCTCGCTGGCAGCATCAGGCCTGGGGCCCGGCGTCATGCCGGGCCCCAGGTTTCATGATCACTGAGACTTATGCATCGCGCCGGGCGGCGATGAAGGCGGCGAGCGTGCCGAGCGTGTCCAGTGAATCGAGGTTGAGGTCCTCAGCGGCGACGTCCACGCCATAGCGTCGCTGCACCTGGCGCAGCAGCAGCGTGCCAGCCAGCGAATCAAGGCCGACACCGGCACCGAAGAGCGGCGTATCGGCCGGCACGCCTAGCAGCTCGGCGCGGCCCGTCACCTGCGCGAGCATCGCGCGCAGCTCCTCACCAACCGCGCCAGCATGATCGGTGGTCACGGGGCGGTCACCCAGTCCGGCAGGGCCGGCAGCTCACCGGTCAGCGGCCGGGCGAAGATCGCCCGGCCATCGAGCGCAACGCTGCCCGCCTCAGCGCGCAGGCCGGCCGCTGCCAGCGCCAGCCGCATCGGCACGTTGCGCTCGGTGACCAGGCACGGCACCCGCAGCTCAGCGGCCCCGTCGGCGGCCGCCGACCGGCACAGCCAGGCCAGCAGCGCGTCCAGCGCACCCCGGCCGAGCGCACGGCACGACATCATGATCAACGGCACTGTGACTACCAGCACCGGAGCGGGAACGCGCGCATCCGGCCCGCTGCTAGCGCCGTTCCCGGTCATGATCGCGGCTCCTACCAGGCCGTCGTCGCCGAAGTCGTCAGCGAGCCGCACGGTGACCACAGTGTCCTCTGGCGAGGCGAGCAGGCCGGCGAGATCGGCCTGGGTCACCGGTTCCCCCGCTGAGTTGAGCTGGTGGGTGCGGACCGAGAGCTCCTGCAACCGGGGCAGGTCAGCACGGACAGCCGGGGCGATCGTGAGCTGAGTCCCGGCTTGCCGCAGGAAGTCGTCCCGGCTTCCGCCGAACTCGTTCGCGGCAGCCTGACGGCGCCGGCGCTCGGCGTACAGCTGGCTTCGGCGGCGGGCCTCAGCCGTGATCACTGCCGGGCTGAACTCCGGCCAGCCTGGTGCCTCGGCGGCCTCCTCCGGCGTCAGCACGAGCACGTCAGGCAGCGCGGCGGCCACCTCGGCGCGCTCCAGCATGTCGTCATCGACGAACGCGATGGCGTCCGTTGCCACGCCCAGTTCGGCGGCGATCCGGGCGATCGCGTCGGCCTTGCTGCCCCAGCCGCATTCCACCGCGGCGAAGTCCGCGCCGGTCAGCTGCTGCACGTAGTCGGCTGCGGCGGGCGGATTGCGGCTGGCCAGGGCGCTCAGGATGCCGCGCCCGGACAACTCGCGCAGTACGCCGGTCAGCCCAGGGTCAGCGCCCGGCAGGTCCGCACCCGATTCCAGGTAGACCCCGGTCAGCAGGGTGTTGTCGATGTCCCAGACCACGCACTTGATCATGAGTCCGCCTTGCGCTCCATGGTCAGGTGCGTGGCGGTGAAGCCGAACTTCCGGTAAAGCGCGCGCATGCCCAGGTTGCCGGCGTGAACCTTGCCCGTCAGCTGCGTCATCCCGTTCTCGTCGGCGGCGGCGAGGACGGCAGCCATCAGGAGCTCAGCAATTCCGCTGCGGTCCGGCACGTCGGACACCGCAAGTGACCTGAAGTTGCCGTACCGGTCGCCGGTAAGCGAGTTGGTGCGCGCTGACAGCCAGGCCCAGCCGAGGGGGACGCCAGGTTCTTGCCGCGCGGCCGCCACCAGGGTGATCTCGCCGGGCTTGCCAAGCGCGCCCGCAACCCGCTTACGGTGCAGGGCCGGATCGGTGATGGCCTCCTCCGCGAACGAGACCACCGCGATCTCGATCTCGTAGCGAACCAGCGCTTCGAGGTCCTCCTGGGTGGCCTGCCGGACCAGGTAACGCGGATCAGAGTTCACCGTTGCACCTGGGCTCATCGCTGCTCCGGGGCTCATCGCAACACCGTCGGACGTGCCGGCCGCGGCGTCAGCGGCATCGGACGGAAGGTCCGGCCGCCGCACTCCGGGCAACCCGCCGCCTGCAGCGCGGCGATCTGCGGCCATCGTGCGCCCGGTCCTACCTGGTGCACGGCCTTGCACTGCGCGCACCGGTACGGCCGCGTTGCCGCTGCCCTATTGTCAGCGGTGTAGAGCGGGCCGTCGTACTCACCGTCGATGAGCGGGCTGGCGCCGGCCGCGGTTCGCAGGTGATACAAGTTGCTCGTGCCGGCCAGCACCCCGGCGCCTAGGTAGGAGTTGAAGCCCGGCGTTGCCGAGCGCAGGACGAGGCCCATCTGGGCCATGACGCGCTGCACTGCCAGCATCTCGTCGGGCCGCCGCGCGCCGAAGGAGAAGAACACGTGCCGGCCAGGCTGGGCTGCTAGGGCAGACACCGCGCGGCTGAGGAAGAGCTCGGCGCCAGCGACGGTGTACGGCGGATCGGTCAGCACTACGTCGAACGAGCCGGCCAGCGGCGACGGCAGGGACGTGCGCAGGTCGTGGCAGACCAGCTCGACGGACACGCCAGTGTCAGCTGCCTGCCGGCCAATCCAGTCCAGCACGTCCCGGTCAGCGTCGACCACCGTCAGCCGGCGAATCAGGCCGGGGTTGCCGGTCCACGCCGCGAATTGCGCCAGGGCGACCGAGATCAGGTCGTCGTCGCCGAGCAGCAGGATCCGCTGCCCGGCCAGCGCGTGCGTCGCGTGCAGCTTGAGCACGCGGCTGAGCTTGGTGGCGACTGTGCAGTGCGTCTGATCCAGCTCGGTCTTGGCCCCCGGCGCGCCGTCGGCCGCCTGCTGCAATGTGGCGGCTAGCCCGGCGAGCTCCGGCGGGACGACCACCCCGCGCCCGTCACACTCAGGGCAGCTGACAGGCAAGCCGACCGGACCGGCAGCAGCAGCCACCGCTGACCGTCCGGCCGCGGTGAAGCGGACTGGCCGCTGCGTGTCCACGACCCCGTGCCTGCGCAGCTCATTGCAGGTCGCAGCGACGATCGGCACGGGGAGTTCGGCCAGCCGGGCAATCTCGCGCACCGCCACGGGCTCAGCCTCGAGCAAGGCTGCCAGAATGTCGCGGATGCCGGATTCGCCCTCAGCCAGGCCGACCGCTGCCGCGACCTCGGCCACGACCTTGTCCACATCCATCGGCTGCGTGTTCTCATTCCCGGTGTATTTAGGCCGACCATAGCCGACGCGTTGCCGCGACCCTCCCCGGCGAAGGGCGTGACTTGCCGATCGTGGCCCGAGAGGGGTGTCAGTCGGCAACTCGCGTCCTTCGAGCCCCGGCGGCTCGGCTGGGCCCTGATCGCGGAAGCGCCTGCAGGCTCTGCCGAGGATCACAGGTCCGCGCAGGCCAGCGGGTCGTACGGTATCCTCGCACATCATGCCGGGTATGGAAGCGGCCAGCAGCTACACCGACCTCCGGCGCTCCGAAGCGGTCTCTGCGAAGCGCCTGTATGCCCTTGATGCGGTGTGCACGCCTGCCTCGCCGATCAACGACGTCGACGCCCTGTGCCGGCTCGCCGTCGCAGCCGTCCGGTCCGGGAGCGGCCACGTGCTGGAAACCAGCCACGTCGTCTTTCCGAACGGCGCGATCACCCTTGTCCTGATCCTGGCAGAGTCGCACCTGAGCATCCACACCTGGCCCGAAGAGAGCCTGATCGCGATCGACTTGTTCAGCTGCGGCGCGATCGACGGGCGGCGGGTGCTTGACGAGCTGACCGGAGCGCTGCACCTGGCGAAGGTCAACGTCACTCAGGTCGAGCGCGGCCTGCCCGGCGGTGGGTCCTAACGGCAGCTAGCGGTCGGGCCATAGTGGTCGGCCTGTCACAAAACGCCGCTTTTCGAGCCGCAGCCGGGTCATGATCATTTAGCCTTTGCCGTTTTCCGCGCTATTTGCTGAAAACGGCAAACGCTAAGGTCGAGGGTTGCGCAAAGCTCGCATATCAGACGCCTAGGGTCATGCAGCCAGCGCGGTGTCGCCGGTCGCCCCTAGCGGCATCTTCCGGGACCCGAGTTCGCCCGCCAGAGGTCGCTCTAAGTAGCTGGGCGCTACGCTACGTAACATCGCGCCATGAGCTGAACTAAGACCGAGAGGCCTTAACTCGTGAGCAACGATGTAGTTCTCGCTCTGGTCATCATCACCGGCTTGTCCTTCGACTTCACCAACGGATTTCACGACACTGCCAACGCGATGGCGACGTCAATTGCCACCAAAGCACTCGGCCCGCGGACAGCGGTCGCGCTGTCGGCCGCACTCAACCTCGTCGGAGCGTTCCTGTCGCTCAGCGTGGCCGCGACCATCGCGAACGGCCTGGTGAGCACCGGCCTGGTCACGCTGGCGGTGGTCTTCGCTGGCCTGGCCGGGGCAATCATCTGGAACCTCATCACCTGGCTCTTCGGCATCCCGTCCAGTTCGTCACACGCGCTGATCGGCGGCGTCGTCGGAGCCACGCTTGCGGCCGCGGGCTCGCACGCGGTGAAGTGGCAGGGCCTGGTATCGAAAGTGATCATTCCGGCCGTCCTCTCGCCGTTCATTGCGGCACTGGTCGCCACCGTCGGCACGTACCTCGTCTACCGGATTGCCGGTTCCATGCGGGCAGGCAGCCGGCGGCATGGCTTCCGGATCGGTCAGGTCGGCTCAGCGTCCCTGGTCTCGCTGGCGCACGGCACGAACGACGCGCAGAAGACCATGGGGATCATCACGCTGGCGCTGATAACCAGCGGCACGCTGGCCCCGGGCGCAACGACGCCGTTCTGGGTCATAGTGCTCTGCGCGCTGTCGATCTCGGGCGGCACGTATGCCGGTGGCTGGCGCGTCATCAGGACGCTGGGTAAGGGACTGGTCGAGATCGAGCCGCCGCAGGGTTTCGCCGCGGAGTCGTCGTCGGCCGCAGTCATCCTGCTGTCGACTCACTTTGGCTACTCGCTATCCACCACGCAGGTGGCGACCGGCTCGATTCTCGGCTGCGGACTAGGTAAGAAGGGCGCGCAGGTGCGCTGGAACGTGGCAGGCCGGATGGGCGTCGCGTGGATCATCACGCTGCCGTCGGCCGGCCTCATCGGCGCGATCAGCTACTTCATCGCGAGCGGAGTCGGCGGCACGGCCGGGATCCTGGTCGACCTGGTGCTCCTGATCGGCATCTCGGCGGCCATCTACTGGCGGTCACGCAGCACCAGGGTGAACCGCGAGAACGTGAACTCCGACTGGACCGGCACGGTGGCCCCGTCGCAGGCCGGGGTAACCCCGTGAGCAGCTGGATCGACCTGCGGGCCATCTGGGAGATCGTCGTTGTCGGCCTGCTGGCCGGAGCGGGGCTGCCGGCCCTCTTCGCGATCGGGTTGCGCGCGCTTGGCACGCCGGGGAGAGAGCACGTCAAGATCTCCGAGGACGAACTCGTCGGCGGCAGCCGGGCCGGGATCGCGATCGCCGCCGGCTGTTTCGCCATCGTGCTGGCGGCGATTGGCTATGGCATCTACATCGTCGTGATCAGTGGCCACGGAGCGAGATAGCCCAGCGAATGCCCAGACGACCGGAGTAACCGCGCATGGCATTGCCCTCGTTCCTGAGACAGATCGTCGCCTGGCTGCGTGCCGGCTACCCGGAAGGCGTTCCCAGCGTCGATTACATCCCGCTGTTCGCCCTGCTCGGCAGCCAGCTGACCGAAGACGAGGTCAAGGCGATCGCTGAGGAACTGGAGAACAGCGCCGACTCCGCCGGCGCCGGGGCGATCCGCGCGGCTATCAACGACGTCACCCATGCCCGGCCCAGCGAGTCCGACATCGCCAGAGTCCGGGCGCGGCTCGCGGCCGGCGGCTGGCCGCTGGCGCCGCCTCGGCGGGTATCGCAGTGGCCTTAGCCGCGAATTCCGCTCACGCGCGACGGATCATTCGCAGAAAGATGGGTAGCGGGGCAGATGGTGTCGAGCGGCCCATACGAGGCCGGCGGGCTCCTACCGCCGAGCGGGAGGCCAGCGTGACCGAAAGTGAGGGTATGCGTGAGTTCGACATAATCGTCCTCGGCATGGGACCAGGTGGCGAGTACGCCGCCTGGGAACTGGCGAAATCCGGCCTGTCGGTCGCCGGAGTCGAGTCACGGCTAGTCGGCGGCGAGTGCCCGTACTGGGGCTGCGTTCCGACGAAGATGATGATCAGGGCAGCGAACCTGCTCGCCGAGGGCCGGCGAATTCCGGCCATGGCCGGCGCTTCAGTGGTCTCGCCGGACTGGGCGCTGGTCGCGGGCCGGATCCGCGCCGAGGCTACCGATGACTGGACCGATACCGTCGCCGCGGACCGGTTCACCAGCGCTGGCGGCAGCCTGTTCCGTGGCCATGGCCGGATCACCGGGCCAAGCGAAGTAACCGTCGGGGCGACCGTGCTCCGCGCCCGGCGCGGAATCGTGATCAACACCGGCACCGAGCCCGCTATCCCGCCGATCCCCGGACTGGCTGGCACGCCGTTCTGGACCAACCGCGAACTGGTCGAGGCCGAGGATGTGCCGCAGTCGCTCGCCGTGCTCGGCGGCGGCGCGGCCGGAGCCGAGCTTGCACAGGTTTTCGCCCGCTTCGGCGCGCACGTCACCGTCGTGGAAGCGGCGGGCCGGCTGCTGCCGATGGAAGAGCCGGAATCCGGCGAGCTCATCGCGAAGGTATTCGCCGACGAAGGCATAACGGTCAGCACGGGCACCGGAGCCGAATCAGTACGCCACGACACCAGCGGTTTCTCGCTCACCCTGGCCGACGCCAGCCAGGTACGGGCGCGCCGGCTGCTCGTCGCCACCGGTCGCGCAACGAACCTCGCGAGGCTCGGGATCGGCGCCCTGGGCCTGGACGAAAGCGCCCAGTCGATCCCGGTCGACGACCAGATGCGCGCGGCACCTGGCGTGTGGGCGATCGGCGACGTAGTAGGCCACGGGGCCTACACGCACATGTCGATGTACCAGGCAGCGATAGCCGTCAGCGCGATCCTCGGCCGGCCGCACCACCGGGCGGAGTATCACGCGGTGCCGCTGGTCACGTTCACCGACCCGGAGATCGGCCGCGTGGGCATGACAGCGGCGCAGGCGAGGGATCGCCTCGGCAACGTCGCGACCGGCAGCAGTCAGATCCCGGCCTCGGCCCGCGGCTGGATTCATAAGGCCGGGAACGCCGGATTCATCAAGCTAGTCGCAGACGCCGACCGCGGAGTCCTCGTCGGTGCCACCTCTGCCGGGCCGATGGGTGGCGAGGTCCTGAGCATGCTCACCCTCGCCGTGCACGCCGCCGTGCCCGTCCGGCAGCTCACCGAGATGATCTACGCCTACCCGACATTCCACCGCGCCGTCCTAGACGCGCTCGAGCAGCTCAGCTAGCTGTCCACCGTGCTAGCTGTCCACTGTGCTAGCTGTCCACCGGCGCCAGGCGAGTCGCTGCCCGCGCAGTCCCAGGGTGCCGACGATGATGAGCAACCCGACGTTCAGCAGCAGCTGAACGGTCGACCCCCGCGCCTCTTGCCAGCCTCCGTAGGCGATCGACACTGCGATGTCAGCGGCGGCCGGAATGGTGGTAACCGAGATGAACACCCCGATAAGCGTGCTTGCCCTCGCCAGCGTCAATGACACCACGCCTACCAGCGCAGCGACGACGGCCACCACAACCGAGAACAGGTTAGGCGAGTTGATCAGGTCAGATACCGGCCGCACGCCGCGAAGGTACAGCCTCGGCGTATGCCCAGCAGCCCGGATGCATAGCGCGAACGCCAGCGTGACCGCGATTGCCGCCGCGAACCCGACGAGCAGCACCAGCAGCCCGCGGCCGACGGTCCGGCCATCACCGCGCTCAATGCCGAGCGCGACCGAAACGATCGCGCTGTACTCCGGCCCTACCACCATCGCGCCAACAATCAGGATCTGCGAGTTAGTCAGGATGCCGCAGGCGCCGATAAGACCCGCGAAGATCAGCAAGGCGAAGAAGCTCGGTGTGTAGTTCGCGTCGTCAGCGATCCTGGCGTGCACTAGGTCCCAGACCGGGGCGTGATCGGCGTGAAAGACGTGCCGACGGGCCGGCCGGCGCGGCCCGTCGGCGAGGGCGGCATCGATCGTTTCCACGATGATCGGCCTGCCGGGGCCACTGCCGAGCTGTCGCAGTTGCGCCAGGACGGCGTTCGCGGACGCGCTCGCCACGTCGAACTGGACCGCGTCCCCGGCCGGGACGTCTGGGTCGGTGCTTGCCGCCGGCGGGACCGCGGCACCGGGTAGCACTACCAGGTTGAGAACGCCAGGGTCAGCGCTCAACCGCGCCACCAGGCGCGGTGTAGCGGCGGGCGCGGTGACAACCCGGATGTGCAGCACCGCGAATCAGATCGGTGCGTCTCCCCCGCCGCCCTGCTGGCGGGCCTGGTTGACGGCGAGCCGCAGCCGGTCCTGCTCAGGCACCGACAGGTCGGTCCTGAGGAGATCCAGGGGCTGGCCCCGGAAGGCATTGACGATGGCATCGATGTCAGCATCCGAGCTCAGCAGCACCATCGCCGAGGTACCGGGCAGGAGATCACCCTTGACCGTGTCGATCATCGAGTTGTCAATGACCGAATGCTGGAGCTTGCGCTTGAAATGAGCGACCTTGCCACCTCCGGTGGTGACATGCTCCTGTGTCGTTGGCTCTGTGGCGTATTCCGGCCACCGGAGCACCGCGACGTCCATCGCGTTGATCATGTCCTGGCTGTCCAGCTGCTTGATCCGAGCGACTGCCATGTCAGCTCCCTCGGTACCGGCGAACCGCCATGCCGTTGTAGGCATCGATAGTTGCTCCTTCCGTTGTCAACTTCCCGCCGCGGTGCGATCAGGCAGCGCCCTGCCATCGAGGTGACGATCAAGGTTGACCGCTGCGTTGATCATGGACAGGTGCGTGAAGGCCTGCGGCTGGCGTAGTGCGAGTCGAACCGCGGCAGGCAGAGCCAGTCACCGGTGGCGACGAGCGCCGCGGTCTGGAGATCTCCGATCAGGCCATGCGCGGCGATCGGCGGGTAATCCATGGGTGCCCCTCGGTCGATCACCACATCGTGCCGCCGTGGCCAGCCGAATACGTCACCCCGCCTGGGTGAACCCGGTGCGATCTTCGCGAATGATCTGCATGTATCTACCGATACCTGGCATGACGCCGACGGCCACGCTTGCGCGCATCTGCGAGCCGATGGCAGGCGGCAATCACCCGGAACGGATGATGCGCGGGCCCTGGGGACGGGAACGGTCTGGATCGCCCACAACGCCAGGAAGGATGCAATGAACAACGGCAATAGTTACCAAACAGGCGGGTTCAAGCTGAATAGCACGCCGATGATCATTGGCGCATGCCTGATCGGCGCTGGCAGCATGATCGGGATCGCCGGCATGATCGTCGGCGGGGCTGCCATGATGTCGGCTGCCCGGCAATGGTTCCGCGAGCAGGAGGTACCGCCGAGCGAGGTGGTCAAGCAGAAGTTCGGCCAGGCCACGGCTGCCACGGCCGCCGGTGCCAACGCCTGGAAGCAGCACAACACCATGCAGCGCGCCAACGCCTGAGACCGGCTCAGCAGAACGAATCGCGAAACGGCGCCCCGCCTGCGGCGGGGCGCCGTTTCTCAGGTGCAAGCGGCCGGTCTCGCGGCTATTACGCCAGCCGCCGGACGTGGCTGGTCGTCAGCGCCCAGATGATGATGACGTCGAGCGCGATCACGATGATCGACCAGATTGGATAGTGCGGCAGGAACAGGAAATTCGCCAGGCCGCTGATGACCGCGAACGTGATGCCGACCACCCTGGCCCACGTCATCCCCAGCAGCAGGCAGACGCCTGCGGCGAAGACGACGGCGCCGATACACAACTGCACGACGCCCCACCAGTACGGGCTCAGGCTGAAGGTGTAGGTCGCCGGCACCGTGGCGTAGAAACCCCCCGAAAGCACACCGGTGATGCCGACGAAAAAGCCCCAAAGACCCGAGAGGATCATCAGCGTCGCCGCGAGCACCGTGAACGCTCCGGCTACCGCCTGACGGGATTCGTACCTCTCGCGCTCGCGCTCGCGCGCTTCGTACCCGGCCTGGGAGCCAGGCTGCCGGGACTCGGCAGCCTCGCGCGGCGCAGTACCTGCCCGGTGCTGACCGCCCGGTTGAGTAGCGGCCTCACGCCCGTAGCCGGTACCTCTCTCTTGCGGACTGCTCATCGAAGTAGCCCCTTTCATCTGGCCTACTGCGAGCATCACCCAGGACCCCTGAGGCGCCTGGGCCTTGTGAATCTGTACAGCGGCACGCATAGCTGGCGACCGGTCGCCGTGCCACTCAACTCACGCTACGAAGGCATCCGCTACGTCAGCATCATCCGTCTCGGGTGAAGCTGCACGTTGACTGAGTCCGGTATGTGATGACTTTTGGTGTGATACCGACCTGGCTGCGGGCCTCAGACGTAGCTACGGCGCCCGCTGTAAGCGACCATTGCCCAGATGATGAACAAGTTGACCGCGATCAGGATGATCGACCAGATCGGGTAGTACGGCAGGCTCATGAAGCTGGCTACCGCGCTCAGCGTCGCCAGGATGACGCCGACAGCCCTGGCCCATACCATGCCGAGCAGTACGCAGGCTCCTGCCGCGACCACGACCGCGCCGAGGATGAGCTCGACCCAGCCCCATCCGTGAGTGCTCCACACGTACAGATAACCGCTGTGAAAGACGAAGAACGGCGCCCGCAGAATCATGGCGAGGCCGGCCAGGAAGCTGTACAGGCCGGTCAGGATCATCAGGACGCCGGCTAGCACCGCGCCGGCAAATGCACCCCCGCCGCCGCGGCTCTCGGCGGCCGGTGCGTGCTGAGCACCCGGCGCGTATTCTTTGGCCTGGCTCCCGGCCTCTGGCCGTCCTGTCGTATGGCTCATAGTCCGTGCCCCCTTGCTGGGCGTGCTGTACTCCGCCATGAAGTTTGCGCTTGCTGGGAGGTTACGAAGCGAGCTTCCGGACTCGCATCATCCGCCTCGGGTGAACCTGCCGTTAGCCGCTGCGGCGGCGTACAGTTGGCCGCGTGCGGAGAGTAGGCGTCCTCCGGGCCGAAGTCGCGGTAGTGCTCAGCGCGCTGGGGGCGATCGCGACAGCGGCAGTCACTACCTGGCTGCAGCCGGCGGCACACGGTCTCCCGGTTGCGTCCGAGCTCATCGCGATCGCCGCCATGACGCTTACCGGCGCGGTTATCGCCATGCTCGCCCGCTCGGCCCGGCTGGCGAGCGCCGAGCAGGCAGGCGCCTTGCTCAATCGGGCCCGTGCCGAGCGGCGCAAATCCTGGGGCGCCGTCTTCCAGCGCCAGCGCAATCCAGACGCGGCCGGCCGTGCCCGGCCCAGAGCTCCGTCGGCGGCCCCGGCGGCCGCCTGAGCATGCCGCTGGCGCTTCGCCGCTGGCGTTTTACTGCGGTTAGTTAGCTCAGTGCGGCCGTCTCCAGCTGATCCCGGAATCTCCCGAACCCGCTGGAGGGTCTCCTCATGCTCGGCTTTCTCAGCGCGCCGATGGGCGTCGCTTACCACATCGTCGTTGCGCTCTCAGTTTTCCTACATCCGCTCGGCAGCGGCCTGGCCACTGCCGTCGCCATCGTCGCATTCACCGCCGGAGTTCGGCTGCTCCTGTCCCCGCTCAGCTATCACGCCATCCGCGGCCAGGCGAAGCTGTCCACGCTGCAACCCAAAGTCACGCAGCTGCGCAAGCGCTACCAAAACCAGCCAGACAAGCTGCAACAGGAACTCACCGCGCTGTACCGAGCCGAAGGCGGCGGCATGCTGGCCGGCTGCCTGCCGCTGCTGCTCCAGCTGCCGTTCTTCAGCATCATGTACCGACTCTTCCTGTCCGCGACGGTAGCCGGACAGCCGAACTCGCTGCTGGCCAGGGACTTGCTGACCACGCCGCTCGGCAGCCACTGGCTGGCCGGGCCGGGCCCGGCGAGTACCCAGGGACTGCTGTTTCTCGGGCTGTTCGCGCTGCTGGCGTGCGCCGCCTTCGTAACGGCGCGAGTGAGCAGGACAGCCGGCCCAGCGCTAGCCACAGCCCCTCAGCCTGGCCAGCCCGCCGGGCTCGGCTTGGTCAGCCGGATACTGCCGTACACCACGGTAGCGATCGCAGCCTTCGTCCCGCTCGCAGCGGGCATCTATCTGCTCACGACGACCGCATGGACCGCGGCGGAACGCGCACTGCTGCGCCGATGGACTAACCCGCCGGCGCGGTAGCTTGCCGCCGCTGCCTGGATCGCGGCGGCGCACGCGGTTACTGCCGGATGAGCGGAGGCAGCCGCTCGGCAGGCGATCAGCGTGCGCCGCCTGGCTGGCAGGGGGGTCAGCTTGACTCCGTCAGGCCTGTCAGCGAGCGCAAGCTCCGGTACCAGCGCGACGCCCTGACCGGCCGCTACCAGGGTCAGCACCGCGGCGAAATCGTCGGCATAGTGACGGACCCGGGGGGTGAATCCGGCCTCCTCGCACAGCCGCACCGCCATCAGATGGCACAGCGTGCCCGGACTGGCCACGATCCATGGCTGTGCGCGCGCGGCCGCGAGGGGCTGCAAGCGGGCGGCCTCGCTGGTCGCCATCGCCAGCTCCCCCCGCTCCGCTGCGGACGGCTCCGCGGCGGACGGCTCCGCGGCGGACGGCTCCGCGGCGGCGGCAAGAAACACCGCCTCCTCTAGCACCGGCTCGGTGCGCAGCGCCGGATCGGGTTCGGCCGGGACGTAGTCGTACTCGTGCACCAGCGCGATGTCGAGGTCGCCGGCCCGCAGCGCGTCGGGTGCCTGCGCCGGGTCCAGCTCGGTGACGCGCAGTTCCAGCCGCGGGTGCTCGGTCCCGAGCGCGACGAGCGCCGCCGGGAGCAGGGTGCGGACCGCAGTCTGGAACGCCCCGATGCGCAGTTCGCCGGCCAGTTCGGTCCGGCTGGCGGCGAGCGCGGCCGCCGCCTCCTCGAGCAGCGCGAGCACGGGCCCCGTCCGGTGGGCCAGGTCCGCGCCGGCCGCGGTGAGCTCGACGCCCCGGCCGTTGCGCCGGATCAGCGGTACGCCCGCCTCTCGCTCCAGCGCGCTGAGCTGCTGAGACACCGCTGACGGCGTGCAGAACTGGGCGCGGGCGACTGCTGCGATCGTGCCATGCCTGGCCAGTTCGCGGAGCAAGTGCATCTTGCGAACATCGAGCATAAGCTCAGCTTAACTGTCTGTCCAGAAAGATGAACTAGACCTGCACGATCGTCAGCGTGCACGATCGGCGCATGGACACACTCGCTGGCTTGTTCGTCCCGCTGATCACTCCGTTCACCGCCGAAGGTGACATCGCCGAAGACGCGCTAGAAAAACTGGCGTACCGGGTACTCGATGACGGCGCCACAGGCATCGTGGCCCTGGGTACGACCGGCGAAGCGGCCTCGCTGACCGAATCGGAGAAGTCGCAGGTACTGGCCATCTGCAGCCGGGTATGCCGGGAGCGGACCGCACCGCTGATCGCCGGCGCCGGCACGAGCGACACCGCCAGGTCCGCCGCGGAGCTGGCTGCGCTGGCGCAGTACCCGGATATCCGCGCGGCCCTGGTCCTGGTGCCGTATTACGTCCGTCCCGGTGAGGCCGGAGTGATCGAGCATTTCCGGGCACTGGCCGCAAGCACGCCCGTTCCCTTGATCATTTACAACATCCCTCGCCGGACCGGGCAGCAGGTAAGCTGGCCCGCCATGGCAAGGCTGGCAGAGATGCCCGGCGTCGCCGGCGTCAAGCAGGCGGTCGGGTCGATCGACCCAGACACGATCGACATGATGGCCGGCCGGCCAGCCGGATTCAGCGTGCTCTGCGGCGACGACCCGGTGCTCTCGCCGCTGCTAGCACTCGGCGCCGACGGGGCCATCTCAGCCCCCGCGAACGTATGCGCTCGTCAGTTCGCCCGCCTGATCAGCCTGTGGCGGGGCGGCAAGGCAGCTGATGCCAGGGAACTCGGGCACCGGCTGGCACCGCTGTCCAAAGCGCTGTTTGCCGAGCCCAACCCGGTCGTTATTAAATCCGTGCTACACCGGATGGGGCAGATCCCGAGCCCGTCGGTCCGGCTGCCGCTGTTGCCAGCTAGCGTGGACTCGACCGAAGATGCACTACAGGCTGTAGTTTAGATCGGACTGAGCGAGAGGAAGACGGGACCGTGAGCGGCGGATTGCACCACCTGATCGTGTCCGGGCCGGTGCTGCTGGCTATCCCGGTCGCGGCCGCCGCAGGGGCCGTCACGTTCCTGTCGCCGTGCTGCCTGCCGCTCGTGCCCGGTTACCTGTCCTACCTGACCGGCATGTCCGGCGCAGCAGCGAACGACCGCCGCCGCGAGGCGGCCACCAGCGCGGCGCCAGTCGAGGCCCCGGTCGGCGGCACCGGCGGGAGCGGGGGCGCGCTCGCGCTGGCACCCGCTCCGGCTGGTACCGCCACGTCCGCCAGCGCTGTTGGCGCCGGTGCCCTCGCTCCGGCCCGAGGCCGGATCATGCTGGGCGCGCTGCTGTTCGTCCTGGGTTTCTCCGCGCTCTACGCGCTGGAAGGGGTGGCCGTGGCCGGCGTCGGCGTCACCCTGACCGAGCACCGGCAGGGCCTCACCCAGGTACTCGGCGGCTTGATCATCCTGCTCGGGCTGCTGTTCATCGGGCTATTCGACCGGTTCAGCTTCGCGGGCCGGATCGTCAAGCCAGGCTTCCGGCCACGCGCCGGGCTTGGCGGTGCCCCGCTGCTCGGCGTGCTGTTCGGCCTCGGCTGGACTCCGTGCACCGGTCCGACGCTCGGCGCAGTACTGACGCTCGGCTTCACCAGCGGAACAGCCCTGCGCGGCGGGCTGCTCGCGTTCGTTTACGCCCTCGGGATCGGCATCCCGTTCCTGATTGTCGCGTTCGCCTTCCAGCGCGGCGTCAGCGTCTTCGGCTTCGCCCGGCGGCATGCCCGGATGATCACCAGGATCGGCGGCATACTGCTGATCGCCGTAGGCGTGCTCGAAGTCACCGGCGCCTGGTCTGCCGCGGTTACCTGGCTGCAGGTGCACTGGGTCGGCAGCTACACCGCCCCGATCTGACCGAACCGAGTGCAGCCTGGTCATGCCGTCGGCTGGGTAGCTGGCCTGCCTACCGGTCACTTCGGAGCAGGAGAGTGAGCGCCTCGGCGGGCGTGGCGAGCGTGATATCGGCCGGTTCGGCGCTCTCATACTGATGACCCCATGCGGCTGCTGCGCCGACGCCACCGGCTGCGGTGGCGGCACGCAGGTCGTTCGGAGCGTCGCCAATGTAGACAAGGTCCTCGGGAGCGACGCCTAGCCGCCTGGCTGTCAGCAGCAGGCCGTCCGCTGCCGGCTTAGGACGGGTCACCTCGTCGCCGCCGACGAGCACGTCGACGGCGATGCCTGCGGCTCCCAGCAGCATCGTTGCGGCACGGCTGCTGGCACCGGTGAACACGGCGACGCAGTGCCCGCGCGCCCGCAGCGCGGCCAGCACGTCCTCGACGCCCGGATATGCCCGCGCCGTGACAACCGACAGCTCGTCGTAGTACGCCTCCGACTCCCCCGCTGCGAGCTTGCGGCCGAGCAGGTGAGCCAGCAGCACATCGGGCGGGCCGACCGGGTAACCGGCGATTACCTGCGCCGGCGTCAGCTCCGGGCCGTCAAGGCGCCGGACGGCGGCCACGTACGCCGCCGGGACGACGACGCTGCTGTCCAGCAGCGTGCCGTCCATGTCCCAGACCAGCTGGCGGACGTCGTCAGCGGCCACGAAGGTGACAAGGGTCACGACTTATGTGCGAGAACCGCAGGTATCCGCGTACAGCCACCAGAGCATCCTATGGCCCGGAGCGGGAGGTGCCCGTCCGCCGCGCACCGCCCGGAACGCTGGCCGCCGCCCGTCACGGACGTCGCACCGCGCTGCGGGCCCGGCGGGCGAAGGTACGCGGGTCCGGCGCGCTCCAGCCAATGTTGACCGACCATTCGGTATTCAGCTGTTACTGCGGAATGCGAAATATTCGGGCACCGCCGAAGTCACCGTCACAGCCCCAACCGAACGGCATTCCGTAACGCTACGTGCTGCCCCGGAGGAGCTGAACTGAAAGGGCTTGTCGGCTCGGTCCGAAAGTGCGAGACTCGCGTTATGGCAATCGTGCTTGACGGGAGCCTTCCTGACTCCGAGACCGACGGACTACCAGGTCAGGCTACTCATGCCCGCTTCGCCGGTCGGCTCAAGCGCAATTCCCTAGTTCCCGCGCCGGTGCCCGGTGATTATTCTGCCGCTAATGTCGCGACGAATCAATTACTGCCTCGGGTCGAATTTGCCAGACCGGAAAGCGCCGCCCCGCCGCAAAAGGAGACTAAAAATCCCGGCACCGCCGCTGAGATTGAGCAGCGCCTGGTTAAGGAGTCGTTCGCGCGCATAGTGTCCGCCGGCCCCGCCGTCATGGAATATTTTTACGCGCGGCTTTTCACGGTAAGCCCGCGAACCAGATCCCTTTTCCCGATGAGCATGACCGCGCAGCGTGAACGCGTATTCGCCGCTCTCGCCCGGCTTATCTGGAGCCTGGATGATCCGCCGCGCCGGACCGAGATCCTGTCTCGCCTCGGCCGCGACCACCGCCGGTTCGGTGTGACCGAGGCGCACTACGCGCCGTTCATGGCGACGCTGCGCGATACGGCCGAACACTTCAGCGGCAGCGAGTGGACCCCGCAGACGGCCAGCGCATGGCAGGCCACGCTCGACTACGTTGCCGGGACTATGCGGGCGGCAGCAGAGGATGATGCCCGGACGTCGCCGCCGTGGTGGACCGCCGAGATCGTCTCGCACGAGCTGCGGTCGCCAGGCGTGGCCGTGCTGCGGCTGCGGCCCAGTCAGCCACTGCCCTACCAGGCCGGACAGTACGTCCCGGTGCAGGTGACGAGGTGGCCGCGAATCTGGCGGCCGTACTCGATCGCCACCGCGCCGCGGCCGGGCGGCCTGATCGAGTTGCACGTCCGAGCCGTGCCCGGCGGCCTGGTCAGCAACACCCTGGTGCACCATTCCGACGTCGGTGACTGCGTGCTGCTCGGCGCTGCCGATGGCCGCATGACGCTAGCCGAGTCGGACCGTGACCTGCTGTGCGTAGCGGGCGGTACCGGGCTGGCCCCGATCAAGGCGATCATCGAGCAAGCGCTGGCAAGGCAGACCCCGGGTCGGCCGCGGAAGATCACCCTGTTCTTCGGTACCCGGCAGCACTTCGACCTGTACGACCTTGAAGACCTGCAGCTCCTGGAGTCTGCCTGCTCATCGCTGCGGGTGATCCCGGTACTGTCCGACGAGCCCGGCTACGGCGGCCTGGTCGGCACACTGCCGGATGTGGTCGGCAACCTTGGCTTGTTTGAGGACGCCGAGGCGTACGTCTGCGGCCCCGCCGCCATGGTCACCCGGACCACCGCGCTACTTGCCGCGAGCATCCCTGAGGGTCAGCTGCATTACGATCCGCTGAGCTAACGCGCCTCGCGGCGGCCGGCGCTAAGCCTGCAGGTAGCTGCCGAAGAACGCGAAGATGCGCTGCCAGGAGTCGGCGGCGTCAGCGGGCTGGTAGGACATCCGCGCGAGCCGGGCGAACACCGCTCCCGTGCCCCGGCTCTCGGTCATGAACCGGTGCCCTGAGCCAGGGTAGATATGCACGTCATGCGGCACTTCCAGGACCGCGAGCGCGCGCTGCAGCCGTTCCGGATGCTGCGTTCCCATCGGATCCCGGCCGCCGAAGCTCCCCACCACGGGACAAGCGCCGGCCAGCGCAACCTCCGCATCCTTCGGCACGTCGCCGTAGTTCACCGAGACCGCGCCGAAGCCTGGCCGGGGTGCGCATAGCAGCGCAAACCCGCCGCCAAGGCAGAAGCCGATCACGCCCGCCTTGCCGGTGCAGTCGGGCCGGGCGACCAGGAACTCGCGAGCCGCGTCGAGAGCTTCGAATGCGGGTCCTCGACCCGCTCTCAACTGCAGAAACGCGCTGCGAATGCAGCGAATCCAGGATTTGCCGTCGAACAGGTCCGGCGCTAGCGCCAGGTATCCGTGCTCGGCGAACTTGTCCGCCTTACCGCGGATGTCCTCATTCAGGCCGAACGCCTCGTGGACGACCACGACAGCAGGCCACGGGCCCGCAGACGCCGACGGCACCGCAAGATAGCCGGGCCAGGAGTCTGCGCCGACCGGATACTTGATATCGGGCATAGGGCAAACAATGTCAGATCTTCCCGGTCAGCAGATACCGGTATGGCCGGCAAAATGGCCTGCGCTCGCTTCGTGAAATTGCACATGCATACGCCATGCATATGCCCACCGGCTCCAACTACGCTCAGTGCCGACAATCTCACTTCGGGTAGCAGCTACATTGCTGTAATACATCGCAGGCAAAAGCCAACGTCAGCCTTGATTCAGCGTGCGCCAGGCGCACAGCCATTTAGCTAGGACCAGGTGAGAATACTCGCGGATAGCGATCGATCAGGACGCTCCTAATGCCGGCGAGCCCGTGAATGATCGGATCGTTCCCGGCACAGTCGCAACACGTTCCCGATGACCTGGTGGCCGGCCCTGCCGCCAGCGGTCAGAATCGACTCCGGATGGAACTGCACGGCCCACCGGCCGCGCGCCGGGTCCTCGATCGCCATCACCACCCCGTCCGGTGTCACAGCGGTGACCTCGAACCCGCCGATTACCTGCCCGGGCCGGGCGTGCAGGGAGTGATACCGGGCGCCGGTGAACTCCCCAGGCAGTCCTTCCAGCAGCGCACCGCCGAGAACGCGGACCTGGCCTGGCTTGCCGTGGACCGGAGTGTCCAGCAGCCCGAGCGACCCGCCAGCGTGCTCGACCATCGCCTGAAGCCCGAGGCAGACCCCGAAGGCAGGCAGTTCCCGTTCGTCCAGCGCGCTCAGCAACTTGTCGCAGTCGAAGTCGGCTGGCCGGCCGGGCCCGGGCGAGAGCACGACCAGGTCCGGGCCGAATTCATCGAGCAGCGCCAGGTCGAAGCCCGCGCGCAAGGTGCTGACCTCCGCACCCTGCTCGGCGAAGTAACCAGCCAGGGTATGCACGAAGGAGTCCTGATGATCGACCAGGAGTACCCGCAGCCCGTCGCCAGGCAGCGCGGGATTCCCGGCGCGTTCCCGCCCGGAACTCTCGCCGGTGGCCACCGTACCCGCAGATTGGGCGCCCTCCGGGATTGCCTCGGCCAGCGTCTCCAGGAGCGCGCGCGCCTTCAGCGCGGTTTCCCGCTCCTCGTCGTCCGGATCGGAATCGAACAGCAACGTGGCGCCGACTCGCACGGCCGCGACTCCGCCGGTGATGTGCGCTGTGCGAAGGGTCAGGCCAGTGTTCATGCCGCCGTCGAAGCCGATCATGCCGACCGCGCCGCCGTACCAGCGCCGCGGTGCGGACTCGTGGTCCTCGATGAACTGCATCGCCCAGTTCTTCGGCGCGCCGGTGACGGTGACGGCCCACATGTGGGTGAGGAACGCGTCGAGGGCGTCGAAGCCGGGCCTGAGCCTGCCCTCGACGTGGTCGACAGTGTGGATCAGCCGGCTGTAGAGCTCGATCTGGCGGCGGCCGATGACCTTGACGCTGCCCGGCACGCAGATCCGCGACTTGTCGTTGCGGTCCACGTCGGTGCACATAGTCAGCTCCGACTCTTCCTTCGGCGAGGTCAGCAGCGCGCGGATCTGGGCGGCGTCCCCGATCGCGTCAGCGCCGCGGGCAACCGTGCCGGCAATCGGGCAGGTCTCGACCCGGTCGCCGGTGACCCTTACGTACATCTCCGGCGACGCCCCGACCAGGTACTCCTGCTCGCCGAGGTTGAGGAAGAACTCGTACGGCGCCGGGTTGCGCCGGCGGAGCCGCTCGAAGAAGGCCGCCGGGGACGGGCATCGGGCGTGGAAGGTCTGGCTCGGCACTACCTCGAACAGGTCGCCGCGGGCAAACTTCGCCCTGGCCTGCTCGACCACCCTCGCGTAAGTGCCCGGCACCGGATCCGCCGGAAGACTCCTCCGGGCGGGAACTGGCTCTTCCGGCGCACTGTCGTCAGGCACGGCGCGGCGGCCGGCGGACTCGCCGGACCTGGCGATCCCGGCAGTAGAGCCGGCCCGGGTCTCGAAGTCATAGCTGAGCCGGGTCGCGGTCTCGCGCTTGCGGTCCACCACCCAGATCTGGTCCGGCACGTGCAGAACCAGGTCGCGGGTCGCACCACCAGTAACGGCCGTGTCGCGCTGCAGCCGCTGGCGGACCGGCTCGAACTGGAATGCCAGGTCGTAGCCGAATGCCCCGTACAGGCCGAGGTGGGTGTCCGGGCTTTGGCCGGGCTGCCCGCCTGGTTCCGGCCGGAACGCCGCGATGATCTCGCGCAGCGCGGAAAAGACTGTCGGGCGCTTGCTTCGCTCTTCCTCGGTGAAGACCTCGTCACTCTCCGCGATCAGCACCTCGACGTGGCGATCGGTGTCGCCGACACCCGTCTGCCCAGGGGCGCCGGTGCTAGCCGTCTGGGGGCCAGCAGCCCTGCGCATGGCGGCCGCGATCACCGGCAGCAGGACTTCGCCTCGCTGGTTCAGCGCCGTCGCGCTGACCCGGCGGCCGCGGGCGACGATCTGCACCGGCGGGTCCAGGTAGGCCAGGTGCCACCGGCTGTACCGGCCGGGGTACTCCATCCCGGAGCTCAGCACGCCGCCTGGCCGGAGCTGGACCTGCCTGGTGATCTCGTCGAGCTCAGCCTCGTCGAACGGCTCGGCAGCCCGGCGGACCCGGACGCCCCCGGCGGTCAGGTAACTGATCTCATCCATCTCGGCCTCGCGGTTGTCGTGCCCGGCGGGCCGGCGGGCGCACAACACAAGGCGACCGCCGTGCCGGGCGGTCGCCTGTGTGGTGGTCTGCTTGCGCGCGAACCTGGCACCGCCTAATGGCGGCGCCACCAGCCTGTTGCGAGCAGCTGAACGCGCATGCCGGGCAGCTTAGCAGGCCGCCGGGCCGGGTTAGTACACCCGGTGGCCCGCCGCTGGTCAGGTCGCGTAGACCACGGTAACCGAGACCGAGAGCTGCTGCGTGCCAGGCGAGACCGGGACAGCGGCTTTGCTGCCGGCGGCAGAGCTAGCAGCAAACGGGACCTGCGTCGGCGCCGGCTGCTGGACCGGGGTGACGCTGATCACTGGCCCGAGCGGCTCGCCTAGCGCGCGGGCGAACTGCTCAGCCTGGGCGTGGGCATTCGCCACGGCCCGTGCTCTGGCCGATGCCATCAGCGGGCCCGCACTGGTGAGGTTGAGGGCTACATTGTCGATGCTGACCGCGTTCCCGCCCGCGCGCACCGCGGCACCGATCTGCCCGCCGGCCGCCTTGAGGTGGTTCAGCGTCGCGGTGAGTGACTCCGTGACGCCGTAGCTGGTGACCACGCCGTTGTTGTTGTAGTTGGGCGAGATGTTCAGGTCAGATGTCTGGATGTCAAAGCGCGCGACGCCGCGCTCGCGCAGCGCCGTCGTCACGTTGCGGACGTCCCGGTTGGCCAAGTTCAGCGCGGACGTGACGTCGTAGCTAGTCGCCGAGATAGTCATTGAGACGACGAGCTGGTTCGGGACGCCAGTCACCGTGCCGGTACCGGTCACGGTGATGCGCCCGGCTGATTGCGAGGCGGTCAGGGTAGCGGCGTCGGCGGCTGGCGTGCCCGGCGACGCGCTGCCTCCCTCGTGCGCGCCGATCGTGAACGCGCCGATGAGCAGCGCCGCTGCCGCGACGCCGGTTGCCGCTGCGAGATACCTGGGTGAGGTGCTGATCGTCATGACGAGACTCCTGCTCCGCGGGGTGCTGCTGCCACTGGGACGCGGCGCGCGAGCGCACGGTTCCGGCTTGCGATCAGAAATACTGATGCGCAGCGGCCGTCAGGGCGTGAGTAACCGATCGACCCTCACGCCCTCAAGCTGGCGCTCAGAAGTCGATCCAGCTGCCGACGCTTTTCTGCGCGGCCAGCTCATAGACGCGGCGAGCCGCAGCGAGGTCCTCGATCGCCAGGCCCAGTGACTCGAAAATGGTGATCTCGTCTGCGGTCGCGCGTCCGGTCGCGGTGCCGAGCAAGAGCTCGCCCAGCTCCGCCCGCACGCAGGCCGGAGTCACCGCGCCGTCAGCTGCGGCCAGCCGGTAATCACCTGACTCAGCCAGCAGGGACTCCCGGCGGTCAGCAAACAGGACCCCGGCGGCGACCGTGGCCGTGTCGAGCTCCCGCTGGCCCGGCAGGCACGCGCCGACCGCGTTGATGTGGGTGCCGGGCGCTATCCAGTCCCGGTCCAGGACCGGCTGCGCGGAGTTGGTCGCGGTCACGACGATGCCGGCGCCGGCCACCGCCTCGCGCGGCGACGGGCAGGCCTTAACCGGCGCGGCAGTCTGCCCGTCGAAGCTGGCAGCGAACTGCTGCGCCCGGACCGGATCGCGGCCGGCTACCCGGATCTGGCTGAGGTGGCGCGCGCCGTCCAGCGCCATGATGTGCGCCCGGGCCTGGACGCCGATGCCGATGACGGCAAGCTGATCGGCATCCGGCCGGGCTAGCAGCTCAGTCGCGACTACCGAGACGGCGGCGGTCCGTATTTCCGTGACCGCCGAGGCGTTCAGCACGGCCAGCGGCTCTCCCGTCGCGCCGCTGGAAAGGAGGATTACGCCCTGGTGGGCGTCCAGTCCAGCAGCCGGATTGGCGGGAGTAATACAAATGGCCTTCAGTCCGTACGCCGCCTCCCGGTCCCTATCCGGCCCCGTCTCCGCATTCAGGTACGACGGCATCAGCGCCATCAGCCCGGCCGCGCCGTCCGGGGCGACGACAGTGCGCAGCGGCTGCTGCGCCCGGCCAGACGCCAGCGCTGTGAGCGCGCCGCGCATCGCTTCGGCGCATTCGTTGTGGCCGAGCAGGGCATGCACGTCCTGCCCGGAGAGCACCAGCAGCCGCATCGCCCGATCACGCCCCGTGTTCTGCGCCGCCGCCGACGGCCGCCAGGATCTGATTTACCGTCTGCTGGATCTCCTGTTGCCGGCCGGGCATGTCGTTGCTAGCGAAGTTGCTCAGCAATGCCAGCACGCGGTCCTGCCCGTGCAGGATGTCGATTTGCTGCCTGGCCATCTCATGGAGCGCGATCAGCGTCTCGTGATCCGCGATCGCTCGCTTGTCACTGGCCGCCTGCGCCCTGTTCGCGCTGACCTGAAGCGAGATCATGATCGATAGCTGCGGGAGGTTCAGGATCGTGAGCAGCAACGGCCATGGTGTGTGGTCAAAGCCGATGACGTTGCCCAGGAACAGCCACCCGACGATTCCGACGGTGATCCCCAGGAACACCCACATGGATCCGCAGATGCGGTTCACCGCATCCGCGATCTTGTCCAGGATGCTGCTGCCGCGGACGTGATCTGAGACCACTAGCTTCGGATGAAACTCCTGTGGCGCCTGCTTGATCTGCTCGGCCTTCTCGTGCAGGTGGTTCAGGTCATGCTTGATGTCGCGCAGCGCGGCGGCGTCCGTCACAGGCTTGGTGAAGTGCCAGCTGGCCGGCTGGGCCTTAACCGCCTGAGCGCCGCCTTCCGTATGCTCCTGGGTAGCTGTCATCACTGCCTCCGCGATGCCCTGGACTGGCGGAGCCAGCCAGGTCGTGACCGATGACGCACAACCTAGCGCGGATCTTCTGGCGAGCGGGTATGTCACCGTCCGGGTGTGCCAGCCTTGGTCACTTCCACTGCACCGGCAGTTCTGCGAGCAGGTCCTTCAGGGCACCGCAAGCGAGCCGGAAGCCGTCAGGGCCGCTGAAGCCGCCAAAGCGCCCTGCCAGGGCCAGATGCGGCTCTAGCGACAGGTAACCCTGGAAGGCGGAGTCGCGCAGGGCGGCCAGCGTCTCCCGGATCTGGCCGTCGCCCTGGCCGGCCGGAACAACGTCGCCTGTGGCTGTCAGCGCATCCTTGACCTGGACGTACACGAGATGTGGCCGGAGAAGTTCGTAGGCGTCGGAGTACGGCCGGACGCCGCACTGCACGAAGTTCGCCGCATCGAAGGTCGCCTGCAGGGCAGGCGAGCCCACGCTTGCGATGATGTCCGCGCATCTCTCTGGCCGATCGCCGTAGATATCCTTCTCGTTCTCGTGTGCAAGGACTAGGCCGCGATCTGCTGCGAGCGCCGCTAGCTCGCCCATGCGGTCGATGACCCGCGCGCGATAAAGCTGAGGATCTTGCGCCTGCGGAATGAAGAACGAGAACACTCGCACGAGCGTCGTGCCGAGCTCACACGCTACGTCAGCGACGCGGCGCAGCCGCTCCAGCTCCGGCGCCAGTGGGGCGTCGACGCTGATCTTGCCGATTGGCGAACCGATCGCTGACACGTGCACGCCGGACTCGTGGAGCCGGCGCCGGAGTCGGCCGAGCTGTGTGTCATCGAGGTCGGCGACGTTAGTGGACCAGACACTACGCAGCTCAAGATGCGAGATGGATTCTGCTGCCAGCACCGCCAGCTGTTCATCAAGGTCGGGCGAGATCTCGTCGGCGAAACCGCTGAGTACGAATGTCATGACGAGCCCGGCGGGTTGTCGCGCACACGGGACACCGCCGGCAGCCGCACGGTGCGCGCGTCGCGAGCGGATTCATAGACGGCGCACACAAGCTCCACGGCGGCGCGCCCGTCTTCGCCGGTGACCAACGGCGCGCGGCCCTCATCGATCGCGTGCAGAAGATCGCTGATCTGGGCCGCGTGGCTGGCGATCTTCAGGCCGGTCGGCGTCGACGCGGCCGTTGGTGGCGCACTGCCGCTAGCGGTCAGGCTCTCGCGCGGGCTCGCCTCGGCACTATCGGCGCTCAAGTCGCAGCGGATGATCTCGCCGTCCTCGATTACCACAGTGCCGCGGGTGCCGCTGATCTCCAGACGCTGGGCGGAGCCGGGGAAGACCGCCGTGCTCGCCACGATCGTCCCGACCGCTCCTGACGAGAATCGCAGCACGGCCAGCGCGGCGTCCTCCACCTCTATCTGGTGAGTCTGGGTCGAGAACAGCGCGGTCACCTCGGCGACCGGTCCCATGCTCCACAGCAGCAGGTCAAGGTAGTGAACGCCCTGGTTCATCAGCGAGCCACCATCAAGAGCCCACGTGCCGCGCCAGGTGGCGCTGTCGTAATAATCCTGGCTGCGGTACCACTTCGTGCTGGGCT